>JALOQF010000137.1 GCA_025459425.1 Myxococcaceae bacterium | reverse complement strand
TAGGCGACTCGCTTGGTTTATTCTTACAGTTTTTTATTGTTTATTTACCTCGCGGTTAGAATAAAAACTGTTAGTACCGTCTGATACTATACAATAACAGTTATTTCTAGGTTGGTTCCAAGTCAAAACGCTCCAGGATGTATTATCTGACAAAGTCGACTTTAAAATCTAGTGGGAGATAATGTCTGCCAGCCAGTTCTATGGACCTGGCCGCCTTTACGGAGTCAGAAAGATTTTGTATCGCTGAAAGTGGTCGTCACTTGTAGTATTCACTGCTCGCCAGACATACCCAGATTATAGCCGACTTTATTGAGCTAAAGCGTAACTGACAGTAAAAAGGTATAAAAGTTAATTCACAACTGTTTAATCGTTGCATGGCACTTTTTGTAGCGGACGATAAACAATACTCGATGTCACAGAACGTCGACGGCGTGTTGTGGTGCATTAAAACGACGATGGCGTTTACAAAGCACACACGCGTTCAGGGCTGAGTGTACATGTATCTTACAATTGTAGTTCTTACACGAGTCAACTACAATGAATTTTCGAATAAAAGTTACCAGATTACTCACATTGCTTTGTTTCTTTCAGGTGGTTGAACAAATAAAACCGTCAGAACGTGTTAGGGCAACGTATCGCGGTTTAGATGTGGCTGTTGTGAAGAGCGAGAAACGTGACGTCAAACTAAGCAAACAAGATCTCAAAGACATCATAATGGTTAAGTATGCACTTTGGCCGCTATATACTCATGTACATCTAGATGTACAGTACACCATACACTGGTGGACAGTAACGGAAAAACAATAACTGAGCGAGGCACACGCTCAAGAAACAACAGCTAACTGACAAACTTACGATTGGTATTGATCTGAATCAAGTTATGTTTAGTCATTTCAAGTAATCTGAACTCGACTGAATAGATTTTTCCGTATATTTTACTCCAGTTTTATTGAACCGGGCCGTGAGAGCGTTCACTCGACTAAACGACTCAACCTTCTGTCATGGCCCAGTTTTTCCTCCTACTGAGCTGTATCATCCTTCAACGGTAACCTAGGGGTTAATTAACTCTTCGACGCTGACGTTCTTCGGCTGAGCTTCCTCTCGCCCACCGTCTTCTTCGTCGGTTTCATCTACGACCTCGGCCAGGAGCGCGCGCTGCAGACCCTGCAGACGGCCCGCGAGGTGGCCGAGGCCGCGAGCCGCGAGAAGAGCCGCTTCCTGGCCAAGGTGAGCCACGAGATTCGAACGCCCCTCAACGGCGTGCTGGGCACCGCCGAGCTCGCGCTCCTCGACGACCCGAAGGGGCCCGTGAAGGAGCACCTCGTCACCATTCAGCGCAGCGGTTCGACCTTGCTGGGCCTCATCAACGATCTGCTCGACGTGGCGCGCGCCGAGGCGGGCAAGTTCGAGCTCTCGCACGGCCCGCTGTTGCCGGCGGCCATCGTCACCGACGTCGTCACGCTGCACCGCGCGAGGGCGAGCGCGAAGGGGCTCTCGTTGTCGGCGCAGGTCGACGTGCCGTCGTCGCTGCGGCTGCTCGGTGACGCGCTCCGGCTCCGTCAGGTGCTGGGCAACCTCGTCTCGAACGCCATCAAGTTCACCGAGCGTGGCGGGGTCGAGGTGCGGTGCGAGGGCGTCGCCGAAGGCCAGTCCTGGCGGCTGCGCTTCACGGTGAAGGACACGGGCCCGGGCATCTCGGAGGCCGACCAGGCGCGCCTCTTCGTGCCCTTCTCACAGCTGACCGCCGACACGGCCGGCACCGGCCTGGGCCTCGCCATCTCGCGGCAGGTCGTCGACGCCATGGGCGGGCGGCTCTTGCTCTCGAGCAAATTGGGCACGGGGTCGACCTTCGGCTTCGAGGTGCTGCTCGCCGAGACGGCCCAGGCCCCCGAGCACACGCCGGTGGCCTCGCGCCTCGCCATCGACGCGCGGGTGCTGGTGGTGGACGACAACGCCGTCAACGTGAAGGTGGCCGAGGGCCTGCTCCAGCGGCTCGGCCTCACCACGGCGAGCGCGCGCGACGGCGCCGAGGCCCTCGAGCGCCTGGCTGCGGAGCGGTTCGACCTCGTCCTCATGGACCTCCAGATGCCCGGGCTCGATGGCCTCGAGACGACGCGCCGGTTGCGCGCGCGCGGCGACGAGACGCCGGTGCTGGCGCTGACGGCCAGCGCGATGCCCGACGACCTCGCCGCCTGCCGCGCCGCCGGCATGCAGGACTGCCTGACGAAGCCGCTGCGCCTGGCCAACCTCATCGAAGCGGTGCTGGCCCACGTGCCCGAGGTGAGCCGCCACGCGCGCCTCGAGCGCCTCGGCTGAACGGAGGTTTCTCACCAGGTGAGAAGTCCTCGGGCGCTGTCAACGCGCTTGTCAGGGAACGTCGAGGCTCCACTTCGTCGGCTCGTGAATGGTCCACCTGTCGTGTCGAGGTGCATGCGCGGCCGCGACAACCGGGCGGATCGAGGTCGCTTTGGTGCTGGCAAGGCCCTCGCAATGCGCGCACCGCATGAACACGCTCTCCGAGACGTTCGAGTCGCTGATGGAGCAGAAGCAGGTGCGCATCGCAGGCGTCGTGCTGGCGGTGCTGGTGCTGGCCGTCTCGGCGGGGCTCCTGGTGGCGGCGAAGACGCCCTCGAAGCCGCTGGTGCTGAAGGCGGTGCTGCCCGAGACGGCGCCGGCGCTGACGCTGGTGCGGTGGCTCCCCGACGCTGACCGCCGCACCGAGGCGCTCCAGGCGATGTTCCCCACGCCGTTCACGAAGGTGTCGGGCGCGTCGGTGCAGGGGCGCGGCAAGCTCGTGCTGAGCCGCCGCTGAGCCGTGGGGCGCCGGCCCGCCGAACGCGCCGCATGGGCGCTCAGCGGAGCGCCCGTCGTCAGAGCCGGACGTCGGTCTGCAGAATCGGCGGAATCTTCACGAAGCTGATGGACGCGCTGCGGCCCATGAAGCCGCGCGCCTCTTCGATGGCCTCTGACAGCGTGTCGGTGCGGTCCCACCCCATGATGGCCGGCACGTGGTTGTTCTCGGCGCCCGCGGCGATGACCTTGCCGACGTGCTGCCGCCCGTTCTCTCCCCAGTACCACATGTAGAAGGGGTGGGCGCCGTGGTACGCGTGCCCCTTGCGGTAGAGGTGCACGTACGAGGGGTTCTTCGCGAACTCGCGCTCGTACTTGTGCTCGAGCTTCACCGCGTCGCGGGTCTCGGGCAGCAGCCGGTTGAAGAACTCGATGTACGGCGCGTGGTGCTCCGGGTCGAACTCGTCGTAGCAGGGGTGCGTGAAGATGATGACGCCGCCCTTCTTCACCAGCGGGATGCCGCGGTTCAGGTTGTAGAGGTACCCGAGCGCCATCACCTGCACCAGCAGCGGGTTCAAGATGGAGTTGACGTTGTAGGGCGACACGTACGGCATGCCGAAGATGACGATGTCGCTCTGGCCCTGCACGGGCACCGAGTACTGCTTCCACGACTGCTCGAGCGTCTTGAGGTGCGTGGGCTCGGTGGCGCCGGCGAAGACGCCCGTCACCTCGTAGGGCGCGTAGATGTTGAAGAACATCTTCCGCTTGAGCGGCCGCGGCAGCTTCGAGAGCGCGTACTTGAACGACTGGAGCTTCAGGCGGTCGAACTCGGTGAAGTCCTCCTCCTTCTTCATCAGGAAGCCGACCGGCTCCTCGAACATGCGGTTGTTGATGGTGGTCTCGATGTGGAAGACCTTGACGTTCTGGTCGATGACGCGGCCGATGCGCTCGGTGGAGCGGTGCAGCTGGCTGCGGGACGGCTCCATGTACGACTCGGTGTCACGAATCGTCTGGGCGTTGTGGTGCGCGCGCAGCGACTCGTAGTTGGTGAGGCCGGTGCCCACCGACTTGTGCCCGCCGTCCATGGGGACGAGGTTGATGTTGACGTAGATGACGAGGTCGGACTCCGCCGCGCGGCGGTTGATGGCGACGACTTCGTTGTGGCTGGTGCGCTCGAGCTCGACGATGCCGTCGGGGTCTTCGGCGTCGTGGTTGTAGTACCGGTCCGGGTAGAAGGCGTCGAAGATGGTGTCGCCCACCATGCGCTTCATCTCGGCTTCCGTCATGCGCCGGTGGAGCGCGTTGGCGATGACGAGGTGCACGTCGTCGACGCCCGAGTCGGCGAGCAGCTCGAGGACGATCTCGAGCACCTGCTGGCGCACGTCGGGCGTCTTCATCGGCGGCAGCGGCAGCGAGATGTCGTCGAGCGCCACCGTCACCTTCATGCCGGGCTTGAGCAGCGCGTGGAGCGGGTCCATGCCCTCGGGGTGGTTGATGGCGTAGCGGATGGCGGCCTTGACGTTCGGCACGCCCTCGAGCGGCGGGCGGGCGCAGATGACGCGGGTGCCGACGGGCAGGTCTTCGACCCAGAAGTCTTCGCCGTAGAACATCACCCGGGGCGGGCTGCCCTTCTCGGTGATGATGATGTGGCTCTCGTCGTCGTAGAGCTTCTTGAGGGTCTTGAGCGGGCGCATCGGTGCGTCGGCTTTTGGCCGCGCGGGGAGGGCAGGTCAAGGCGAGAGCGAAGGAGCGCTGCGCCCCGGGCAGTCGGGCTAAGACGTCACTGTGTACCTTCAACGTCTTCGCATCGAGCAGTTCCGGTCGATCGAGTCTCTCGAGTGGAAGCTGCCGAAAGGCGCGAAGGGCCCCGGCTGGCACGTCATCCTGGGTGAGAATGGCTCGGGGAAGTCATCCGTCTTGCGCGCCGTGGCGCTTGCCTTGATTGGCCCTGAGCAGTCCAGCGGGCTGCAGGTGAACTGGAACCAGTGGGTGCGCTTCGGCGAGAGCCACTCGAGAATTCGGGTCGAGTTGGCGGCGGCGCGAACGAAGCGGGCGCTGGATCTGCGGGTCGTGCGTAAGCCGTTTCCGAGCGTCGTGTCAGCAAAGCGCTCGGACCGCTCCTGGTCGAAGCCGGGGCCGTTCGCCGCGTCGTTCGGCCCGTTTCGGAGATTCTCGGGCGGCGACGCCCGGTTCGATGAGCTGCTCTCGTCTGGCGTGCCATTCTCCGCGCACCTGTCTCTGTTCAACGAGAGCGTTGCTTTGGGTTCGGCGGCCACATGGCTCATGACCCTACGCCCCGCGCGAACCCGCGGAGAGACTCGAGCCTTCCCCACGCACGATTCAGGGTGGGGGCTGGTTGGTCGCATCGGGGCGCTCATCAACCAACCGGGCTTCCTCCCCAGCGGAGTCGCCCTCGAGGAGGTCAGCCACGAGCGCGTCGTCTTCCGCGATGGTCGGGGCGCGCGCGTCGAGGTCGAGCAATTGAGCGATGGCTACCGCTCGATTCTCAGCCTGGTGTTCGAGCTGGTGCGCCGTGCGGTGCTCTTCGCCGGGCCAGCGAGGGCGTTCTCACGTGACTCGACCTCGATCGCGGTGCCCGGGATCGTCTGTATCGACGAAGCCGACGCGCACCTCCACCCGCGCTGGCAGCGTGAAATCGGCCCCTGGCTCTGTCGGCTCTTTCCGAAGATCCAGTTCCTCGTCACGACCCACAGCCCCTTCATCTGCCAGGCGTCGGAAGGTGCCAGTGTGTTTCAACTCTCGGCCGAAGGTGAAGCCCGGTTCGTAGAGGGTCAGGAGCTGCGGCGGCTGCAGGTCGGGAATGTTCTCGAGGCGTACGGAACGCACGCGTTCGGTGGGCTCATGACCCGATCGGACTCGGGTCTCGAGCTGGTGAGTGAACTCGCAGCCCTCAACGCCCGGGTCCTCGGCGGAACTCGAATGACGCCGCGAGAGCGAAACCGACTTCGGGAGTTGAAGGCGCTCCTGCCCACCGCTGAGTGATTCGACGCCATGCTGCTCCTCCGGGACGTACCTCCGAATGCGAAGACCCTGGGCGCACTCGACCAGCTCCAGCAGCAGGTCGACGCCGAGGGCGACTTTCCCGCACGGGCAGCCCGTGCAGCCTCCACGTGGAAGCGGAAGCCAAGGGGTGCCTTTCACGAAGTGAAGGCGTGCCTTCGCGCGATGTGTGCGGGCGTCGCTCGCTGCAACTACTGCGAAGACTCGCTGGGAGACGAGATCGAACACATCTGGCCGAAGTCGCTGTTCCCCGAGCGGGCGTTCGTCTGGAGCAACTACTGCCTGGCGTGCGGTCCATGCAACGGCCCGAAGTCGAATCGATTTGCCGTCTTCACCTCGTCTGGCGCTGGCGTCCTGGAGCTGCCAGCCGGGGTCGCGCCGGCGAAGGGCGCGCCCGTCGCTCTCGACCCGCGTGAAGATGACCCGCTCGAGTACCTCGTCCTCGACGTGCTCGATACGTTCGCGTTCGTGCCCCGGCCGGGGCTGAGAGCCAGGGCTCGCGCCCGCGCGACCTTTTCCATCGACGTCTTGGGCCTCAACCGAGAGGACCTCAAGAAGGCCCGGAGGCGCGCGGCGAAGTACTTCGAGTCGCTCCTCTCGTCGTATCTCGCGGCCGCCTCACCCAGGAAGCACGAGTGGCGAGAGCTCATCGAGACGTCCGAACACCCGACGGTCTGGTACGAGCTCGTTCGTTTCAGCCAGCGACTTCCCGCGTTCGGCAAGCTGCTCGAGAAGGCGCCCGAAGCGCGGTCGTGGTCGGTGGGACGCGCGGCTTGAGACGAGAAGCACTCCCTGGCTCAGCGCAGGTCGAGCACCGGCCAGTTGTAGCTGCGGGCCAGCGCGCGCAGCCGCAGGTCCGGGTTCACCGCCGTCGGCCGGCCCACCGCCGTCAGCATGGCGTAGTCGCTCGCCGAGTCCGAGTACGCGAAGGACTTGCCCAGCGAGATGTCGTGCCGCTCGCAGTAGTCCCGAATGACGTCGGCCTTGTTGGCGCCCTCGATGATGGGCGGAATCACCTTGCCCGTGGCGCGGCCGCCGACGAACTGCATGCGATTGGCGATGAGGTCGTCGGCGCCCAGGTGGCGCGCGAGCGGAGACATCGTGAAGTCGAGCGCGCCGGTGACGAGCACCACCTTGCAGCCCGCCCGTCGCGCCTGGTCGATGAGGTCCTGCGCGCGCGGGAAGATGGCCGGCTTGATGACGTCGTCGAAGAGGTCCTGGTTCAGCGTGTGGAGCCGGTCTTCGGTGAGGCCCTCGTACTGCCGGTAGAAGTACTCGTTGAAGATCTTCCGGTCGACGAGGTTCAACACGCCGAAGAGCGGCAGGTTCGCCAGCGTGGTGAGCCCCCGCTTCGCGATGCCCAGGTAGCTGCCTTCGTTGAGCGCGTAGTACCCATAGGCGTGCACCACGTTGGTGCTGATGAGGGTGCCGTCGACGTCGAAGAAGGCGGCCTTTCCCTGGCGGGGGGCGGTCGACGGGGCGGGCGCCGGGTGGTGCTCGTGCTTCATGGCGAGGCGCCGTAGCACACCGCCCCGCTCAGTCGAACAGCCCGGCGAGGGCGCGCGTTGGCAGGTGGAGCGCGTCGTCGAGCAGCGGCTTGAAGCCGTACCGGGCGTCGAAGGACCGGGCCGCTTCCTCTTTGGCGCGGGCTTCGATGGCGTACACACCCACGACTGCCGTTCCGGTGGCCCACCTCGGACGACTCGGCGTGGGGAAGGCGACGCAGGGGAAGCGCTCCTGCTCCGCGCGCGGACGGCCCAGGCTCGGTCGTCGTCACAACCACCCCTGCTGGCGGTACCACTCGCCCGAGCGCTTCATCGACTCACGCACGCTGCGCTTCGCGGTGAAGCCGAGCACCTTCGTGGCCTTCTCGGTCGAGCACGTCCACCCCGGGGCGAGGAGCTGCCTGGCCAGCTTGCGGTTGAGCGGCAGCTTCCGGCCCGACACGGTGCTCAGCACGTCGGCCAGCGCGCCAGCTCCCGCCAGCACGGCCTCGGGGACCGGCACCACGCGCGCGCGCACGCCCAGCGCCTCGGCGACGTACGTCATCAACGACTCGACCGTCTCGGTCTGCGCGGACGAGCAGAAGAAGGCCTGGCCCACCGCTTCGGCGCGCTCTCCCTGGAGCACGAGCTGGTCGACCACGTCTTCGACGTCGACGAACGAGATGCGGCGCTCCCGGCCCAGCAGCCGCAGGATGACGCCGCGCGCGGCGAGCTTGAAGAAGGTGAGGTTCTCGTGGTCGCCCGGGCCCACGATGCGCGAGGGCCGGCAGCTCGTGACCTCGAGCCGGTCCTTGAACGAGAAGAGCACCCGCTCGGCCTCGGCCTTCGACTCGCCGTACCACTCCTCGGGGGCGAAGGGCTCTTCCTCTCGGCGCGGCTTTTCGTCGAGCGACGGGCCGGACGCCGCCAGCGAGCCGCACAGCACCAGCCTGCGGCCCTTCGCCGCCACCAGGGCCTCGGCCACGGCGCGCGTGCCTTCTGCGTTCACCCGTATGAAGTCGTCGCGGGTGGTGCCCCGGCGAATTCCAGCGAGGTGGTAACAGACGTCGACGCCCTCGAGGGCGGGGCCGAGGGTGGCGGGCTGCGTCACGTCGCCGGGCACCACCACGACGTCGGGGTGGGTGAGGGCCGAGCGGTCGCTCCCCGCGCGGACGAGGCAGCGCACCTCGTGCTTCCGCTCGGCGAGGAACGACGAAAGCCAGCTGCCGAGAAAGCCGTTCGCGCCGGTGATGAGGACCCGCATGGGAAGACTCTCCCTCGAAAAAAGTGAACGAGGGGCTGTTTTCTCCTTGGTGCCGTGCTACCTCGCCGTCCCCGGTTCCCTTCGAACCGCCCAACGTCCCCCTGAGGGGAGGAGACAAAAACCAACATGGCCGCCAAGAAGACCGCCGACAAGAAGCCCGCCGCCAAGAAGTCCGCTCCGAAGAACTCTGCGTTCACCCAGGAGTTCGAGCCCACGCCCGAGCTCGCCGCGCTCGTCGGCAGCAAGCCGCTCCCGCGCACCCAGGCCATCAAGAAGCTCTGGGAGTACTTCAAGAAGAACAAGCTGAACGAGGGCCAGGTCATCAACATGGATGACAAGATGAAGGCCGTCTACGGCACCAAGAAGGCCCGCAAGATGGGCAAGAACCAGGTCGCGGTCGGCGCCAACCAGATCTTCATGACCGAGGTCTCCGAGGCGTTCAAGCACCTGAAGAAGTAAGTCTTCGAAGCGAACGTCAGCCGACGTCGCTCGTCGAAAGGGCTCGCCCACGTGGCGGGCCCTTTTTCTTTCGAGCGCGCTGTGCCCGGGCCTCAGGGGCGCGGCAGCAGGTAGCCCAGCACCAGCCGTTCGAGCTCGCGCAGCAGCGTCTCGTCGTCGAGGGTGGCGGGCCGAGGCATCACGCCGTCGTGGGTGAGCGAGTGAATCGCGTTGGCGCACACGTGCGTCGCGAGGTCGAGGTCGCGGACGGCGAGGCGCGCTGCGTGGAGCTCGAGCACGGCGCGCAGGCCCCTCGCGGCTTCGTGCGCGCGCGCGGCGAGCTGCTGATACCGGCCGAGGTGCTGAAGCGCGTCGAGGGTGGCGCGGAAGAGCGCTGCTTCCCGTCGCTGGAAGTCGACCACCGCGCGCAGCATCAGGCGCAGGGTGTCTTCGAGGCTGGTGTCGGGGGTGATGGCGGCGAAGCGCTCGAGGTGGAACGCGAGCTCACGCTCTGACTGGCGCTCCGTCACCTCGGCCACCAGCGCCGCCTTGTCGGGGAAGTACTGGTACAGGCTCCCGGGTGAGACGCCTGCGCGGACCGCGACGTCCTGGAGCGTGAGGGCCTCCCAGCCCTGCTCGGCGAGCACGCGTGCGCCGGCCTCGACGATGGCCTCGACGAGGGCGCGGCTCCGGGCCTGGGCGGGCTCCTTGCGTGGCTGAAGGCGGCGTGGAAGTCGCGCAGGCCCATGGCTGGAGCGTCGGGTCGCCATCGAGGTGGGTTCTACTCCGGGGCTTTCATCGCGCGAGCCAGTGACGTCCGCTCACGTCGCCGCCGTGGTCAGAAACCTTCCTGGCGTTGCCCTCGCGCTTCAGCGCCCCCCAAGTCACCCAAGTCCTCCGTTCCCCCCACCGCGCGCAGCACCCGCGCGTGCGAGGCCAGCGCCGAGAAGAACGTCGCCTTCACATGGTACGGCACGCCGAACTCCCGCGCGCACGCCTCGACGACCGCCGACAGCGCCGGGTAGTGCGTGTGGCAGATGCGGGGGAAGAGGTGGTGCTCGACCTGGTGGTTGAGGCCGCCGGTGAGGGCGGTGGCGAGGGCCGAGCGTGGCGCGAAGTTCGAGGTCGTGCGCAGCTGGTGCACGAAGAAGTCGTCGGCCAGCACACCCACCGCGTCTGGCCTGGGCATCTGCGGGCCTTCGACGACGTGCGCGAGCTGGAACACCACCGCCGCGGTGAAGCCCGCCGCCATCATGGCGAGCGCATAGCCGATGAGCACCTGCCACCACGCCCAGGGGCCGAGCAGCAGCGGCAGCACGAGCCACACGCCGACGTGCAGTGCCTTGCCCAGCACGACGTCCACCACGTCGGCGCGCGTCGTCTCGCGGCGGGTGGCCAGCTGCACGAAGTCCTTGAGGAATACCCACGACAGCATGGTGAGGCCGTACAGCGGCCACGCGTAGAGGTGCTGGAACCGCACGAGCGCCGGTGCGTTCGGCTTTCGGTAGAGGTGCAAGAGGCCCGCGGGCTCGAGGTCGTGGTCCGCGCCGGGCACGTTGGTGAAGGTGTGGTGCACGCCGTTGTGAGCCCAGGCCCACATGCGCGAGCTGGCGCCGAGCAGGTCGAACGAGCGCGCCGCCAGCCCGTTCACCCAGCGCTCCTTCGACAGCGCTCCGTGAATGGCGTCGTGGCCGAGGTTGAAGCCCACCTGCGCGATGAAGAAGCCGGTCGCCACCGAGAGCAGCGCGCCGAGCCAGGCCGGGAGCGCTCCGAAGACGAGCAGCGCCCAGCCACCCATCGCCAGGGCGAGCGCGCCCAGGCCCACGGCCCAGGTCCTCGCGTCGGCGTGCCGGGAGCGGCCATCGGCGAAGTACGCGTCGACGCGGCGGGTGAGCTCCTGGCGGAAGTCGGACTGCGGCTGTGCGAAGCGGAGTGACGTCATGGTGAAGAGGTACAGCCGGGCACGTCACCTCCGCGTCATCGGCGCTCGGCGCGGCCGGGCAAATGCGAGGCGATGACGCGCGGGTGACTCGCGTCGCGTCGGCGCGTCGAAAACCCCAATCACTCCAAAGGGATTTGGCCCGTACGCCTCGTCACGCACGAGGCGGGGAACGCGAGTGGTGCCGGGGCTCGCGGGTGGACACGCTTGGCCCATGCGAATCGTCGTCATCGGTGGTGCGGGCTTCGTCGGGCAGCGAACGGTCGAGGCGCTTCGTGCGCTCCAGGGCGTCGAGGTCGAGGTCGCGGGCCGAAGAGGGCCGGTGGTGGTTGACGTCACGCGGCCCGAGACGTTCGGAGCGCTCCGTGGTGCCGCCGTCGTGGTCGACGTGTCGAATGGCACGCGCAGCGCTCCTGACGCGCTCGCGGCGTTCTGTCTGGCCGAGGGCCTGACCTTGCTCGAGGCCACGAGCGACGCAGAGGCCGTGCGGCGCCTCGCCGATGCCAACGAGGGGAGCTCGGGCCCCGGTCGCGTCGTGCTGGGGGCCGGCATCTTCACGGGCTTGAGTCAGCTGCTCGCGCGCGACGTGGCGGACGAGGCAGGCGCTGGGTGTGCCCTGACGTGGGCCGTCAGCTCGAGCCCGTACTCCGGCGCCGGCGCCGGCACGATTGCGCTGATGGTGGACGCCGCCGCGAGGCCCGCCGTGGTGACGCGGGGTGGACGACGGGTCACCGAGCCGCTCGGTCGCGGGCCGACGCTCTCGTTCGCGGGCGCCTCACGTCCCACGTTGCGCGCGTCGCTCGCGGAAGCCGAGCTGTTGCCCCGCTCGACGAAGGCGCGCGACGTCGAGTGCCTGATGGCGCTGCGGCCGGGGCTGTTGGTGTCGCTGTTCGTCCTGCTCCCGGCGTTCCTCGCGCGTCAGCGGTGGTTCCAGTGGTTGCTCGAGGTGGGCTTCACCGTGCTGCGCCGCGGCCTGCTGCACACCGTCCCGACTGCCGTCCACATGGTGGCGCGAGCCGAGCGCGAGGGGCGCGTCGTCGAGCGGCAGCTCACCTGTCGAGACGGCATGGAGGTGTGTGGCTGGGCCATCGCCGTGATGGCCGAGGCGGTGGGGAAGACGCCAGTGCGGCCGGGCGTGTCGTGCATCGACGAGGTGGTGCAGCTCGAGCCGGTGCTGGCGCGGCTCCGCGAAGTGTCGGGCCGGGAGTTGGTGCAGGTGACGCCGACCGCTGTCGTCACGGCTTCGTCGTCGTCACCGCCGGTGCCGCACATGACTCACACCGACCGCGTGCGTAGCGGAGCCTGAGCTCGAGGTGACACCTTAGCGTCGAATCTCCGCGAGACAGGTCGAACTCGCCGAAGAGTTCGTCGTTGGGGCTCAGTGGTGTCGTGCACGTTCGTTCGCCTCGAGAACACCGATTGAACCGGGTTTCGGATTCGAGCGCGACGAGCGTGATGAAGAGCCCCTCAGACGCAGGCTCCGGCCGTTCGACTCGGAGCGCGAAGCCAGGGCCCTCGAGCGTGCTGCTTGGCGCATCGAACGCCCAGGAGAGCATCGGCTGTCCGTTACACCGCATCTCGACTTTGCCCCGCGTGATTTGGAGTTCCGTGAGCACCTCGCTGCACAAGTCGCGAACCATCACCTCTTCTTCGGAGCACACGGGCTTGAAACCCTCGGCCGGGCGGACGCCCGTGCAGCCGCCGCTCTGCGTGAAGACTCGTCGCCCGACACGGTCGTGCGCGGTGTAGGCCCAGCTGTGCCAAGTGTACGAGCTGATGGAGGTGTAGCGGTCATCGCTCGGACAGCGTTGGACGCGGTGGTGCAGGCACTCTCCCGTTCGCAGGTAGTCGTTGATGGCCGCTTCCCGCGTCGCGGAGAGGTCGCGCTCGAAGTCGAAGCGGCTGCTGATGATGCAGCCCGCCGATGACACGACCACGAAGAGGACGGCCCAATAATTCACTGACCAGAGCCTGCCTTCCTCCGCGTTCCGTCTGCAACCCGCGAGCGTGCGCGTTTCGCGCACCTCGTCCGATGCTGGTCGAGGCCGCACGCTCGAAGGAGGACCTCCTGGTCTGCTCGACCGTGCACTCGCTCGCGGCCCTTGCACGACGCTTCGGAGGGCCCTGGTGCGTTCTGCGGGGCCTCCCGACGAGGCCAGCGTTCTCGGCGGAGGCGTTCGCGTCGGCGGTGTGAAAGGCGAGCGACGACCGCACCGGCGGCGCGTGTCACTCAGCCTGCGCGCCAGCGGCTCGCACCGCGCGTGACAGCCGCCGCCCGGAGGGCTACCAGCCAGCGCAGGATGGGCTCGAGGCCTTCACCGAACCTGTGCGGCTCGCTCCACGCCACCAGCCTCGCCCGCGTGCGCTTCGTCGCGGTCAGCCTCACGCTGGTGTCCTGCGCGCACGTCTCGGTCGCGCCCCGCGCCGACGTCGTCGCCCTCATGGAGCGCCACGTCACTCCTGGTGGCGTCAACCACCAGCACATGCTGCGCCTCGCCCGGCTCGTGCCGCGGTTCTCCGACGCCGAGGGGGCGCGACGTGACGTCGTCGAAGCGGCCGTGCTGCTCCACGACGCCACCAAGGAGCGCGGCGAAGGCACGCCCTTCGAGCGCTTCTGCACCCACGGCTCGCAGGCGGCAGCGCTCGCCCGAAAGGAGCTCCCATCACTCGGCTTCTCACCCCGTGACGCCGAGGCCGTGGCCCAGGCCATCGAGCAGCACATGGGCCCGCTGGGTGACAACGCCGAGTTCGGACGCCCGCGCTTCATGTCCAGCTTCTGCCAGCGCGACTTCCCGGCGCCCGCGACGACCGAGGCGCGCGTCGTGTTCGACCTCGACATGCTCGACCTCATGACCGTCGACGGCGTGGTGAAGGTGGTGACGCTCCGGCAGACGAAGCCCGAGTTCACGAAGGAATCGGTGCGCGAGTCGGCGATGACGGGCGCGGACTCGGCCCTCAAGTCGGTCGTCGATGCCCGCCAGGTGCTGAAGACGAAGACGGGGCAGGCGTGTGGCTCGGCCGTCGAAGCGCACACGCGCCGGTTCCTCGGTCAGGTCGACTTCGAGACGGCGACGTCGGTCGACGCGTTCTCCTCGGCTGCAGCGGCCTTCCTCGCGCGCGAGCCTTTGCCTGCGTGTGTGCGGCCATGAAGCGGGTGCTCCTCCTCAAGCCCGGCGTGACGAGCTCGAAGGCGCTGCTGGGCGACTACGAGGCCTGGTTCGGCGCAGCGCTGGTCGGCCTCGCCAGACTCGAGCCGGTCGAGCTCCACGCCGGCGAGCGGGTGCCGTCGCTGCGCGGAGTGGACGGGCTCATCATGACGGGGTCGCCCTTGTCCGTGACCGAGCCCACCCCGTGGATGCGCGAGGCGGCGGACGTGATGGTCGAGGCGGCCGATGGTGGGCTGCCGGTGCTGGGGGTGTGCTTCGGGCACCAGCTGCTCGCGTGGCGGCTGGGCGCGCGCGTGCAGCGAAACCCGCGCGGGCTCGAGCTCGGGAGCGTTCCCATTCGCCTGACGGAAGAGGGGCAGGGCGACCCGCTGTTCGACGGCCTGCCTGTCGAGCCCACCGTGCAAGCGACCCACTTCGACGAAGTCGCCTCCCTGCCGCCAGGCGGCGCGCTGCTCGCGACGAACGCGGCGTGCCCCGTTCAGGCGTATGGCGTGGGCCCGACGCTGCGCGGCGTGCAGTTCCACCCCGAGATGAACGCCACCTCGATTCGGTACTGCATTCGCAACGAGCCCAGCCTCGACGACGCCCGCCGCACCGCCCTCGACGCCCGCGCGGTGGACGCGCCGTGGGGAACGCAGCTGCTGCGCAACTTCATCGAGCGCTTCGAGCGCAGCTGACGAGGCTCAGCCGCCCACGGTCATCTGGAACGGGTGCCGGCCGATGGCGAAGATGCCGCCCACCATGAAGACGATGGCGAGCACGGTGCCGAGGAGCGGCAGCTTGAACCCGGGCTGGGCCGAGCGCTTGTTCTTGCTGAGCAGCACCTGGAGCACCACCGCCGCGGCCAGCATCATCACGATGTGGCCGATGAGCGCCGGGTAGAACGTGCCCATCGCCACCATCACCAGGCCGAGCACGACCTGCAGGTGGGTGAGGCCGGCGAAGATGCTGCCGACGACGCGGGCGAGCTTCGAGAAGGGCTTGTTCTGCGCGAGGCCGAGCCCGAACACGACGAGCGCGACGAGCGCCATCGTCAGGACGAGGAACCGCAGGCCCGAGTGCGCGTGCATGAGACCAGTCATGGCGCGGGTGTAATGGCGCTCCCGGGGTCGAGACACGCTTTTTCGTGTGGGCGGGTCAGGCGACGTCGAGCAGCAGCCCGCCGCGCTGCGAGGCCTCGAGCGTTCCACACGCCGCGCCGATGTCCTTGCCGCCGGAGTAGCGCCGCGCGATGGGCGCCTTGAGCACCTGGAGGTGGTCGCGGAAGGCCTTGAGCTCGTCGGCCCCGGGCGGCTCGTACTTGCCCGTCGGGTCGGTGACGTCGATGAGGTCGATCTTGATGGGAATGCCGTCGAACGTCTCTTTGAGCGCGAGGGCGTCTTCGAGGCCGGTGTTGAAGCCCTTGATGACGACGTACGCGAGCATCGCGCGCTCGTTGCGAGCGAGGGCGTAGGCGCGAATCTGCTCGACGAGCGTCGGCAGCGGGTGCGTGTGCTCGACCGGCAGCACCAGCGCGCGCTTCTCGGGAATGGCCGAGGTGAGGCTGAACGCGAGGCGGTAGGGCAGGTCGTCGGCGATGTACTTCTTGATGCCGGGGACCCAGCCTGCGGTCGAGAACGTCATGGCGCGGCCCGAGATGGCGAGGCCGGCGGGGTGGCACATGATGCGCGCCGCGCGGGTGGTGTTCGCGTAGTTGAGGAGCGGCTCGCCCATGCCCATGAAGACGACGCCGCGCACCGGGCGGTCGGCTTCGTGAATGACCTGGAGCACCTGGTCGACGATTTCCCAGGTCTCGAGGTTGCGCTTGAAGCCCATCTTGCCCGTCATGCAGAAGTCGCACGCGAGCGCGCAGCCCACCTGCGACGAGATGCAGACGATGTACTTGGTGTCGAAGAGGGGAATGCGCACGGCCTCGAAGCGGCCGCCGAGGGGCGAGGTGAAGAGGTACTTCACGAAGCCGTCGTCGGCCTTGCGGCGCTCGACGACCTCGAGGCGCGGGAGCGTGGCGTGGGCCTGCACCCAATCACGCACGCCCGCGGGGACCTGCCGGGCGTTGCGCACGTCGTCCATCGACTGGGCGCGGTGCGCGAAGACCGAGGCGAAGAGCTTGAGGGCCGCGGTGCGGTTGGCGCCAAGAGGAGCCACCCTCGCGAAGAGCTCGTCGAAGTCGAGGTTCTTGAGGTTGAGGGCGGTCGTCACGGCGAGGAGCGCCCTAGCACCAGCAGCCGGATGTCGAGAAGCCAGCGCCGGATGTCAGCCGAAAGTGACGGCGCGGTGTGACAGGAGCGTTGAAAAGCGGGTCATGGTCGACCTAGACCATCGCCACTGACCTTTTCCGGTTCAGGCCGCAGGTCCATCTGGGGAGCAACTCATGCGTATGTCTCGCTATCTCGCCGCGTGCGCGGTGATTTCGTTTGCGGTGGCCTGTGGGCCGCCGCCAAGCCGTCCTGACGCCGGGAGCACCGGCGGTGGCAGTGGAGGCGGTTTCGGCACGGGCGGAGGGTTCGGCACCGGCGGTGGGTCGGTCGGTGGCGGGACGGCGGGTGGCTCGGCCGGCGGGTCGGCGGGTGGAACGGCCGGCGGCACGGCGGGTGGTTCGGCTGGCGGCGCGGCGGGTGGTTCGGCCGGCGGCGCGGCGGGTGGTTCGGCCGGCGGCGCGGCGGGTGGTTCGGCCGGCGGTGACGCTGGTGGTTCGGCCGGTGGCGCGGCGGGTGGTTCGGCCGGCGGTGACGCTGGTGGTTCGGCCGGCGGCTCGGCGGGCGGTTCGGCTGGTGGCGCGGCGGGTGGTTCG
>JALOQF010000485.1 GCA_025459425.1 Myxococcaceae bacterium | reverse complement strand
TCACGCGCAGGAATCGCGAGCGTGAGCACCATGGCGAAGCCCGAGAAGATCGCGCCGGCCACGAAGTACGGCGGGAAGATGGTCGTGTGCCAGCCCGGCAGCTGCGAGACGGCGAAGTCGAACGACACGATGGTGTGCACCGAGAGCACCAGCGGCGCCGAGAAGGCCGCGAGAATCTGGTACGCCTTCTCGTACGTCACCCAGTGGCGCATCGAGCCGCGCCAGCCGAGCGAGAGGAAGCCGTAGAAGTACCGGCGCCACTTCACCGTCGTGCGGTCGCGCAGCGTCGCGAAGTCGGGCACCAGGCCGGTGAACCAGAACAGCGTCGACACCAGGAAGTACGTGTTCACGGCGAACACGTCCCACTCGAGGGGGCTGCGGAAGTTCGGCCACAGGCCCATCTGGTTGGGCACCGGGAAGAGGTAGTAGTCCATCCAGATGCGGCCGGTGTGGAGCGCCACGCAGCTGCCGGCCGCGATGACGGCGAAGATCGTCATCGCTTCGGCGAAGCGGTTGATGCTCGTGCGCCACTTCTGGCGGAACAGGTAGAGAATCGCCGAGATCAGCGTTCCGGCGTGGCCGATGCCGACCCAGAACACGAAGTTGACGATGTCCCACGCCCAGCCCACGGGGTTGTTGTTGCCCCAGATGCCCGGGCCTTCCCAGAACAGGTAGCCGATGTAGCCGCCGAACATCGCGGCGCCGGCCGCCGCGAGGGCGATGCCGAACTTGAGGCCATTGGGCGTCTTGAGAATCGGCGCCTCGTTGACCTTGCACACCGTCTCGGTGATGGAATGAAAGTCGTGGTTGCCGCGAACGAGCTGCTCGCGGCCTTCGATCTGCTCGGGAAGAACGACGTCGCCGCGAATCTTCGGATCGTCGGGCAGCGTCACGGTGGCGGTTGGCGTTCCCATCAGGCCAGCTCCTCGTTTTCGTTGCGAACCCGCGCGAGGTAGCTCGTCCGGGGCCGCACGTTCAGTTCCTGCAGCAGCTCGTAGTTGCGCTCACTCACCTTGAGCGCGTGGACCTTCGACTTCTCGTCGTTGATGTTGCCGAACGTGATGGCGTTCGTCGGGCACGCCTGCTGGCACGCCGTCACCACCGCGCCGTCCGGGAGCGCCTTGCGGTCGCCACCCTTGCGCTTGGTCGAGATCTTCGCCTCTTCGATGCGCTGCGTGCAGTACGTGCACTTCTCCATCACGCCGCGGTACCGCACCGACACGTCGGGGTTCCGCTGGAGCTTGAGCGTCTTCATGCGCTCCTTCCAGTACGGCTCCACCGAGATGTTCCCCGTGTGCGTGTAGTCGAAGTAGTTGAAGCGACGAACCTTGTACGGGCAGTTGTTGGCGCAGTACCGCGTGCCGATGCAGCGGTTGTACGCCATCGTGTTGGTGCCCTCGTCGTCGTGCACCGTCGCCGACACCGGGCACACCGGCTCGCACGGCGCGTTCTCACAGTGCTGGCAGGCCACCGGCTGGTGGATCGCCGTGGGCGAGTCGACGTCGCCGGTGAAGTACCGGTCGATGCGGATCCAGTGCATCTCGCGGCCGAGCAGCACCTGCTCGCGGCCCACCGAGGGAATGTTGTTCTCGGCCTGGCAGGCGATCGAGCAGAAGTTGCAGCCGATGCAGGCCGACAGATCGATCACCATGCCCCACTGCTGGCCCTCGTAGGTGATCTCGTTGATGGGCTGCAGCGGCTTCGACGGCTTCTGCTTGTCCTTCGGCGTGCCGAGCTGCACGAGGTTCGCGGGAATGTCGCCCTTGCGCGCGAAGTTCGCGTCCTTCTCGTACTGCTTGGCCGTCGCCGAACGGAACAGCGGGCGGTCCTTCAGGCCGAGCTCGCGGTGCGGCGAGTCCTTCGGCTCGTCGAGCATGCCGACGAAGGTGAGCTCCTTGAGCGGAGACGCCGGCACCGAGAAGTGGTCCTGCGTCGAGCAGAGCGTCTGCGTCGTGCCCGTCTTCGTGATCTTCACGCCGGTGACGACGTTGAGGCCGTTGTCCAGCAGCGGGCCGACGTCCGACCCGATGCCCTTCGAGACCTCACCCTGCTGCCGGCCGTAGCCGATGGTCATCACCGCCGTCGTCGCCGACAACCCGGGCAGCACGAACGCGGGCGCCTTGATGCTGCGTCCACCGGCCGTCAGCTCGACGACGTCGGCCGCGTAGCCGTTGCGGCTCACCTGGCTCTGCACGCCGAGCTCCTTGGCGAGCGCGGGGCTCAGGCAGACCGCGTTGTCCCACGCGAGCTTCGACATGGTGTCGGGGAGCTCCATGATCCACGACACGTTGGTGAGCCGGCCGTCCTTGGCGTGGCCGTGCACCGCGACGAGCTCGTAGCTGTCCTTCGCCGGCGTCACGCTCTTCACCGCGCCCGCCGCCGCGACGATCTCGGCCGTCTTCACCGTCGGCGCCACCGCGCTGCGCGCCGTGCCCGAGATGACGCCGTCGTGCAGCGCCTTGCGCCAGGCCTTCTCGGTCTCGAGCGCCTTGCCCGAGGCACGCCACGTCAGCTCGACCTGCTTCTTGTCGTTGGTCTCGCTCTCGCCCGCGAGCGCCGCGAGCACGCTCACCAAGGGGCGGCCCGAGAACAGCGGGAGAATGAGCGGCTGCACCAGGCTCGCCGTGCCGTCCCACCCCTCGGCGTCGCCCCACGACTCGAGGAAGTGCGCGAGCGGCGCGTGCCAAGTCGTCTTGGCGCCCGTCTCTTCGGCGAAGAGCCCCACGTGAATCGACGTCTTGGCCTTCGCCAGCGCGTCGCCGAACTTGAGCGCACCGGGCGCCGTGTAGACGGGGTTCACGTCGACGAGCACCAGCGTGTCGACGGCGCCGTCGTTGAGCGCCTTCGTCAGCGCCGACAGCTGGTCGAACAGGCTCGGGTGGTCGACCGCCTCGCCCATCGAGACCGTCATGCTCGAGCCGCCGAGCGCGACGTTGATGGCGTAGGCCATCGCGTGCACCGCCGCCGGCTGCCGCTCCCCCACGAAGATGGTCGCCGCGCCCTTGTTGGCCGCGAGGTCCTTCGCCAGCGCGGTGATGAACTTCGTCGACGCCTCGGGCAGCGCGCCGGGCTCCATCGCGCCCAGGCCCGCGTCGACGCCGTTGGCGGCCAGCGCCTTCGCGAGCGCCTTCATCACGTCGACGCCCTGGCTCGAGGCCACGCGCAGGCGGTGGTCGGCGTTCGTGCCGGTGATGCTGAACACCGACTCGGCCACGTACAGCCGCTTCATCTTCGCGACGTCTTCGCGCGTATGCACCGCGCGGCTGGTGCCGAACTGGCGCGCCAGCTTGAGGTGGTCGGGACCGTTCGCAAGGAAGTCCGAGTCGAGGCCGAAGATGACCTTCGTGTCCTTGAGGTCGTAGTGCACGCGGGCACCAGCGCCGAACGCGAGGTGCGCGCCCATGTGCTGGTTGTCGGGCGCCAGCGGATCCCAGCGCACGATCTTCGCCTGCGGCAACTTCGTCGCGATCGCCTTGACCAGGCGCTCCGCCGTGGGGCCGAGCTCGTCTTCCACCACCAGCGCGAGACCTGCGCCCTGCGTGCCCGCGAACTTCGTGGCGACGTCCTTCAAGACCGCGTCGAACTCCTCCCACTTCGCGTCCGCCGTGCCCTTCTTCGGGTTGCGCGCGCGCTCCGGGTCATACAGACGGAGCACCTCGCTCTGCGCCCAGGTGTCGGAGGCGCCGAGCGACGAGGGGTGGTTCGGGTTGCCTTCGATCTTCGTCGGGCGGCCCGCGTTCTGCTCGACGATGAGGCCGAGCGCGCCTTCCGAGCGCTGCACCGCCGTCGAGTAGTACATGCGCACGCCAGGAACGACCTGCTCCGGCTGCTTCACGAACGGGTGAATCTCGTCGACCGGCCGGCGAATGATGTCGCAGCCCGCCAGCCCGCCGAGCGACATCGCCGCGGCGCCGATCTTGAGCGCGTCACGCCGGTTGAAGCCGTCGGGCGTGGTGAGGCCGGTGGGGAACTCGCTCTCGGCCGCGGCCTTGAGCGTCTCGTCGCCTTCCTTGTGCGCGATGGAGCGCCAGTACTGCGGCGGCTCGTTCATCTGGTCGCGAATCGGGGCGTAGGGGTCTTTCTTCATGGTCGTTGGTCTCGAAAGAACGAGGCGCGAAATTCAGCGGTGGCAGCCGGAGCACCCGGCCGTGGCGTAGGTCTTCATGTGGCCGTCGGCATCGACCTTCGCCGCAGCCGACAGGCTCCCGGGCGGGTTGAGCGTGGCGGCGATCTTCGTCGCCTTCTCGGCCCAGGTGAGGTCCTGCTTGTAGCCCATGGCCGTCAGCGCCTCGACGGGCCGCAGGTTCGGCGCCGGGTTCGAGTGGCACTCGAGGCACCACGACATCGACAGCGGCTGGTTCTGCGCGACCACCACCATCTGGTCGATGCGGCCGTGGCACGTCTCGCACCCGATGGCAGCCCGGTTCTCACCGACGCCGACGCCGACGTGCGCCGAGTGGTTGAAGTAGGCGAAGTCGGGCGTCTTGTGAATGCGCACCCAGGGCACCGACTTGCCGGACGCCCACGAGTCACGCACCGCCTGCAGCTTGGGCGAATCCTTCTTTACCTGGCTGTGGCAGTTCATGCACGTCTGCGTCGGCGGCACGGCGCCGTGCGGGCCACGCTCGACGTAGGCGTGGCAGTACCGGCAGTCCATGTTCATCTCGCCGGCGTGCAGCTTGTGGCTGTACTCGACGGGTTGTTTGGGCGCGTAGCCGACGTCGGTGTGCATCGGAGACGCCCACCAGTAGACGCTGAACGTCGCCGCGCCACCGCCGACGAGC
>JALOQF010000136.1 GCA_025459425.1 Myxococcaceae bacterium | reverse complement strand
GTCATCAGTGAAGCGTGCGCAGCCGCGGTGGGTGTGTCGGCGAGTCACCCGGCGTGGGAAGCCATTCGCGCCGAGCTGGTCGAGTACGCCCAGCGCGTCTTCGCGGGCCTCGAGACACCCACTGGAGCCTTGAGCCAGGGCCTGGGCCTCACCGAGCTGCGCGTCGCCGAGCTCCGCGCGGGGCGTCACGGCGGGCTCTCGATCGACGAGCTCCTCGCCGTGTTCGAGCGGCTCGAGCTGCCGATCGCGCTGAAGAACGAGGGCGACCGGCCCGTGGTGGCGTTGACCAGCCCGCCCCTGTCGCTCGGCTGATCGTTCCCCGCAGCGAGGCCCCGGCACCACCACGCATCAGCTCAGTGCTCGCGGATCGCCTCGAGGACCGCCTGCGGGTGCTCCTCGGGGACACAGTGCCCGACGTCGGGCAACACCCGGAAGTCGGCCTTGAGCGCAGTGGCGAGGCGCTCGCCGTGAATCACCGGCACGAGCGGATCCTTGTCGCCCCACAACACGCGCCTCGGAAAGGGCGCGGCCTCGAGCGGCTCGATCGGCAACCGAAACCGGCCCACGGCGCGCAGCGAGTCGATCATGCCGCTCAGGAAGCCGTCGGCGCCGAGCGACTCGAGGTAGTGCGCCACCGTCTCGTCCTTGAACTGCTCCGGCTGCCCCCAGAGCCACTTCAGGTAGTTACGCACCATCGGCCGCCACAGCGGGGTCGCCGTCATCCACATCGTCGACAGCGGCGCCATCGGCGACTCGAGGAACAACCGCGCCTCGGGAGGCAGCCCCAGCGCGGGCGCGCTCGCCACGGTGAGTGACGTGACCCGCTGCGGGTACTTCGCCGCGTACGCGAGCGCGACGAGCCCGCCGAAGCTGTGGCCGAAGAGGCGGAAGCGCGAGAGCCCCCGCGCGACCACGAAGGGCTCGAGCGCATCGGCGATGGCCTCGGGCGTGTTCTCGGCCCAGGTCTTCGAACGGCCACTCCGCGGCAGATCGATCGCCAGGAAGCGGTGCCGCTCACCCCCCTCGGTGATGACGCCGTCGAAGACGCGGTGCGAGGCGCCCAGCCCGTGAATGAGGACGACGGGCTCGCCCGCGCCGCTGTCCCGGAAGTGAATCGCCATTCAGCCCAGGGCGCGCTTCAAGGCTGCGCCGATCTCCTCTGCGTACTGTTTGATCTTCTTCGCGTCGGTGCCCTCGACCAGCACGCGGGCCTTCGGCTCGGTTCCAGAGTACCGCACCAGCACGCGCCCCTCTTTGCCGAGCTTCTTCTCGACCTGCCCAATCGACTTCATCACCTCGGGCAGGTTCGCCAGCTCGCGCTTCTCCTTCACCACGACGTTCAGCAGCACCTGCGGCACCGGCTCGAAGATGCGGGTGAGCTCGCTGAGGGGCTTGCCCGAACGCACCATGAGCGCCAGCACCTGCAGCGCCGCCAACGTGCCGTCGCCGGTGGTGGCGTGATCGAGGAACACGAGGTGCCCCGACTGCTCGCCGCCGAGCACGTACCCGTGCTTGCGCATCTCTTCGACGACGTACCGATCGCCCACGCCGGTGCGCACCACCTTCACGCCCCACGCGCCCACCGCGCGCTCGAGCCCGACGTTCGACATCACCGTCGACACGAGCGTCTTCTTCTTGAGCAGCTTCCGGGCGACCAGCTCCTGCGTGCAGATCGCCATGATGGCGTCGCCGTCGACCACCTGGCCCTTCTCGTCGACGACGATCAGCCGGTCCGCGTCTCCGTCGAGCGCGATGCCGAGGTGGGCCTTCTGCTCGACCACGGCCTTCTGCAGCAGCTGCGGGTGGAGCGCGCCGCAGCCCGCGTTGATGTTCTTCCCGTCGGGTTCGACGCCCAGGGTCACCACCTCGGCGCCGAGCTCCTCGAGCACCTCGGGCGCCACCCGGTAGGCCGCGCCGTTCGCGCAGTCGATGACGAGCCTCAGGCCTTCGAGGGTGAGCTCGCGCGGGAACGTGTTCTTGAGGAAGACGATGTACCGCCCGCGGGCGTCGTCGAGTCGCACCGCGCCGCCGATGCGCGTGGCCGTCGGCCGCAGCGAGTCGAGCGCCTTCTCGAAGATGAGCGTCTCGATCTTCCGCTCGGTGTCGTCAGGCAGCTTGAAGCCGTCGCGGCCGAAGAACTTGATGCCGTTGTCCTCGTAGGGGTTGTGCGAGGCCGAGATGACGGCGCCCGCGTCGGCGCGCATCGAGGTGGTGAGGTTGGCGATGGCCGGCGTCGGCAGCGGGCCGACGAGCTCGACGTCGACGCCCATCGACATGATGCCGGCGGCGAGGGCGTGCTCGATCATGTACCCCGACAGCCGCGTGTCCTTGCCGATGATGACGCGGTGGCGGTGCTCGCCCGCGCGGCAGATGTACGCGAGCGCGCGGCCGAGCTGCATGGCGATCTCGGCCGTCATGGGGAACACGTTCGCGGTGCCCCGCACGCCGTCGGTGCCGAACAACCGCGGGTGCGCCACCAACGCTGCGTCGCCGTTCTCGTGACCGTTCTTCATGGGCCGCGGCTCATAGCCCGAAACCACGCGCCGCCTCACCAGCGATCGCCACCACCCCTCGCGTCGCGGATCGCCTCGGCCACGGCGAGCGCCTCGCGCGTCGCCTTCACGTCATGCACCCGCAGCACGTCGGCGGCGCGCGACGCCACACCGAGCGCCGCCGTGACCGCGCTGGGAAGCACCCGGTCGGCCGCGCGGGCCGTACCCGTGAGCGTGCCGAGGAAGGACTTGCGGCTGGTGCCCAGCATCACCCCCTCCGCACCGAGCTGCTGAAACACCTCGAGGTGCCGCAACAGCGCCAGGTTGTGCTCGAGCGTCTTGCCGAAGCCGATGCCAGGGTCGACGAGGAGGCGCTCGCGCGGTACGCCCGCCGCCTCGGCCTTCGAGAGCGCAGCATCGAGCGCCTGCGCCACCTCGTGCACCACGTCGTCGTAGCGGGGCGCCTGCTGCATCGTCAGCGGCGTGCCCTTCCGATGCATGACGCACGCTGCGACGCCGCTGCTCGCCACGACTGCAGGCATCTCGGGATCCTCGAAGCCCGACACGTCATTCACGAGCGCCGCGCCGGCGTCGATGGCCGCGCGCGCCACGGCTGGCTTCTGTGTGTCGATCGACAGCGGCACCTCGGGCCGCCGTGCGTGCAGCGCCTCGATGACGGGAATGACGCGCGCGAGCTCTTCGTCGAGCGAGACCGGCGGAGCGCCCGGGCGCGTCGACTCGCCCCCGATGTCGAGCCAGTCGGCCCCTTCCTCGAGGAGCCGCAGCCCGTGCGCCACCGCTGCCTCGGTGGTGACGTGGAGCCCACCATCGGAGAACGAGTCAGGGGTGACGTTGACGATGCCCAACACGAGCGCGCGCGCGCCCAGAGGCACCTTCGTCGAGCCGAAGTCGAGCGGCCGCTCGGAGCGCCCCCTCGAGTTCAGCTCGTCGGGCACTTCGTGCGCACGGAGCAGCACGGCGTCGTCGCGCTGGGCCAGGGCGCGCCCCGTGAAAGGGCCCTGGTGCCCCGTGAGCAGCACCAGCGGCTCGTGAGGAACCAGCACGAGGCCCGGCGCTCCCAGGCGGCGGCGCAGCGCCTCGAGGTCGGCAGCGGTCGGCGACGGAAACGCGCGGAGCAGCAGCATCACGCGCGCCCCCTCCATCCCAGCGGGGCTCCGCGAGGCCATGCGTCACGAGCCTCCCGACGAGCCGATCGACGCGGTGAGCCAGCACCGGGCCATACGAGACGAACGCACGCGCCGAAGGGTCGCGCCATGGAGCTCGGCGGTCGAGCGGAGTTCGCAGCCACGATCAGCCCTCGAACGAAGAACCCCGCGAACTCGAAGCCGAGCTCGCAGGGTTCGAAAACCACGCGACGGGAAGGAGCGACCTTAAGCGCTGCCCGGCTCCATCTTGCCGGGGAGCCCCTCGAGGGCCTCGAGAATGCGCTTGTCCTTCTTCTTCTCGTCCTTCGGCGGGGCCTGCACCTTGGGGGTGGGCTTCTCACGGCTGAGCGCACCGCCGGCGATCAGCGTGTCGAGATCGTTGGCGTCGATGGTCTCGTACTCGACCAGGGCCTCGGCGATGCGCTTGAGCGCCTCCATGTTCTCGCTCAGCAGCTTCTTGGCGCGCTCGTACGCGCCCATGACGATGCCGCGCACTTCCATGTCGATCTGCCGCGCCGTCTCTTCCGAGTAGTCCGGGCGCGACGCGAAGTCGCGACCGAGGAAGACTTCACCCTCGCGCTCGCCGAAAGCGAGAGGCCCGAGCTTCTCGCTCATGCCCCAGCGCATCACCATCGCGCGGGCGTACTTGGTGACCCGCTCGATGTCGTTCGACGCGCCCGACGACAACTCGCCGTACACGAGCTCTTCCGCGATGCGGCCGCCGAGCATCATGCAGAGGTCGTCCATCATCTTCTTCTTGTAGAGGTTGACCTTGTCTTCTTCGGGGAGCGACCAGGTCACGCCGAGGGCCTGCCCACGCGGAATGATCGTCACCTTGTGCACCGGGTCGCAGCCCGGCAGCAGCTTGCCGACGAGCGCGTGACCGGCCTCGTGCACGGCCGTGTTCCGCTTCTCCTTCTCGGACATGATCATGGACTTCCGCTCGGGGCCCATGAAGACCTTGTCCTTCGCGCTCTCGAAGTCGGCGATGGTGACGCGGTCGCGGTTGGCGCGCGCCGCGTAGAGCGCGGCCTCGTTGACCAGGTTCTCGAGATCGGCGCCCGTCATGCCCGGCGTGCCGCGCGCGATGGTGTCGAGCTCGACGTTGTCTGCGAGCGGAACGCGGCGCGTGTGCACCTTCAAGATGCCGAGGCGGCCCTTGAGGTCGGGGCGCGGCACGGTGATGCGACGATCGAACCGGCCAGGGCGCTGGAGCGCCGGGTCGAGCACGTCGGGCCGGTTGGTGGCCGCGATGATGATGACGCCCTCGTTCGACTCGAAGCCGTCCATCTCGACGAGGAGCTGGTTCAGCGTCTGCTCACGCTCGTCGTGCCCGCCGCCCAGCCCGGCGCCACGGTGACGGCCGACGGCGTCGATCTCGTCGATGAAGATGATGCAGGGCGCGTTCTTCTTGCCCTGCTCGAAGAGGTCGCGCACGCGGCTCGCGCCCACGCCCACGAACATCTCGACGAAGTCAGAGCCCGAGATGCTGAAGAACGGCACGCCGGCCTCACCGGCCACCGCCTTGGCGAGCAGCGTCTTGCCCGTCCCAGGCGAGCCCATCATCAGCACGCCCTTGGGAATGCGCCCGCCGAGCTTGGTGAACTTCTTGGGGTCCTTGAGGAAGGCGATGATCTCTTCGAGCTCTTCCTTGCACTCGTCGATGCCCGCGACGTCGGCGAAGGTGATCTTGTTGTGCGACTCGGACAGGAGCTTGGCCTTCGACTTCCCGAAGGTCATCGCCTTGCCGCCGGTGCCCTGGAGCTGGCGCATGAAGAACAGGAAGAACAGGAACAGGATGACGATGGGAATGAACTGCGTGAACAGCGTGATCCAGAAGCCGTTCTCGTCAGCCGGCGAGATGTTGTAGTTGACCTTCTTCTTGCGGAGGTCCTCGAGGATGCGCGAGTCGGCCTGCGGCCCGATGGCGCGGAACTTCTCGTTGGTGTCGGTGAGCGTGCCCTCGTAGCGGCTGCCCTTGATCTCGACCTTCGTGATGACGCCCTGCTCGACCTTGTCCTGGAACTCGGCGAACGAGAGCTCCTTCTCGTCGAGGCGCTGCGTCTGGAAGATCTTGTAGAACCCGACGAACAGGAAAATCAGGACGACCCAGAGGATGAGCGTCTTGTAGCTGGAGCGCACGGAGTGAACGCCTTTCGATTCGCGGTGGTCAGCCCCTTTGGCGGCGGGCTGTCGGAACGAGTCCGTTATAACTCAGTCACCCTGACGGCGCCCGTGTTCACTCGATGAAGTTCCGTGAAGCCGGGCAGGGGCTGTGCTGATGGTGAGGCTTCCCTGTTTGACGTGGAGCAAGCGGTCACCCGGCAAGGTAACGGTGCGTTCTTCGTCGATTGCCACAAGTGCGTCATGAAGGTGGTGGGCGTCGAGGGGAACGTCGTTCGACGCGAGCCAGCGCGCGAGCACCCGACGTCGAATCGGGGCTCCGAGGGACGCCAGGGCGAGCCGGTCCAACCCCGACGAACCCCGGCACCGCGCGAGCGCGACCGTCGCCTCGGCCTCGAGCCAGGCGTCGTCTTCCGCAGCCACTTCGGCGAAGCGCGCCAGCCCTGCGATGGCGTGGAGCCCCACCGCCGACACCAGCGCCGGCAGCACCTCGGAGCGCACCCGCACCCGAAGGTGCGCCGGGTCGGCGTTCATGGGATCCTCCACGAACGGGAGCCCCGCGGTCCTCACGAAGCGCTCGGTGTCGGCTCGTGAGGCGAACAAGAGCGGCCGCACCACCCCATCGTCACGCCGGCGCACGATGCCCGCAGCCCCCGCGAGGGCGCTCCCCCGCGTCAGCCGCATCACCACCGTCTCGGCCTGATCGGTGGCGGTGTGCGCGGTGGCGATGAAGCGCAAGCCCTCCCGGCGGGCGATGGCTGCGAGCGCCCCGTACCGTGCGGCCCGCGCCCCCGCCTCGACGCCAGACGAGCGGTCGACCACGAGCTTTTCGGTGTGGAATGGCAGGCCCCGCGCCACCGCCTGCGCCCGCACGAGCTCGACCTCGCCAGCGGCCTCGGGCCTCAGCCCATGATCGAGGCTCGCGACCTGCGCGCCCGGCCAGCTCGCCGACGCCCCCAACAGCGCCATCGAGTCGACCCCGCCCGAAACGGCCAACAAGACGCCCTCAACCCCACGAAACAGCTCACGAAACGAGACCCGGACGCGCTCGGCGAAGGCCCGGCACCATGGATCCTGTAAGAACGGTTCGTTTTTCACTTGACGGCGGCTTGCTGACGGGCGTGGGACGGCTTATTCTCTTGCTTGAGCCGTGCCGGGAATGGAGTCGCGGGTTCCCGGTTGTCGTCACGGCACGACATCGACGTTGGGCCCTGAAGTCCCCCCCTCCCCTTCAGGGCTCACGGGACAGGTCGGCTTGTCCGACCTGTCTCTCTTTTGGGGGCGCTCCGATGGACCGGCGTTGGAGCGCCCCGTTCGTTTCAGCCCTCACGGGTTCTGGCCGTACCAGGGGCCGCCGTTGACCGTCAGGTCGGCGCTGCACTGGAGGCCGCCGCTGGGGCGAACGCCGAACCGACCGAGCTGTGGCGACACCACGCGACCACCGTCGGTGCCGGGCACAAGCACGACCGGCGGTGGCGACCCACCATCGGGGAGGCTGCCGTTGAGCGAGCGTGCCGGCCAGAGAATCTCGGCCACCTCGAGCACCTGGCACGGCGCCCCGATGGCGAGCTCGTCGGGCGGCATCAACGACTCGAGGGGAATCACCCGCACGGGCGTCGTCTCACCCCGCGCGAAGATACGCACCACGGGCTTCGGCGCCGCGTAGCACTTGCCCGAGCCGATGCCGGCATCGCCCAGCGGCGCGGACTCGGCCACACAGCGGGCCTGCGGCATGGCGCACGTGCAGGCCTCGCCGTCTCGACAGCCAGCCTGGCCGGTCACCGTACACGACGGAGCGTTCGCGAGCGCGCGGGCGTCGGCGAAGTAGTGCACGAAGACGCCGTAGCTGCACGAGGTGGTGGCACAGCGCTCGTCGTTCTCTGGTTGGTTGAGCGACGCGAGCTCGACCAGCTCGGCGTCGGCGCCCATGCCCGCCATGCCGGTGTTGTCGAGCGCGAGCGTCGGGTCGTCGGCCGAGCCGGGCCCGCCCCAATCGAAGTTCGCGCCGACGATCGTCTGGCGGCGGCGCACCGCGTAGCCGTTCAGATCGCCCGACGTCTGGCTGATGCCGCCATCGCTGCGAACGGCATCGAAGAACTGGAAGACGCCCGCGAACCGATCACCCGACACCCGCGCAGACGGGCGCACCAGGTGCAGATCGAGATCGACGCGCTCGAAGCCGTTCCACTCGAGCTGCACGACCAGATCCTGCTTGATGGCGCAGCGCAGGCGCCCCGTCACCGTGGTGCTGGCCTGGCCATCAGAGACCGTGAGCTCGACGACGTAGTCTCCCGTCACCACTGGCCGGAACGCCATCGTCGGCGCCGTCGGCGTCGCCAGGGTCGGCGGGCGCGCCCCCATGGGAATCGTCGTGAGGCGCCACTGGTACGTGAGGCCCGTGCGCGCGCTCTCGGCGTCGGTGGTGCAACGGGTCGCGTCGACGGCGTCGGAGAAGGCGCTGAACTGCACGGTGTCTCCAGGCCGTACGTCGCGCGAGCCGGTGAAGTCGTAACCGCCCGAAGGTGGCATCAGCAGCGGCGCCCACTGCGCCGCGCCGTTGTAGTCGCGGAAGCCGCCGGTCTCGGGCGGCGGGGGCGTGGCCCGAATGAGGTTGAAGCACACCTGCGGCGCCTGGTTCGGCAGGAGCGCCCCGCGCAGGTCGACGGTGACGCGCGGGTTCTCGGGATCGTTCGACTCGACGATGAGCTGCGCCTGCCAGGTCATCTGCGCGGCGCTCGAGGGGCGAAACCGCAGCTGCGGGCTCCGCCCTTCCGACGGCATCAACACCCAGGGCGTCGCCTCGACCTGGGCGAACGTGAAGGCCGCCGCGTCGGGGCCCTCGATCGCGACCTTCGTCACCTCGAGCGGCACGGGCCCATCGTTCGAGATCACCACGCCGGGGAGCTGGCTCGCTGGAATCGGTGACGGCCGCACGAGGGGCTCGAGCCCGAAGTCGATCGCCCGGGGCGACACCGTCACGGTGCCCCGGCACTGCTGCGCCGCCTCGCAGACGGGGGTGACCGTCAGCACCGGCCGCGCGCCCTCGCCCAGCACCGGGATGCGCTGCGTGGGCCGATCGGGGTCGTCGCTCTGCACCACCAGCGTCGCCTGGTACAGCTGCAGCGCCGTCGGCACGAAGGTGATGGTGACGGTCACCTTCGAGAAAGGCTCGACCGAGGTCGGCACCGCGCCCAGCGTGAACCCGTCGGTCCCCGTCGCACCGCCTTCGAGCGTCACCGAGGCGAGCCGCACCGGGGCCTGCGTTCGTGCCTCGAACGTCACCGTGCGCGCCTGCCGCTCGCCCCGCCGCACCTGCCCGAAGTCGAGGCTCGTCGGGGTCACCGCGAGCGACGGCGTCGCCATGTCCACTCCCTCGCGGCACCGGCACCCACCCGCCACCACCGCCACCGCGAACGTCATCACCCACAGAGCGCGCATGCCGTGGCTTCTACCCACACCCGGGGCCAGGTGCGCGAGGGCCGACCTTCACCGAATGTGTTGCGTTGGTTCCCACCCTGTCGGATATTTCCGGCCCCGATCGTTGTTCGTCGCAGTGCTCCCGGAGATTCCCCACATGTCTGGTACCGACAAGCGCAAGCAGTCCCTGTACTTCCCCGAGGATATGCTCAAGGAGATCCAGGAGGAGGCGAACCGGCAGGACCGTTCCCTCTCGTGGGTCGTGCAGCAGGCGTGGAAGATCGCCCGTGAGCGCATCAAGTCGTTCCCAGCCGTCAACGACGTCGCCGGTGCGCCCGACACCCGCGAGGAGCGCTGATGTCGACCACCGACGCACGCAAGCAGTCGCTGTACTTCCCCGAGGAGATGCTCAAGGAAATCGAGTTCGAGGCCCAGCGCCAGGACCGCTCCCTCTCGTGGATCGTGCAGCAGGCGTGGAAGATCGCGCGCGGTGACCTCAAGAAGATGCCGTCGCCGAACGACGTGTTCGACGCCCCGCGGTGAGCTGATCCACTCCAGCACCTGCGGCTCCAACGCCCTCCTCGCCCTGGCGACGGAGGGCGTCGTCGTTCAAGTCACTGCACCGGCCGCGTGGGGACCGAGCAGTTGACGAAGCGCACCCGATTCGTGTCGACCCGCAGCCCGTTCTCGACGTTCTGGTTGAAGTCGCTCTGGATCAGGTACGCCATGGTGATGCGCGAGTCGACGCCACCAAAGCGCGGCGCCTGGGCCGGGTTCCGAGCCGGGTCGTCACCCTTCCCTGCCAGCACCGTGTAGCCGTCGTTGCCCGCGAGGATGAAGCCGGGCATCGCGACGCGATACTTCGTCGCAGGAAACGGCCTGAAGCTGCCGCGGGTGACCGTCTGGCCCCCGATGCGCAGCGCGGTGACGCGGGCGTTCGGCAAGCGGGAGCAGTCGACCTCCATCGAGACCTCGCGAGACACCTGGAGGAACGCGCCCGAGGGTGAAGTGATCGGCGTGGGCGCCGCGAAGAGCCGCGACACCGACAGCTCGAGCACCTCGAAGACCTCCTGCTCCGAGAGATCGACCACCCGCACCGGGTTCTCGAACGGAAGAATCTCGCCCAGCACGCCCCGCGTGAGCGGGCCCTCACGCAAGATGCTCCGCAGCACGCACGCGCCCTGATCGCGCACCGCGCCGCCGTTGATGAGGCCGAAGTCGACCCGGGCGTTGCCCTCGGCCGAGTTGAACACCCAGACGAAGGCGTCGGCCGCGGCCTGGGCGACGGCGTTGTTCGCGTGCCGCGCGTTGGGGCGGTCGAGGAAGACCTCGGTACCGCGGGCGACGAAGGCGACGCGCTCGTTGGGGTTGTCGATGAGCGCCTGGCAGTCGTCGTTGTAGGCGAGGCAGCCCGAGGCGAAGACGGCGACGGCGGCGGCGACGAGGGGCTTCACAGGCTCACCCGAATGGTAGCGAAGACCTGCACCGGCTCACGCGGAACGGCGCCGGGCATGCGGTCGGGTCGGGCGGCGTCGTCGGCCCACTGCAGGTCGAACACGTTCTGCCCGATGAGGATCAGCTCGAGCCTGTCGAAGAGCGGCTCGGTGCGCAGCTGGGCCCCCACCAGCAGCGTCGGCGGGAGCGCGTAGCGGCGACGCTGCTCGAGCGGCGTACGGGCGTTGCTGCGCCGCTCCGAGGCGTGCCGCACGATGACGTCGAAGGTGAGCCAGGGCCCGAGCGGCAACGAGAAGCCGGCGTTGAGCCGCAGCTGCGGTTGATCGGTGAGCAGCCGGCCGTTCGCTGCCGCGCCGAGATCCTCCGCGCGGAACCAGCTCGAGTTGAGCCAGACGGCCGCGCGCGCCTGCAGCTCGAGCCGCGCTTCGCCCTCGAGGCCGAACGTCTGCACGCCCTCGGTGCGGTTCACGTACGGCGCGAGGTTGCCCGTCGAGTCGACCATCGCGATCGGGTTGGTGAAGCGGTTGAAGAAGCCGAGCCCTTTCAGCCGCAGCCGCGCGTCGCCGAGCGACTGGAGCCACTCGAAGCCGAGCTCGACCGCGTCGACGTAGGCGCCGGTGAGCCGTGGGTTGCCCACGAAGCGGCCCTGATTGAAGTCCGAGTTGATCGCCGACTCCGAGAGCTCCTGCACGGTGGGCACCCGGAACGCGCGGCCGTAGTTGGCGCGCAGCACCAGCGGCTTGATGGGGGCGAGCGCGATGCCGAGCCGGGGGCCGAACGAGGGCACGAAGGTGCGGCCGACGAAGGCGCCGTCGACCTGCGAGGGGAGCTGCGTGAGATCGAACCGCAGCCCACCCTGTACGGTGAGCGCCTCGAAGGGCGTCCAGGTGTCGAAGAGGAACAGGCCGATGCCGACCCGGTCTGCCGCCTGGCCGCGCACGCCGTTCGCACCGACCGTGGGATAGGCCACTTCCGAGCGATCGAGGTTGACGCCGCGCTCCAGGGCCCCCGGCCGGTACTGCGCGCTCGACGAGAGCGGCACGTAGTTCGACAGCAGCGCGTAGTCCGTGAGCGTCTCGAAGCCGCCGCCGATGCCGACGGTGAGCGTGTTCTTCGCGGGGAGCGTGAAGTCCACCCGGCCGTCCAACCCCAGGCCGAGCTGGGTGACGCGCTGCTCCTCGAACGCGCCGTCCGGAAAGAGGGTGTCGGCCATCGCCGCGCGGAACTGGTACCCGTCGGGCGTGAGCTGCCACGCGCGGGTGGTGGCCTGCCGATCGAACCACAGCCGCGCCGAGGCCTTTCCTGCGTCGCCCAGCCGCCGCTCCCAGCCGAGCTGCGCCTGCACCACCAGCCAGTCGAGCTGCGAGTCGTTGCCCACGGCGTCGAAGCGGCCCACGTACGCCGCCCGCCGCTCGGTGAGGAGCCGGCCCTGCAGCGTCAGCTTGCCCAGCCCGTCGCTCTCGTACGAGACGCCCAGGCCCGCGTTGACGAGGAAGCGTTGATCGTTGGTGAACTTCTCGGGGGTCGTCGGCGTGCTGGTGTCGAGCCCGTCGCGAATGATGGGCCGACGCGCGCCCTGCTGCGAGACGACGTCGGCGTCTCCGAAGAGGGTGAGGCCGCCGAACGTCTTCGCGGCCGAGAGGTGCCCGTCGAAGGCCGAGTACAGGCCGGCGTTCGCCGAGGCGCGCAGCCCCTGCTGGCGGTTCGACACGAGGTTCACCACCGCGGTGAAGTTGCCCAGCCCGATGTCGGCGGTGGCCGGCCCGCGCACGACCTCGATGCGCTCGAGGGTGTCGATGGGCAGCTGCGCGAGCGCCTTGCCGTCGTAGAAGGCGTTGAGCCGCTGCCCGTTGAGCAGGAAGAGCACGTCGGGCTCGCTGCGAATGCCGCGCACGCCGAGCTTGAAGGTGCCCTGCACGTCCCGGCTCACCGTGAGGCCCGGCACCAGATCGAGCGCCTCGAAGACGTAGCGCACGCCGAGCTGCTTGAGCTGCGCCTGGGTGAGCACCGTCGCGTTGAGCACCGAGCGGCCGCCGCCGTCTTCGACCTTCTGCACCACCGCGCCCGTCTCTTCCGCGCCGTACACGGCGAGCTCTTCTTCGAGCTCCGAGCGGCGTCGGGGTGGCTCGGCCTTGACTGGCTTGCCCTCGCTCTTCGCAGCCGGTTTCGGCTCGTCGGGGGCCCGCCTGGGCTCCTCGCTCGCGCGGCGTGGCTCGGCCTTCGGCGGCTTCGGCTCCTCGGCTTGCCGCTTCGGCTCGGTCTTCACCGGCTCGGGAGGTGGTTCGTTCGTTTCGGGCGGCTCGGGTTTGTTCTCGGCCACCGGCTCTTCGACGCACTTCTTGCCCCGCTTCGTCTTGACGCACTTGAGCTTCGGCGGCTCGGGGCGGGCTTCGACGGGCGGCTCGGGGGCGGGCTCCGCGGGCCTGGGCTCGACCGGCGCCGCGCCCGGCACGGTGACCCGAATCGGCTTGAAGCCGGTGCCGAAGAGGGTGACGACCTCGCCGAGCTTCGTGGTGCCCTCGATGTAGTACTCGATGGCCGGTGGCACGATGCGGTCGCCGGGGATGATGGCCCGGTAGAGGTCGCCGTACTGCAGCTCGAGCGCGATGGACTCGTAGGCCCGGCCTGGCACCCGCAGCTTCACCGACACCGTCGACAGCCCGTCTCCCGTGAGCGAGCCCTCGAGCTTGTAGTCGGTGTTCGGCGGCAGCTCGGCCGGCGGCGTGTGCAGGAAGCCGGCCCTCGGCTCTCCGAGCGCCGCGCAGGACCAGACGAGGAGCAGCAGGCGGGCGGAGCGAATCACCACCCGCGATGCTGGGCCGCACGGGCCTGACAGGCAAGCCCAGAGTGTCAGCGGGCGCGGAGCCAGTCGGCGAGCGTGTCGAGGCCGACCTGCACCTCTTTGTTCGGGTCGCCGTCGGGCAGATCCATCGCCTTGAGCTTGAGCGTGCGGGACTGGTGCTCCTGCTCGCCGTAGACGCCGAAGTAGCGGGCCTTGAGCGTCGAGGCGCGCTCGACCTGGCGCTTGATCTTCCCGCCGCGCGGATCGAAGTCGACGAAGAGCCCCTGCGTTCGCAGCTCGGTGACGAGCTTCACGGCGTGGGCCTTGAGCTCACCGTCCATCGTCGCGAGGAAGAGCAGCGGCCGACGCTCAGGCCGTTTCCCCAGCGACTCGAGCAGCAACACGAGCCGGTCGAGCCCCATCGCGAAGCCCACCGCCGGCTTCTCGGGCCCGCCGAGTTCCTTGACGAGGTTGTCGTAGCGCCCGCCACCGCAGACCGTGCCAGCCGTCCCCAGCGCGTTGTCGCCGCCCGGCGGCTCGTAGATGAACTCGAAGGTGGTGCGCGTGTAGTAGTCGAGCCCGCGCACCAGCTTCGGGTCGATGACGAAGGGAATGCCGAGGGTCGTGAGCAGCGCCTTCACCTCGTCGAAGTGTTTCGCCGCCGCCTCGCCGAGGAAATCGCCCACGCGAGGGGCCGACTCGATCAGGGGCTTGAGCGCCTCTTCCTTCGTGTCGAGCAGCCGCATGGTGTTGCGCTCGAAGGTGTCCTTCGCGGCGTCGCTGAAGGTGGCCAGGTGCGGCGCGAAGTGGGCCTTGAGCGCCTCGAGGTACTTCGGCCGGTCGGCCGCGTCGCCGAGCGAGTTGAGGTGAAGCGTCACGTGCTGCACACCCACGGCCTTCAAGAAGTGCCAGGCGAGCGCGATGTTCTCGACGTCTTGCGAGGCGTCTTGCGAGCCGTAGGCCTCGGCGCCGAGCTGGTAGAACTGCCGGTAGCGGCCCGTCTTCATGCGCTCGTACCGGAACATGGGCCCCAGGTAGTACCAGCGCGTCACCGGCTGCTGCGCGAAGCCGTGCTCGATGTACGCACGAACCGCCGGCGCCGTGTTCTCGGGCCGCATCGTCACCGAGCGGTCGCCCTTGTCGGTGAAGGTGTACATCTCCTTCGAGACGATGTCGGTCACCTCGCCGACGCTGCGCACGAACAGGCCCGTGTCTTCGAGAATCGGCGTGCGCACCTCGGAGTAGCCCCAGGTACCGAACAGCTCGCGCGCGGTGCGCTCGAGGAACTGCCAGGTCTCGATCTGCGGCGGCAGCAGATCATTCATGCCCTTCACCGCCGCGAACTTCTGGCTCATGTCGTGCCCCCGACGAGGCGGGTCGCCAGCCGCTGACCGAGCCGCACCGGAACGTCTGGCGCCAGCGACGGCTCCCACGCGATGCGCCCCTTCTGGAACAGCACGATCACCGTCGACCCCATCTCGAACATGCCGATCTCTCCGCCGCGCTCGATGGGAATCGGCCGCTCGTAGGTATGGGCCTTCGCGCCCTGGCCCGTGTGCGTGACGATGCCGTCATAGGCCGCGTGAATACGCGAGACACAGGTGGCGCCGACCGCGACGTAGGCCACCTGGCCCAGCGGCGTGTCGAGGAACGTCACCAGCCGCTCGTTGATGGCGAACAGGGCGTCGACGCTACCGACCGAGGCCTTGTTGACGGGCCAGAAGGCGCCCGGCAGGTACGAGTACCCGGTGATGCGCCCCTCGAGCGGCGAGTGGAAGCGGTGGTAGTCGCGCGGCGAGAGGTAGATGGTGGCGAAGTGGCCGCCCTCGAAGTCGAGCGCCCGGCGCGCGTCCCCCAGCAGCTTGTCGACGGGAAACCAGATGCCCTTGGCCTGCAGGCAGCGCCCCCGGTCGATGGTGCCCACCTGCGAGATGGCGCCGTCGCACGGGCTCACCACCGCGTCAGGCGCTGGGTCGATGGGCCGCAGCCCGGGCTTCAGCTTGCGGGTGAAGAACTGCCCGAAGGTGGCGTACTGCTCGATCGGCCCTTCGGCCTCGTCGAGCGCCACCCGGTACTGCCGGGCGAACACCCGCATCACCGCCTGGTGCAGCGGCGCCGGCACGGGCAGCCGCGTGGCGTGCCCCACCAGCGAGCTCAGCGCCGACTTCGGCACGAGCTTCATCAGCGTCATGAACGTCGCGTCATTCATCGCGGCGCGATGTAGCCCCTGACCGCGCCGCCCTCAATGGAACTGACGGAGCCGCCCAGCCTACACGCCGAGGAAGAGCCGCTTGCCGAAGTTGAGGGCGAGGTCGGCGTCGAAGATGCGCTGCGCCGACGCCTCGATGTCGTACTCGACGCGCATGTACTCCACGGTCCGCGCGTCGGTGTCGTAGATCACGAAGCAGGCGCGGTTGTCATAGTCGCGCGGCTGGCCGACGCTGCCCACCGAGATGATGTACTTGTACCCCTTGCGAATACCGAACTTCTGGGCGACCACGTCGTTCACCTCACCCGAGCCGAGCGCGAAGGCCTTGCAGAGGTGCGAGTGCCCGATGAACGTCACCTCGGGCAGATCGGTCGCGAAGGGCGTCAGCTCGCGGGCCTGCTCGAGCGCGAAGATGTACTCGTAGGCGCGCGGCTCGATGGGCGAGCCGTGGCAGAAGCCGACCTCGCCGATGCGGTACGTGTACGGGAGCGACTTGAGCCACGCGAGGTTCTCGTCGGTGATCACGTTCGCCGACCAGTCGAGCGCGTGGCGGGCAGCGTCGTAGTAGAACGAGTAGTCCATGCGGCCAGCGACGGCCGCGTCGTGGTTGCCCAGCAGCGTCACCTCGGCGTTCTTGCGCACGAGCTCACAGCACGGGTTGGGCGAGGCGCCGTACCCGACGATGTCGCCGAGCGAGACGATGCGGTCGACCCGGCTCGAGTCGATGACGCGAAAGACCTCGGTGAGCGCTTCGATGTTGCTGTGGATGTCCGAGATGATGGCGATGCGCACGAACGGGCCTTTGTGACGAAAGGGACGACGACCTTCAGGGAGCCGTCTGGGAGACGGGTGCAGCGCTGGGGCGGCCGTGATGCTGGGCTTCGGCCTGAACGAGCCGTCGTATCGCCTCGAGTCGGGCGTCGTCCACGCCTTCGAACATGAGTCCCATGCCGGGCGGCCCACCCTGCCCCTCGACGCGGGCCCAGACGACCCGCGCGTGCGCCTCGACCGAGTTGTCAGACCCGAACCGCAGCACCGCGCGGCTGCCCTCGTGGAGCGGGGTCGAGGTGCGCAGGAACAACCCTCCCTCGGAGAGATTCCCGATGCGCGCGTACACGGTGATGTTGTCGCCTTCACACCAGCACCGCAGCCGGGACGGCACGCGCAGGTGTTTGCGATTCTCAGACACGGAAACGCCTCCAGGAACCACTCGCGGCACAAGTTGCCTTCGCGTTCCCCCCGTACACCCTCGACCTCACCCGAAAGCGTACGGAGTCTCGCTGAGTACCGT
>JALOQF010000135.1 GCA_025459425.1 Myxococcaceae bacterium | reverse complement strand
CTCCATCGTCATCGCTTCGTCCGTCGGGTACGCGGTGCCGATGCCCATCTTGATGAGCTCGGCGGTGCGCTCGCCGATGAGCAGGTTGTACTTGCGCTTGACGTACTGAATGATCGCCTCGTCGAGCTTGTCGCCGCCGACGCGCACCGACTTCGAATAGACGATGCCCGCGAGCGAGATGACGGCCACGTCGGTGGTGCCGCCGCCGATGTCGACGATCATGTTGCCCGAGGGCTCGGTCACCGGCAGGCCGGCGCCGATGGCCGCGGCCATGGGCTGCTCGATGAGGTGCACCTCGCGCGCGCCGGCGTTCTCGGCGGCCTCACGCACCGCGCGGCGCTCGACCTCGGTGATGCCCGACGGAATGCCGATGACGATGCGCGGCTTCACGTTGAACTTCCGCTGGTGCGCGCGCTGGATGAAGTACTTCAGCATCGCGGCGGTGATCTCGAAGTCGGCGATGACGCCGTCCTTCATCGGGCGAATGGCGACGATGTTGCCGGGCGTGCGCCCGAGCATCTCTTTGGCTTCCTTGCCGACGGCGAGCACCTTCTTGCCGCCGCGTGCGTCTTGCTGCACGGCGACCACCGACGGCTCGTTCGAGACGATGCCGATGCCGCGCACGTAGATGAGGGTGTTGGCGGTGCCGAGGTCGATCGCGAGATCGCGAGAGAAGAGCGTGTGCAGCCAGTCGAACATGGGGCCCTTTTCGCAACGCCCGGGGCAGGTGGCGTTGCAGTACCAACAGAATACCCGTTTGCGAACGGCGCGCCAACTCAAGACGGAACGATTCCGGGCGGTTCTGCATCTGGGCGCGGCAGATCGGCCTCGGCGCGTCGAGGGCGGGCTGCCGATCACGCGTGCGCTCCGCCACGGGAGTGTGCGAGGGAGCGCCGCATGACGCCGTGGAAGGTGATCGACCGGGCCCCGATTCCGAAGGGTGGAGAGCTGCAGCTGGCGCAGCGGGGCGACGAGTGGGTGGTGCGCGTGGGCGGGCAGACGCTGATGTCGTCGCGGGCGCACGCGTCGGAAGAGACGCTGGCGGCGTGGGCGCTCGAGCGCGTGGCCGAGCCGCGGGACATTCTGGTGGGAGGCCTGGGCCTGGGCTTCACGGTGCGCGCGGTGCTCGACCGGGTGCCGCCCGAGTGCCGCGTCATCGTGGTGGAGCTGTCGAAGCAGCTCGTCGCGTGGAACCGCACGCACGTGGCCGAGCTGGCGGGGAAGCCGCTCGACGACGAGCGGGTGCGGGTGGTGGAAGACGACGTGCTCGCGCGCATCAAGGCGGCGAGCCGCGCGTACGACGCGATTCTGCTCGACGTGGACAACGGGCCGACGGCGCTGACGCGACAGGGCAACAAGTCGCTGTACGGCATCTCGGGCGTCGCGGCGTGCCACCAGGCGCTCAAGCTGGGCGGCGTGCTGGCGGTCTGGTCGGCCGGGCCCGACGAAGACTACGTGCGCGCGCTCGAGAAGCTGCACTTCGAGGTCGAGGTGAAGCGCGTCACCGCGCGCGGGCCGTCGGGCGGTTCCTCGCACGTGTTGTTCTTCGGCAAGAAGACGGCGCCCTCGCGCAAGCGCAGCTGAGGCTTTTCGGACGCCGCGGGCCTGGCGGGCTGACCCGTCGACCTCGCTTCGACTTCGGTACGGACGACGCGCTCGCCGCTCGACGCACACCGTCGAACAGCCGTGGTCAGCGCGCGGCCCGCACCTCACCACCGGACGAGGGCGTCGGCAGACCGGCTCGACGTCGCGTCCCTGAAGGCCATGGCGCCCGGTCGTTCCCCTGAACCTTCCGCGAAGTGCGGATTCGCATGCTCACCGGGGGGGCCGGTCGACCCGCTCCCGTTGGAGACCGCGCGGCTCGACGACACGCCCTCGCTTCGGCTCAAGTGCGCACGCCATGTTCCTCTTCGACGTGCCACGTGAACACCGCGAGGCGCTCCTGCACGCGATGGCCGCGGTCGCTGCGGCCGACGGCGAGGTGACGCCGCCCGAGGCCGTGTTGCTCGACGCGGCACGCGAGGCGCTGGCGTTGCCATCGAGGCCTGACGGCGCGTTCGACCCGGGGGCCCTGGCGAGCGCGGCCGGGAGCGTGCGCGAGCGGGTGGTGCAGGCGATGCTGCTGATGGCGGTGATGGACGGCAGCGGCAGCCCGAACGAGGCCCGGCTCATCGAGGCGACGGCTTCGATGCTCGGCATCGACGAGCCGCGGGTGGCCAACCTGCGCCAGCTCGCCGAGGGCCGTGTGGGCCGCATGTGGCTCGACCTCACGCGCAAGGGCTACGCGAAGGAGGAGTTCCTCCTGGCGGCGAAGGAAGAAGGTCTGCGCGGGTTGTGGAAGACCTTCGGCCCGATTCTGGGGCTGTCGTCCGACGGGGCGCTGGCCGACCGGTTCATCGAGGCTGGGCGGTTGCCCGAGGGCACGCTCGGGCGCGCGTACTTCGACTTCCTGACGCGGCATGGCCTGCCCTTTCCTGGAGAGCCGCGCGCCGTCGCCGAGCGCGGGCTGTGGCACGACCTGACGCACGTGCTGGGCGAGTACGACACGTCACCGGTCGACGAGGCGCTCGTGGTGTCGTTCATCGCGGGCTACCGGCGGGAAGACCCGTTCTTCTGGCTCTTCACCATCGCGCTGCAGTTCCAGGTGGGGCTGCGCATCTCTCCGTTCTCGCCGGGCGTGCCGGGGCAGATCGACCCGCGGGCCTTCGTGCTCCACCACCAGCGCGGCGCCGCGGTGCGGGTCGACCTCTCCCGTGACTGGAACTTCCGCGCCGACTGGGAGCGCCCGCTGGCCGAGGTGCGCCGCGCGCTCGGCGTGCCACCTCGTGATGGGCCGCTTCGTGGTGGCCGAGCCGACGCTGGTCCATCGTGAACGGACACGACCAAACGTCTGCGTCAGCGCGCAGGGCCCACCCTCGATGGCGGCGTTGCACCGGAGCGGGTCGTCCTGGCAGCAGCGCGGGCTTCCGTGCGCGCAGTCCGGGCGAAGCGACCACCAGAGGCTCGTGTGACGAACGAACGAGCCCGGTCCAGTCTCGTCGTGACCCGTCTCAGGGCACCTCGAGCCAGAGCGAGCGCTCAGCCTCTGGCACGTCGACGCGGCGACCGACCCACGTCACCTCGAGCGTGGGCGTCGAACCCTTCACCCAACGACCAACCAACCACAGCGTACAGGCCGGCGTTTTCCCGCACGCGGCCCTCGCTCGTTCGCTCAAGGGAACCCCGAGGCGGCTGTCGTCGACGTCGAAGCTGAGCGCGCCCACCTGCACGGATTGGCGGTCGATGCCGAGCGGCCCGACACGAAGCGACGTCGGCACCTTCACCAGGCCCTTCGAGTCATCGAGCGCCGCACGGAGCGCTGTCAGGTCACCAAGCGTCGGCCCTCGACGGTAGCGGGTGCCGTCGGCCGCGTCGGCGAGTCGTTTGATGGCCGGCCCCGACTGGAGCGGCTCGAACAGCCCGGCGCGACGGACGAGGGCGTTGCTCGCGTCGAGCTCGTACCAGCGCTGTCCCGGTGCCGGCGATGGCAGCTTCTTCTCGTCGACCACCGCGGCCCGGAGCCCCTTCACTTCGTAGACGGCGCTCCAGTCACTGCGCCCGTAGACGGCCGCGAGCACCGATTCCCTCGCGCGCTCGGTGAGCGTCGAGCCCGAGACCCACGCAGAAGGAGCCTTCACCAGCACCACCACCGGCTCGAGCGGGGTCGAGGCGCCCGACGCGCTTCGCAGGGCGTCGTCCAGGTCGATGCGGAGAAAGGTCGGCGGCGCGGCGAGCACGGCGGCGAGGAGGATGGCACCCATGTCGGGCGGAGTCTCGCAGACGAGGCCCCGGGTGGCGCTCTCCACCGCCGTGGTGTCTGGCGTGGTGGACCGCGCCAGCGCGCGAAGGGAGTGAAATGACACGGCCGGCGTGATGGCGCGAAAGCTGCTCCAGCGGCGCACATGCGAACCCAACGCAGCGACGCCGGCTCACCACACCGCGTGTTTCGTGATGAACCGCACGCGCTCGAACCGACCCGGCCGGAGGACACGACGCCCTTCACGCGGCTCGAGGTGAACGAGCCGTCGACGGTGGCTCCCTTCGTTGGCGCCTCGGTGCTCGGACACGGAGCGTCTGCCGACGCGAGCTTCGAACGGGCGGCGAAGGCGCTCGAGGCGTGGGAGCAGCTGGAGCGCGCGCACCCGGCCGTGGCGGCGAAGGTGCCTGGGTTCTGTCGCACGCCAGAGGCGAAGCTCCTCTTCGTGGTGGCCGACCGCGAGCTGTCGAAGGTGACGGGCCCGCTGTCGGTGACGCTGGGTGCCCACGACTCGATTCGGCGGAACGCGTCGGGTCACCTCGAGTTGCGTACCCAGGGCCGGGAGCCGCTGCTGCTGAAGGACCGCGAGGGTGACTTCGCGCGACTGCTCGAGGGCGCTCAGCGGCACGCAGCTCGAGGCACCGGGCCGTACGACGCCATGCCGCCCACCGTCGAGGCGCTGTTGGCCGGCGCGGTGCGCGACTTCTATTCGAACCCGGCGTTCAGTGGTGGAGGGCTGGCGAGCTCCGAGCGCGGCGGGCGGGCCTTCCGCTACGCCACCTTCGAGCAGGTGCTGGTGTCGAGCGACCCGTCGCAGCGCGGCTTCGAGTGTCTCGCTTCGGCCGCGTTTCACCTCTACCGCTCGATGGGCCTGGTGCCGCCAGACGGCTCGAGGGAGTCGCTCGAGCGCCGCTACACCGTCATTCACGGTGACGACGGCAGCGGCGGGCCGCGGCTGGGGCGAGCGTTCACCCGGAGCCTCAGAGGTGGTCCACCGCGCGCGCCGGGAGACCGGCGGCTCGACGCGCAGGCCACGGCCGCGTTCGCCAACGAGCTGCGCGAGACGGACTGGGCGAAGCTCACGGGCGCGGCGAGGGGCCGGTACGCGGTGCGCACCCTCGGTTCGACCGACGAGCTCGAAGCCCACTTCGCGCGCGGCGGCCCCGGCGTTCGAACGACGTGGGCCGATGGTGGCCACTACTTCGTGCTGTCTGGCGCGAGCCGCGAGAACGGCGTGCTCACGGTCGATTCGGATGATTCACTTCGACGGGCCTCGCCTCCACGCACGGCGACGACGCCGCGTCCGCACCGCACCGAGTACCACCCTGCATGGCACACGCGGTTCTGGACGCTCGAGCGCACCGACCCGATTCCCGCGCGGCCGTTGTGAAGCGATGCTCGACACACCGCACGCCGCTCGGCGTGGAGCGTTCAGGCCTTCGCCGGGTCTCCCGCGAGGGTGACCGCCGTGCGGCGCGGTCGTCGACGCACGCGTACGCCGCCGTTGATGGCTGATGCCATCGCTGCGCCGTCGGCGAATCGTCCCCGACGGTGCACGGCGCGCTCCGGTCGCCTCAGCGAGGACGACTCTCGGAAGCCAGCGCTGGGCGGAAGACCGGTCTGAGCTGCGCCCGGTTCGCCGACGTCGTCACCGATTCGATGATGCCGTCGGGCCGCACCAGCACCAGCCGGGGCTTCCTCGTCACCCAGGCGCGCCCGTCCTTGTCGTGCAGGGGCACCTCACGTGTCGACACGCCTTCGGCCGCACTCGCCGGGCACCCGACGCCAAGCAGCGTCCAGCGGCCCGCGTCCACCAGTCCGTGCACGCGACGCCCGTCGCTCAGCTCGGCGTCGGGCAGCCGCTCACCCTCGCGCGGGAGGCGCCACGGAATCCACGCGCCGCCGCCCGGCGCCACGTCGTAGAGCGACAGCAGCCGCTCGATGGGCGCCGGAATCTTCGTCTGCTTCATCGCGGTGAGCAGCGCGAGGTCGAGCAGCCGCACGCCGAACGCGCTCGACGGGTATTCCATGCGGTTGAGCGGGAGCGTCGCGATGATGCGCGTCATCACCCCGCGCAGTTCGGTGTCGTAGCTGTCGAGCAACGCCTCGGGCGCCTCGGCCCGCACCACCGCGGCGAGCTTCCACGCCAGGTTGTGCGCCGCCAGCAGCCCGACGTTCATGCCGCGCCCGCCGATGGGCGCCCACACCGCCGCCGCGTCACCGCACAGCAGCACCCGGTGCTGCCGCAGCCTGGCCGCCACCCGGTCCTGGAAGCGCGCGCGCGTCAGCCACGTCGGCCCCACCAGCTCGAGCTTCAGCGGCTCGTGCGCGACGGAAGACAGCTGCGCCTCGGCGTCTTCGAGCGTCGGCTGCGTCAGCGGCTCCGTCGTCACCCGGCGGAACGAGACGAAGCGGTAGCCACCCGTCGGGAGCGGCATCGAGAGCAACGTCGCGCCTGCGGTGAGGTCGAAGCGGCAGAAGCCCTCGCGCGGCGGCTCGCGCCAGGTGCACGCCGCGTTCACCTGCAGGCACTCGAGCCCCGCGTGCGCCCGGCCTTCGAAGTCGATGCCGAGCTGCTTGCGCACCGCGCTCCGTGAGCCGTCGCAGCCGATGAGCCACTTCGCCTCGAGCGTCGTCGGCCCGGCCGGCCCCACGACGTGCGCGACGACGCGGTCAGCCTGCTGCTCCAGCGACACCAGCGTGTGCCGGTCCAGCACCTCGACGTCGAGCGCCTTGCGCAGCACCGCCTCGGTGTGGTGCTGCTCGATGATCCACGGCTTCGGCTCGGGCCCGTCGAGGCGCCCCAGCGTCAAGGCTCCACGGCGCGCGCCGCGGACCTGCAGCTCGACGCCCGACAGCCGGCCAGCCACCGCGTCGAAGGCACCCTTGAGCCCGCTCGCGGCGAGCACTTCGGCGGTGCGGGGCCAGATGACGGCGGCCCGCGGGTCGAACACCGGTCCGTCGCGCGTCTCGACGATGGTGACCGACACGCCCTGGCGGCGCAACAAGAGCGCGAGGAACAGCCCGATGGGGCCCGCGCCCACGATGACGACGTCGACCATGAGGCGTCGAGTAGCGGGGCCGAGGTGGCGCCACCGCACATTCCGCTCGACGGTCGCGCGCTGAAAGTTCAGTGGCTTGAACGGAGTGGGGTCGGCATGATGCTGACCGCCTCTCCCGCTCCGGGCCGGTCCGGAGCTTCACCCCGACTCACCTGCACCCATGCGCCACCTTCAACGAGCTCTCCTCGCCATTGTTCCTCTCGCCCTGTCCGCCTGCGGCGGCAACATGGTGACCACTCCCGTCGACGCCGGCACGACGATGGGCAACGCGACGAACGGCCAGGCGCTCTACGCGAACCGCGGCTGCAACGGCTGCCACGGCATGAACGGAGAAGGCAGCGCCTCGGGCCCGAACATCACCGGCAACATGACGGCCGGCATCGGCGCGTGGACCCAGGCCGAGTTCAACAAGGCCATCCGCGAGGGGGTCGGCAAGGACGGCATGATGTTCTGCACCAACATGCCGCGCACCCCGAGCCTCAACGACACGCAGCTCGGCGACCTCTTCGCCTTCCTCAAGTCGAAGGACAGCACGAGCACCGAGCGCGGTCCGGCCAACTGCCGCTGACGCTCACCACGCATCGAGGGTGAACGACTCGAGCAGTCGCCGCGCGTCGAGGCCTTCCTCGCGCGCGAGTGCCTCGGCCCACGTTGGTCGCCGCATCTTGAGCACCTGACGCACTGCGAACTGAACGCTTCCGAGCACGAGCGCGTTGAGGCAGAGCGTCGTGCACACGAAGGTGGCGGCCAGCAGCTTGGTGTGCTCCTCGAACCCGAGCAGGTAGACGGCGAGGCTTACCAAGCACACGGCGACCATGACGAGCGTGCCGACAGCCCACCCCCATTGGGCGACTCGACGCGCACGCGCGACCAGCACCTGCACGGCTTCGAACGACGTCACTGGAGGCCTCCTCGCGACTCGGCTTCACGCGGCGGCGGGCTTCGCCACCTTCGTCTCTTTCCGCACGAACGAGTCGACGAGGAGCAGGCCCACGCCCACCACGATGGCGCTGTCGGCGACGTTGAACGCCGGCCAGTACGCCTTCTCGAACCAGTGCGCTTCGAGGAAGTCGATGACGAAGCCGCGCGCGAGCCGGTCGAGGTAGTTGCCGATGGCGCCGCCGAAGACGAGCGGCAGCCCCCACTTCGCCCAGCGCTCCACCTTCGCGCCGGTGAGCTGCCGCCAGTAGTACAGAATGAGCACCACCGCGCCGAGCGACACGAGGTGGAAGAGCGGGCCGCGGAGGTGGTCGGGCACATTGCGGAACAGCCCGAACGCCGCGCCCGGGTTCTCGGCGTAGCGGAAGCGGAAGAACGAGTCGGAGACGACGATGGGCTCCTTCGGGCGGTAGTGGTACCCGTCGTAGCCGCGCTCCGGCGCGTTCCCCACGAAGACCCCGATGCGGCTCGACGCGCCCTCGTACGCGGTCGACAGGCGCTCGAGCGTCACGAACTTCGTCCACTGGTCCACCACGATGACCGTGACGGCCACCACGGCGAGGAACACCCATTTGTTCGACATGGCCGGGCCTGTAACCACGCGGGTGCACCCGCGGCAAGCGAAGGCCCGGAGCAAGACACCACGCGGCCGGTGTGCTTGGAACCGTGACCCATGACGACCTCGCGATGGCCCCTCGTGGTGCTGTGCGTCGCTGCCACGATGGCGTGTGACGACCGCTCGAAGCGCACCGAGAAGCAGCTCGCCGACCTCAAGGCGAAGCAGCAGGCCCAGAAGACCGCCGCGAAGGACGACACGCTGGCCGCGCCCGCCGAGCTGCCGAAGCTCGACCCGCCGTACGACGACTCGATGTCCGAGCGGCTGGTGCCCGATGGCGCCTGCCCCGAGGGGCTGTGGGCCCTCTTCCCCGGAGACGCGCCCGGTGAGACGCCCGACGAGAAGAAGGCCAACGCGGCCCGCCGCGCCGAGGTGGCGAAGTCGCTCGAGGGCAAACGGTTCATGGTGCGGCTGCGCGCGCCCCACCAGGTGACGCTCAAGCCCCACGACGCCGTGCAGGGCGTGCTGCCCATCGAGGTCATCGGCAGCGTCGACTGCAAGGACGCCCTGGGGCCCGTCACCATTGCGTGGACCGACGCGAAGGCCGGCCCGCCCAACGCCTCGGCAGCCAAGGCCGGCGCCGAGTTCGTGCAGAACCTCTGGCTCGCGCCGCCCGTCGCCTTCACGCTGCCCATCAAGTCGATGAGCGAGGCGAAGGCGTTTCAGCAGAACAACGCGCTTGGCCTCACCGCGCGCGTCGTCTTCAGCTTCGGCAAGGCCGAGGTCGACAAGAAGCTGCGCAAGGTGGGCAAGGTGTCGGAGAAGGTCGAGGCCGCCGGAGAGACCGTTGGCTACGGCGGCGGCATGGAAGACTGGGGCGCCGGCCGCATGGTGCGCGCGAACCTCGTGGGCCTGCGCGTCGCCGTGGAGCAGGAGAAGAAGCAGCTCTACGAGCTGAAGGGGCCGGGGTACTGACGCGGGGCCTCTGGCTCAGGGCGTTGAGGAACCCACCAGCGCCTGGAGCCGCTCCACGCAGAACGCTGGCGCCTCTTCGTGTGGCCAATGGCCGGCCTCTGCGTGCGTGTGCACCGCCGCGTGCGGAAAGCCCCGCTTCCACCGCTCGAGCGCCGAAGGCGGAAAGGCCGAGTCCCGAAGGCCCCAGACGAGCTGCATGGGGGTGTGCGCGAGCCGCTCCCTGCGGTTCCACAACGACTCGGTGAACGCCGCCGACCCCGCCATCGACTTCGCCAACGGCCACAGCACGCGGCGCCGTGAGTCCGCGTCGGGAAAGAAGCCCAGGTACGGCGCCCACGTCGCCGCTGTCGCCGGCTGCGCCCGCCCCCACGCCGAGCCTGCGATGCGGAACGACAGGTTCACCGCGCCGTACAAGAAGCGGAACGCCGACGTGCCCGCCAGTGACGCCATCACCTTCGTGCGCGCCGAGTCACCGAACGCCCAACAGAACGAGTTGATGACGGTGAGCGACGCCACCCGCTGCGGCCGCTCCAGCGCCTCGTCGAGCGCGAACGGGCCTCCGAAGTCGTGCACCACCAGGTGGTACCGCTCGAGCCCCAGCACGTCGACGAGCCGGCGAAAGCGCGCCGCGTGCGCCTCGGGCCGATAGTCCGCTCCAGCCGGCCGTGCCGACAGGCCGAAGCCCAGGTGGTCGACCGCGACGCACCGGTGGGTGCCCGACAGCGCCCGCAGCAGATGCCGCCACTCGTACGACCAGGTCGGCGTGCCGTGCGAGAACACCACCACCGGGCCCGTGCCCACGTCCGTCACCGAGAGCACCTCGCCCGGCGCCACCTCGACGGGGCGGCGCTCGAAGGGAAAGGCGGACGGCTCGACGAACGAGGGAAGGGCGCTGGAGTTCATGACAACTAATCAAGCTGACTTGACCAATTTCGTCAAGTAAGGCTGACGATATGGTCCTGACGAAACGCCTCGCCGAGCTCGAGCGGCGGCAACGGAGCAGCCTGGGGTTTCTCCTCATCCGCTGTGGGCAGCTGTGGAACGAGCGCGCCATCGCCCGGGTGAACGCCGAGGCCGGCCGCCCGGTGCTGCGTGAAGCGCACACCCGCCTGCTCCCGTGGCTCCAGGCGCCTGGTGGCATTCGCATCACCGAGCTGGCCGAGGCCGTGGGTGTCACCAAACAGGCCGTGCAGCCGCTCGTGGCCGAGCTCGCCCGTGACGGCATCGTCGACGTGACGGTCGACCCCGACGACGGGCGTGCCCGGCGCGTCACGCTGACGGTGCGCGGCGTCGAGGCCATGCTGCACGGCACCGGCGTGCTCGAGGCGCTCGAAGCCGAGCTCGGCCCCACCCTCGGCAAGGGCGAGGCCCGCGAGCTCAAGCGCCTGCTCACGGCCCTGCTCGAGGGCCTCGAGCCGTCAGGGAATCTCGTACCGAAGCTGCAGGAACGATGAGAGCGAGGTGTTCGTGAACGTCACGTTGTCCACCGTTCCCGTCACCATTCCGTCGTTCTCGAACCGGAGCCGGAACCGCGCGTTGGCGTCGTTCGCCAGGGAGCGGGCCGTGCGTACCTGCGCGGCGTTCGAGGCGCTCCTCACGCCCGGGGTGGCGTCGGTCGACAGCACCACCCTGTTGGCGCCAATCGGCTCGGAGAGCGAAGTCACCAGCGACGCCGTGTAGTCAGCCGCCTCGAAGGTATCGCCCACGTTCACCACTTCGGCGATGAGGTTCCCCAGGCTGCTCGAGCCGTACGGCGTGCCATTGACGCCAGACTGGTCGACCGTCAGCGTCGCCTGGTTGATGCAGTAGATGCCGTTGGGCAGGTTCTCGAGGTTGAACTTCAGGAAGCCGCGCGAGCGCACGCTCTGGTTGAACTCGCCCACCCGCACCGCGACGTTGAGCGCGAGCTGCATCTGGCCCGCGACGGGCCCCGAGAGCACCCGCCCCGAGAGCGTCGGCTGGGCGAAGAGCACCCGGCTCTCTTGCCGCATCGTGCGGAAGTCGTAGTTCACGTTCGCGATGGGGTTGCTCTGCAGGTCCAGCGCGATGGTCGCTCCTTCGTTGAGCCGCACGGTGTAGAGGGTGTCGAACGCGAACGCGACGGCGGGCGTGAAGGTGAGCACCGTCGACGCCTGGTTGAAGGTCACCTCGCCGCGCACCGGCAACGCACCCGCGCGAACGCTGAAGGCCGCGAGCGCCGTCACCCGGTCGATGGCGCTCGAGAAGGCCAGCGACACCGTCGTGCGTTCTCGTCGGCCGGAGCAGCCCGTGAGCACCGGCACGCCGGTCGCTGCCGGGTTCGGCGTGCGATTGGTGACGGTCGCGGCAGAGGTGTCGGTGGCGGCGCCCGTGGTGAAGGCCGACGAGAACGAGGGCAGGGGGTTCCCCGCGACGTCGGTCGGTGGCGTCGCGAAGCTGACCGCGAAGGCCGTCGAGGCGGTCCAGAACAACGTGGGCGAGAACTTCACGATGGTGTTGCCCGCGGCCCAGGTGAACGTGCCCGCGCGGGTGTTGTTGTTGAAGCGCAGCGCGCTCTGCACGCTGGTCGTGTTCATCGGCTCGCTGAAGGTGATGACGATGGACGAGTTCGTCGGCACCGCGGTGGCGTTGTCAGCGGGGGTGATGTTCACCAGCGACGGCGGCGTGGTGTCGGGCGGGCTCGCCGTCGTGAACGAGAAGTCGAACGGCATCGGCATCGCGTTGCCTGCGACGTCCGCCGCCTCGACGCTCACGGTGTAGTTCGTCGACGGCGCCCAGGTCGCCACGCCGCCATCGTCGGTCACCGGCATCGACCAGGTGGCCGTGCGGTTCGTGTTCGAGAACGTGGGCGCGCCGAGCGTGAAGGGGGCGTTGATGGTGCCTTCGACCGTGCCTGGGGAAACGGCCTCGTTGAAGGTGACGGACACCGAGAGGCCCGCCGTGGCGACGCCGGTGGCGTTGTTCATCGGCGTCGTGCTGCTCACGGTGGGGGGCGTGGTGTCGGCCGGAGCCGCGGTGGTGAACATGAAGCTGTTCGGCGCCGTGAGGGCGTTGCCGGCCGGGTCCGTCGCCGCCACCGTCACCGCGTAGCTCGTGCTGGGCGCGAGCGGGGCGGTGGTCGTCACCGACACGTTCGCGTTGCCGTTCGAGAAGACGGGCGGCTGGAACGTTCGCGAAGGGTTCAGGGTGAGCATGAAGCTCGCCGGCTCGATGGGCTCCGAGAACTCGAGGCTGAGCGTGACGCCGGCGTCGGTGCCTGGAGAGACGTTCATCGCGCCACCCTGCGGCGCCGTGCTGAGGATGCTGGGGGGCGTGGTGTCGGTGGCGCCTCCCGCCGAGCCTCCGCCCGCCCCGCCACCGGCACCGCCAGCCGAGCCGCCACCGGCACCGCCAGCCGCGCCTCCTGCCGAGCCGCCAGCGTCACCGCCCGCGGCGCCCCCACCGGCCGTGCCGCCGGCATCACCGCCGCCAACCGAACCACCGCCCACCGAACCGCCGGCCGAGCCTCCAGCTGAACCACCGGCCGAGCCGCCGGCCGACCCACCAGCCGAGCCGCCCGCCCGCCCACCGGCGCTGCCGCCGTCGGGGATGACACACTTCTGGTCTCGGCAGACGGCCGGGTTCCGGCAGTCGGCGTCCTGCATGCATTCGATGACCGTGGGGCCGCAGCCGACGGCCAGCAGCGCCGCCCAGAAGAGACGAGACATGTGCATGGTTCCTCCCGACAGGAATCAAGAAGGGTAGCACGCCGCGGGCGCCTCCCAAGGACGGTCGACGAAGCAAGGTGTCGCCCGTGACGCAGCGTTTTTGGCGCGGTCAGCGTCAGAGGGCGCCGGCGTTGATCCACGCGCGGAACATGAGCACCTGGTTGGCGGGCAGGGCGCCCCGGTTCTGCGGCATGAGCGAGCCACACGCCGCGGGCACCGGCGCCTCGAGCTTGCGCATCAGCAGCGAACGATTGGGCTGGAACGGAATGACGCGCTTGGTGCTCCCGGCGAGGCTCGACGTGCAGCTCGCTCCGCGCGTGTGGTCGGCGAGGAGCGCCGTGCGGAGCTGGTTGCCGGTGAGGCTCAAGTTGAGCCCGCTGACGTGCGCGTTGCTCGAGTGACAGCTCCGGCAGCCCATGCCGATGCTCGAGCCCAGCGCGCTCTCGTTCACCAGGTCCTGCAGGAAGAGGCCGCGCACCGAGATGTCCTGCGTCGTCACCACTGGCGGGTTCACCCCGTCGGACACCTCGACCCGCACGGGGAAGGTGGGGAACGGCGTCGACGAGCTCGAGAGCTGCGTCACTTCGGGCGAGTACCAGGTGGGCTGGGTCATCGTCGGGTTGGTCAAGGTGCCGCCGTCGACGCTCCAGGTGAAGGTGAGCGGGTCGCCCTCGGCGTCGAACGCGTCGGCCGAGAACTGTACGAGCTGACCGGCCACCACCGCGCTCGTCAGCGGCGTCGTGCCGCCCGGCCGGGTGAAGACGATGCCGTTGAGGAAGGGTGGCTGGTTGGGCGTGCCTCCGCCGGTGCCCGCATCGGCCGCGCCGCCAGCGCTTCCACCGGCCGCGCCGCCTGCGCTCCCACCGGCCGTGCCGCCCGCGCTCCCACCGGCCGTTCCTCCTGCGCTTCCACCGGCCGCGCCGCCCGCGCTCCCACCGGCCGTTCCGCCTGCGCTGCCACCGGCTGTACCTCCAGCGTCTCCACCTCCAGCGCCTCCCGCGGTTCCGCCCGCGCTGCCGCCACCGGTCGCGTTCACGCACGCACCCGCGACACACTGCTGCTGGCCACTGCATCGCTGGCACAGCACGCCGGCTTCTCCGCACCGCTCGTTCGTCACCTGCGCCGCGGTGACGCACAGGCCATCTGCCGTGCAGCACCCGTCACAGGTCGAGGCGCTGCACGTCGCTGGTTGCCCACCGCCGACGCTTCCACCCGCCGCACCGCCCCCGCTCGAGCCTGCGTCCACCGGCCCCATGGGACTGCCGCACGCCACCAGGAATGTCGTCGTCACCAGCACTGCACGCACGCTGAGCATCCCCACACCACACCACAGGATGTGTCGGCTCCGCAGCACTGAGGTGACCGTCATCACGGCGCGAGGCGGGTGTGGCACGTCGAAGCAGGCTGCGCGAGGCTCGGTTTCAAGGGAGGACGCTCATGGTCGAAATTTCAGGGACCGACGGGCTCACGGTGGAGCAGGTACGCGACGAGGTCCGCCGCGGCGGGCGCTTCGTGGTGTACGGCTACTGCATCTCGCTGCTCGTCATCACCTTGCGACGGAGCAGCGCCGTCACCTTCGTGCGCGCGGGCCAGAGCCCGGTGGTGGCCGGCCTGGGGTGGACGTTCTTGTCACTCGCGCTGGGGTGGTGGGGCTTTCCGTGGGGCTTCATCTACACGCCGATGGTGCTCGTGCAGAACCTCGGGGGCGGCAAGGACGTGACGGCCGACGTGATGAACGCCATCGAGCAGATGGGCTGAGCCGACCGCGCCTGCGCCAACCGCGGACGCGGGACGCTGACGACCGTGTGGCAGGCGCCGTGTGTCTGATTGAAGCGCGCGCGTGCGCAGCACCGCGGCAGGGCCTCGAAGGCATGACGTGCGTGCGCGCGAGCCTCGATGCGGGCCAGGGTGACTTGCGCGACGCACCTGGCTCGGGATGATGGCTGGAGCGGCCAGAGCGCGAGCTTCGCGCCCTCGTCGAAGGCTGCCACCCGCGGCGAGAACTTCCGAGCCGAAGAGGCTGGTGGTTGACCCCGCGCTCAGGCGCCGATGTCAGCGGCTCGTCTTCGGCTTCGGCAATCGCTCACCGAGCGTCTGTTCGATACAGAACACGCCCTGCAAGTGCGCGCCGCTGCCTTCGTCGGCGTCTTTGGGTTTCTGCCACCACTTCGCGGCCTGCCAGATGGCCTCGGGACAGGATGCGCGTGACGACACGCCGGGCGTCAAGTCGAACCCGGCCGAGGCGAGCAAGGTATCGGCCGCCGCCGCCGAGGGGACGCCGAGCTCGTGTTGGAGCGGGTTCAAGGACTCTCCGACGCCCCACGCGTAGCCGAGCCAGGCGTGCAGCAGCGCCACCACGTCGACGGAGGCGCGCTGGTGACGGAACGCGTGAATGGCGGCCTTCGACAGCACCTCGTCGTGGCGAGCGCTCGTCGTCAGCAGCGCGACGTTGGGGAAACGGCGCGGGTCGTCGTAGGCCTTGAGGGCGCCGAAGCGGAAGGCGTTGTCGAGGGGCGGGTAGCCGAAGCCGTCCTTCGGGTCGAGTGGGCACTCCCACAGCTGGAGACGCTTCCCAGCCGCGTACGAGAGGAGCGCGACGTGGCTCCAGTGCGAGGGCGACATGTCGTGGCGGAAGTGCGACTGCGCGACGCGCACGCGGAAGTGGAGCGGCTCGGCGCCACCGACGAGCAGCAGGCGCAACAGCCCGTCGTCGGCCTTCGGCAGGTGCCGGGAAAGCCACGCGCCGTTCGTCTCGCCGGCCTTGCGGGGTGAAAAGGCGAGGGCCTTGTTGTGGGAAAGGTTCTGCGAGCCACGAATCGCGAGCATGCGAGTCTCCTTGAAGTGAGGTTTTCAGCGTCGACGCAGGGTGAAGGGCTTCGCGTCGTCGATGCGGTTCTTGCCAATCTGCACGTAGCGGGGCTGCACCTCGACGCCCTCACCGCGGCGCGAGAAGCGGAGCAGACACAGCATGTCGCCTTTCTGCCGGTGAAGCGTCTCGGTCCACCAGGGTGACTGGGTGCCGTCGAGGCGCTTGAGGCGCTCGAGGACGGGTGGGTCGGCGTGCCGGGGCCACGGGGTGCGGCCGCCCGACAGCTTCGCCACGAAGGACTTGAGGGAATCGGCGCCGATGGTGGTGCACAGCGCGGCGGGCGAGCAGATGACTTCGTAGAGGCTGGCGGCTCCGCGCACGTCGGAGGTGGGCGTCAGGCGCGCGACGCGGCCCCAGTGCACGTCGCCGGTGACGAGCAGCACGTCGGCCGACTGGCGCACCACCGCGTCGAGCGCGCGCGTGAGGGAAGGGAAGTCGTCGTAGTTGGGCAGCGCGTAGTCGGCGACGCGGCCTCCCAGCGCCGAGGCCTTCGCGTCGAGCAACGACTGGCCGGTGACGAGGACACCGAAGCGGCGCGTGTCGCGCAGCTCGTCGGCCCACGCGGTGAGGGCCTGAAGTGTCTGTGGCGCCAGGCACGCGGACAAGTCAGGGCGGCGGTGGCTGCGGGTGTTGGCGAAGAAGAAGGAGAGCGGCTCGACGTCGAGGCGCAGGTGCGGCGCGGGCAGGCCGTCGGGCGACGCGGTGAAGCCCTGGTAGCCGGTGAAGAGGGCGTGGCCGAGCTGCCACCAGCGGGCCCTGTCGTCGTCGCGCCAGGTGTTCTCGAGGAAGTACGAGACGTGGGGCGCGTTGTTCCAGTACTCGTGGTCGTCCGGCATGGCGACGTTGGGCCCCAGCGCGAGGAGCCCCGCGTAGTTGGCGCCATCGGGCACGAAGGGCAGGTCCAGGTACACCTGGTCGCCGAGGTGGAGGACGAGGTGCACCCCTTCGTCCCGCGCGAGGCGGCGGGCCTCTTCGGCCACGCGGAAGCCGGTGTCTTCGTCGCGGTGGTAGCAGGAGACGAGGAGGACGTTGAAGGACGCTCCGGGCGCCGGCAGGGCTGAAGGCAGCGGAGCGGCGCGCACGTCGGTGGTGGTGTCTCCGAGGGCGACGCGCAGGGTGGACGGCCGCGCAGGCGCCTGCACTTCGAGGAGCGTCGACCACCCCGGCGTCAGCCGCGTGCCCTTCGGTGTCGTGCCGCGCAGGGACGTCCACGGCCGGCGGACGGAGACGGGCAGCGGCGTGGTGCCCGTGTGCACGACGGGCGTGGTGGTGGGCGCGGTGGCCCCGAGGTGCGAGACGAGCAGGTGCAGCGCGCCGTGCGGCGCCGCGGCGGTGGTGGCGAAGAGTCGTCTCACGGGGTGGCCCCTCCAGGGCGCACTCTCGCAGAGAAGGGCCTGTCAGGGGTGAGGAGTCCACGCCTCCGACACAAGTGCCTCGCCAAGGGAAAGGATGCTTCAGGCCGGCCGCTTGAGCGCCTTCGTCCTCACCGCCGCCGCCTTCGTGCGTCGCCTGGTGGCCCTCGTCCCGCCGCCCAACACCCACCTCAAGAAGCTTCCACGGCGTCTTTGCCCCTCACGCCGCCTTGCGGCCCACGGTGACACTGCGGCCGACACCGACGACACCCGCACCGACGCGAAAGACGAAGCGGCGCAAGCCCAAACGCCGCCTCGACTGCGCCACCCTGCACCAGCACACCTTCGGCACCGACGTCTTGCGCTGCCCCTGCGGCGGCCGTCGTCGCCTTCGCGCCATCCACTCCACCAGGAAGACGGCAGAAGGAGCGCCTCCTCCAGCTCGGCCATCGTCTCGCCCCTCGTCGCCTCCTCCCGCCCGCCACCGCCCAGCCCGCCCTCCCGCTGGCGGGCTGACGGACACCCTCTCGCCTCCCTGGCCATCGCGGGCGGTGCGCCCGTCTGCCCTCTGACGCCGTTTCACCCTCGCTGACGCCACCTCGCCCCTCGCGGCATCGCCCTCAAGGACGCCCGCGGCGTCCAAAGCCTCTGGCCCTCCTCCTCGGTTTCGCGCTTTGAGCCTCTTGTGCGTCGCAGAACCCCCGTCAGGTTGCGACGCTCTGGGTTTTCACAGGGGAGCGATTGCGGACGCCCCCGTTTGGTGCCGGCGTCGTGCTCGATGTCGAGAGCGGATCGAGGCCGGTCTTGCTTCGCCCAGTCGGTGGGTGAGCGGAGGCCCATTCGTTCCAGCGACAGCACGCGGGCACGTTGATCCGCTCCACCGAATCTGGTCTTCAGCGTCCATGCGCTCCGTGCCCTTCGTCTTTGGCTTCGTCCTCGGCGTCGCGATGGCCACCGTCTCAGGCTGTCCCTCGAACACCTGTTCTCCGGCGACGTGCGCCACAGGCTGCTGCGACAGCGCGGGGCGATGCCAGATGTCGTCCTCGTCGAGCGCCTGCGGTACGCGGGGCGCGCAATGTACGGCCTGTGGGCTGGCCGAGAGCTGTGTCGCCGGAATGTGCTCGGGCGCGAACCCTGGCACCGGGGGCGGCGTGACGGGAACGGGGGGCGGGTTCGCGGGCACTGGCGGAGGCACGGCTCCCAGCAGCTATTCCGCCTTCATCGACAGCTTCGCCAACGCCTACTGCGCCAAGTTCATCGAGTGCGGTGAGCTCCCCGGCACGTCGGTGAGTGACTGTGTCGCGCTCTACCGGCCCATCCTCGCTCGACCTGGGTCGGGCTTCGTCCGGGCCAGCGAACGCGGCGTGAGGCTGGGGGCCTCGAGCTTCGACCCGGCGAAGGCCGCAGCCTGCATCGAGGAGATTCGTCAAGCCGTGTGCACGGGCGGGGGCGTCCGGGGCAACGCCGATTCCTGTCGGGAAGTGACGGCTCCCGCGGCCGGGCCCAATGCACCGTGCGACACCTCGGTCGACTGTCGGGACTTCACCAGCAGCTGTAACGGGCCGCGGTGCATGCAGCGCTGTACCGCCGGGGGCGCGCAAGGTGAGCAGTGCCGGCGAACAGGCCTCGAGTGCGACGCACCCTTCGTCTGCATCAACGGCGTCTGCGAGACCGAGCCGCCACCCGGAGCGCCCTGTCAGAGCTTCTCCGGGGGGATGGCCTGCGGTCCCAACGGCGTGTGTCGCAGCGGCGTCTGTGAGCGGTTGCCCGCATCGGGACAGGGCTGCCTCAACTCCCAGTGCAGGCCCAACCTGTACTGCGATGGCTCGCGCATCTGCCGCGACGTGAAGCCCGTGGGGACGAGCTGCTCGTTCTCGTCGGAGTGCACCGCGGACGCCTTCTGTCGCACCGTCTGCACGGCCAAGGGAAGCCCGGGGGCGACGTGCCGCAATGATGCCGAGTGCATCGAGATGACCTCGTGCTTCCAGGGGACTTGTCGAACGCGTGGAGCCATGGGCGCCACCTGCACTCGCTCTTCCGATTGCGGCAGTGAGCTCGCCTGTGACGAGGAGCTCCGGGTTTGCCGTCAATTCACCCCCGCGCTCACGGGCCAGGCCTGCAGCTCGACCCGGCCGTGTCAGGGGAGCTTCGAGCGGTGCCGGAACCGCTTCGTCAACCCAGACGGAGGTGTCGGGAGCCCTGGCGTCTGCGGTGTCCCGCTCGTCGGAGACCCCTGTCTCGGAGGCTCCGCGTGTGGGCCGGCCCAGTACTGCGATGCGTCGCGGGTGTGCCTCGCGGCAGGCGCCTCGACGCCCTGCTCGTCAGACACCGAGTGCCGCGACAGCGACTTCTGCCCGAGCTCGAGCCGTCGCTGCACGCCCCGGGTGGCGACGGGCCAGCCGTGCAGCTCCTCGAATTCGTGTGCCGTGCCGACCGACCGCTGCCTCGATCTCCCGGGTGACGGAGGGCTCGGGCAGTGTCGACCGCTCCCGGCGCTCAACCAGCCCTGTTCGGGGGTCTGCGTGCTCCCGCTCACGTGCTCGAACGGAACGTGCGTGCCTGCGGGGAGGCTCGGTCAGCCCTGCGTTCCCGTGCCTGGCGCGAGCTGCCTCACCGGGGCCTGTCAGCGTCCCGATGGTGGGATCGGCTCTGGCTCGGACCCGGACTCACGCTGCGTGGCCCCGCGCCCCACTGGCGCTGCCTGCGCAGTCGATGTGGACTGTCAATCTGGGCTCTGCGAGCGCAACGTCTGCGCCGCGAGCTGCAACTGAGCGAACCCTCAACGCGTCAGTGGCGCACTCCCAGCCGCAGGACACGCGCTCACCCGGAACAGCCCCTTCAACCGCGCCCACGCCACTTCATCGGCCGACGCGACCGAGACCGCGTGCTGCAGGGTGGCCTCGTCGAGCGTGGGCGTGCGCGAGATGACGTCTGCGCCGGCTGGTGTCGCGAGGGTCGCGCCGAACGTCAACACCACCCAGCTGCGTCGGGCGCCACGGCCACCACGTCCCATTCACTCGTGAAGAGCGAGAGCAGGCCGTTTCCTCTCCACGTGAAGTGGGTCGGCACCTGCGGGTGCTGGGTGTCGACACCGAGGAGTTCCTGCGCCCGGCCGCCCTCGGTGAAGGCCATGCGGTCGGTGAGCGACGTCTCGGAGCGCGGGCCGTAGGTGAAGGTGGGCGCCGCTCCAGAGCCGGGGCCTGAAGGCGCCCATCGTCATCCACGGCCTGCAGAACGCCGTGGCGGCAGCCCTCATCGTGTTCCGCGGCGGGTGACGTCGCAGCCGAGGTGAAGGCGCGAGCGGTCGCAACCTCGACCGGCCACCGCCCAGCCCCGTCCTCCCGCTGGCTGGCTGACGGCCACCCGCTCGCATCACGGCCAGCGCGTGCGGTGCACCCGTCTTCCCACTGACGCCACCTCGCCCCTCGCAGAGAAGGCCGTGACGACGACCACCTCGCCCTCCTGCCCCGATTCGCGCCTTGTTCTTCTTCTGCGTAACAACTCAGGCCGCAAGACGTGGGAACGCCGGGAGGTGTGGTACGGCCGCTGGGCCGCTCTTGGCAGAAGAATGATCAGGCGGTGTGCTTGGCGCGCTCCGACCACGGCCGCGAACGCACCGAGCCGGCCACCGGGGGCCGAGGGGCACGCTGGCGCGCTCGAGTCAGGCGCCTGACGCCGGCCGCGATGTCGCAGGTCTGCTCGTGAACGCTCGGTATCGAGGCCGCGATTGGCAGTCGGGGGGCGTGCCAGGTCCGCGGCAACTGCCGCTCGGCTGGAGCGGCGGGCGCCTGCCGAGGGGCCCCAGCAGCAAGAGCGAAGTGGAGCCCCGACTCCACACGTTGGGCGCCGATGTGCGCACCTTCCTCCGCGCCTCGACGGCCGTTCACGACTTTCCCGATGACCGGTCCGCGGCGCAGCCCCTACGCTGCCGAGCCTCATGGGGGCACCAGAGCGGCTCATCTTCAGCTCGTCGGTCGAGGCGCTCCTCAAGACCGCGAGCGGGAAGGTCTCGAAGGACACTGACGCGAAGCTGCGGCGAATGGGCATGGCGCTCGACCGCAAGCTCGAGCCGGCGTACCCCGCGGCGAACTGGGCACGCGCTGCTGCCAGAGGCGCTGTGGACGAAGGAGGGCGAGGTGGTGACGCTGCCCGCCCCTGACGACGCCGAGGTGGAGTCCATTCTCGGCCGGGTGCTTCGCGCCGCGCGCAAGGACTTCGCTGACGTCTTTGGCCCCGTGGCCGGAAGACGAGTATGAGGCCTCCCAGCGCGACGCCCTGCAGGCACCGCTGGGGCTGGCGCTGCCTCCGTCGCCCAGGCGCCGACGCGTCGCGGTGGGCATGGGCTTCTCCCTCCACGCCGACACCTCCGTCCACGGCCACGACAGACAAGGCCTCGAGAGACTGTGCCGGTACGGCAGCAGGGGGCCCGTCGCCGAGTCTTTGACTGCGCCGCCTCGAAGACGGCCGGTACGAGTACGCCCCCAAGGGCAAGGACGCCTCCGGCCGGCCGCTTGAGCGCCTTCGTCCTCACCGCCGCCGCCTTCGTGCGTCGCGTGGTGGCCCTCGTCCCGCCGCCCAACACCCACCTCAAGAAGCTTCCACGGCGTCTTTGCACCTCACGCCGCCTTGCGGCCCACGGTGACGCTGCGGCCGACACCGACGACACCCGCAGCGTGGCGACGATGCGCCGTCGTTGACTGGTGTCGAGCGACGCCGCGCCGGACGGCGAGACCAGCGCAGCCCCCGTCACGAGTTCGACCCCTGGTGAGCGAGTGACAGGAGGAGGCTTCGCCGCGTCAGGGCACGCCGCCATCGACGAGGCCACCGTCGCGGCCGTCTTCGCACCCCACGCAGGATCCGGCCTCGCCCGGGAAGCAGCTCCACACGCCCGTGCTGGTGCTGGTGCCGTCGCACGTGCACGTGGCGCCGTCAAAGACGGCGGCGCCTCCGTCTGTCGGGAGACACGAACGGGCGATGGACTTGTTGTGCACCACTACGCCATTGGCGACGAAGGTGTGCCACTCGTGCTCGACGGTGAGGTCGAACACCGTGGTGAGGCGGGCAAAGGCCTTCGTCGCCGTCACCGCCACCGCCTCGAGCCGGGAGCCCTCGGCGCGCAAGAGCCGCCGGCGCTTCCCGAGGAGCCAGTCGCCCGCATCGTGGAAGGCCCCGGTGTCCGGGTCGAAGACCGGGTGGTCGCTGGTCACCTCGAGGGTGTGGCTTCCGAAGGTGATGGCGCCAACCTCGCGGTGCGCGCTGACGAGGGCCACGAGTGGCGAGGCGACGGCTTGCCGGTCGACGGGTTGACCACCATCACGAGGTCGCCCACGGCGAGCTCCTCGACGGGCCGCTCTCCGTCGGGGGTGCGAACGCGAGTCCCCCGCGCCACGCAGAAGGGGGGAGGATTGCAGGCGGCGAGGGAGGACGACGCGGCGACCGAGAGGAGGAGTTTCTTCATCACCTGAGTCTGTCGTGCGAAGCGGAGCAGCACAACGGGGGCCCGCTCGGCCGCACCGGCGTGTCCAGCTGGCGAGGCCCGCCATCAGCGAAGCGTCCTTCGCGGTGTTATGCGACGCGCGGCCGTCATGGAGTCGTCCTCCGCCCTCGTCGCCGAGCTCGGCCCCACCAACACGGGCAAGACGTTTCGCGCCATCGCGCGCATGCTCGAGCACGAGTCCGGCATGATGGGGCTCCCGCTGCGGCTGCTCGCACGCGAGGTGCACGACACCGTTGCCGCCCGCGTCGGCGCGGCGCGCGTGGCGCTGGTGACGGGTGAGGAGAAGCGAGTGCCGCCGCGCCCGGCGTACTGGATTTGCACCGTCGAGGCGATGCCCGTGGGCGAGCCGGTCGACTTCCTCGCCATCGACGAGCTGCTTGTGCGTTTCCCTTCCCGCCACGCCTCTGTGGCCACCCGTTGCGCTGCGAGCACCCTGAACTCCAAGTGCCACCTTGAACGACTTTGACGCGCGTCGTGATCGTGATGGCGCAATGTTCATCACGGGCCCGCTGAGCCCGGTGGAACTGAGCGAACTGGGCGCGTACTGCCGTCGCACGCACGTCGTCGCGCTCAGCGTCACATGGGCCGGCCTCGATCCCCAAGCCCTAGCGACCATCTTGAATGGAGGCCTTCCAGAATTGGAGGCTCTCAGCCTCTCCCACAACGACCTCGGCGACGAAGGTGCCCACCTGATCGCACAGGCGGACCTGCGAGGACTGACCGAACTCGCTCTCGCCCGGAACCAGATGACCGGGGCCGGACTCCGGGCGCTCGGAGACGGACCGCTCAGCGCGAGCCTCGAGTGCCTCAACATCGCCTTCAACCCGATGGAGCCGGGTGCACACGCCAAGCTGTGCAGCTTGCCCAAGCTCGAAGAGCTCATGCTGCGAGCGGGCGGCTCGGTCACGTCGGAGGTCCTTCGAGCGTGGACCGCTTCTGGGCTGCTCGGCCGGCTCACACGCCTGGACCTCCAGGAGACGAACCTGACCGACGAGTGCCTGGCAGAGCTCAAGGTGAATCCTGACCGTCTCGAAATGCTGAGTAAGAGAAGCCCTGCAGCGCGCCAGTGACCCAGACTCATTGGCCGACAAACCTCAGCGTGGCACCTGCTTTACGCACAGAACCGTTGATCGCCGGTGCACGGCTACCGCGCTTCGCTTCTCGGTCGTCTTGCGCTCACAGGAGGACTTCCGCGACGGCTCACATTCGCTCCACGCCGCCATCGATGGTGACTCGACTCGTGAACGCCGAGATCTCTCCGGACCTGAGCTTCGGATTCCTACCAAGAATGAGCTTGCCCTCGATCAGGCGCAGGCTGCGAAGCCCAGCGAGGGTCTGAAGATCTGGGTTGCTCGAGACATAAAAGTCACCGTGAATCACTTCGAGGTTTGGCAGTTCGACGTCCTGAATGACGTTCATGAATATCAAGCTGAGCGAGCCCACTTCGCGCAGTTCCGACGCTCCCGAGACACTCCCGACCGAACCTGAACTGAAGTCAAAAGGACCTGTCACGCGCTCGAGTCGTACCAAGCCTCGGATATTCTCGGAGCCGAACAGGTTCTCCATTGAAACTCCCCCTTCAACCTCAACCAGCAGTGAAACCTTCGACATCGAAGAGTCAGCCAGGGCGGCGCCTGCTGGGCCGACGACCACAAGTGAACCCTTCAAGTGAGTACAGCCTGACGGGAACTCCGAGATCGCGATTCGTCCGCCACTTGCTGTTGAGCACTCGACCCTTCCTGGGCCTGCGTCGACCCCCCCGTCGATCCCAGCATCCACTGGAGGGAGTTCTCCAGAATCGGGTTTACCTTCGTTCGTCGGCATCAAGCAGGCGCCCGTCGACAACAGGAGAAGCCCTGTAGCGCCCCAGCGACGCAGACTCATTGGCCGACCACCACGTGCAACCAAAAGGCGTAACCGTTCGAACAACTGCCAACGGTTTGAGTGACTCGAAGCTCGTCCCTTCCCCTCAAAGCCCTGCTTGGTGCGAGTACCGGCCACTGACCATCCCCGATCTCGACAGAAGCCTTGTCGAAGCAAACGGCGTGCTCACTCCAGCGCCGCACGCACCGCCTCGATGACGGCCTCGGGCATCTCGAGCGGAATGCCGTGCCCGCTGTCGACCCAGACCTGCGTGGCGTTCGGGTAGCGCTTCACGAGGTCAGCGCGCTTCAGGTTCGAGTCCCTTCCGGTCGGCGTGGCCAGGTCGTTCATGGGTTGTTGAGCGCTCAATACGATGACCTTCCCCTCGTACGTCGGGAGCGCCAACACGGCCTTCCCCGTCTGGTCGAGGGCGTCGAACTCGGCGCGCGGCACCTTCGGCAGCGACGCGAGCGCCTGCTTCGCTTCGGCCGGCCACAGCTCGACCGAGCCGTCGCCCTGCAGTTGTTCGGGATGCGTCGAGTCGACGAGCACGAGCGCCGCGACTTCGTTCGGGTACCGCCGCGCGAACCACTGCACGAACAGCCCTCCGAGCGAGTGGCCGACGAGCACATACGGCGGCTCGACGTTCTTCTCCTTCAGCACGCGGCGCAGCTCCTCCACGACCGTCGCGCCATCACGCACGCCCTCGACCGCAGCGGAATTCCCGAGCCCCGCGCGGCTGTACGCGAACGCCGTGCTCCGCTGCGAGACGTCGGGGAAGACCTTGCTCCACCACTCGATGCTGCCACCGAGGCCCGCTTCGAAGATGACCGACGGAGCCCCGCGCTGCACGAGCGCGAGCTCGACCCGTCTGCCGTCGACCGTCTCGACCCGCGTTCCGGGAACCGACAGACACCCGCAAGACAACAGCATCACCAGCATGGAATGGCGCATCGGTCTGCTCTCATGCTGCCACACTCGAACCATTGCGGGTGACGCACAGCACGAGCGGCCCATTTGTCGTCGTTGACCCCCACGTCACGACCCGTACGAGCCGCGCGCCTCTCAAAGGAGCTCTTCATGCGTCTGTCCCTGCGCCTCCTCCCGCCCGCCACCGCCCAGCCCGTCCTCCCGCTGGCGGGCTGACGGATACCCTCTCGCGTCCCTGGCCATCGCGGGCGGTGCGCCCCTCTGCCCTCTGACGCCGTTTCACACTCGCTGACGCCACGCCCCTCGCGGCATCGCCCTCAAGGACGACCTCGGCGCCCGACGCCTCTGGCCCTCCTCCTCGGTTTCGCGCTTTGAACATCTTGTGCGTTTGCGACGCGTCGTGTGCGTGAACGGCCAAAGCCCCTCGAAAACTCGTTCCTTGACGACGCAGGACCCGCCCCCCTACACGCCCGCACATGCGCGCTCTTTCCCTCGTGGTGTTCCTCGGTGTCGCGGCGGGTTGCGGCACGGTGCCACCGCCGATGCCATGCAGCTCGACGACGTGTCGCGGGTGCTGCGGCAGTGACGGCCTGTGCAACCCCGGCAGCCTGTCGAGCGCCTGCGGCATCGGCGGCCAGATGTGCAGCATGTGCTCGTTCAACCAGGCGTGCATCAACGGCACCTGCAGCTCGTTCGGCGCGGGTGGTGGCATGGCGGCCGCGGGTGGGACGGCGGGTGGCATGATGACCGCGGGCGGCGTAGCTGGGGGTGACGCGGGTGGTACGGCGACGGCGGGCGGAGCGGCCGGTGGTACGGCGACGGCGGGCGGAGCGGCCGGTGGTACGGCGACGGCGGGCGGAGCGGCTGGTGGTACGGCGACGGCGGGCGGAGCGGCCGGCGGTACGGCGACGGCGGGCGGAGCGGCTGGTGGTACGGCGACGGCGGGTGGAGCGGCTGGTGGTACGGCGACGGCGGGCGGAGCGGCCGGCGGTACGGCGACGGCGGGCGGAGCGGCTGGTGGTACGGCGACGGCGGGTGGAGCGGCCGGTGGGACCGCGACGGCGGGCGGCGTGGCCACGGCCGGTGGAAGCGCGGGTGGCGCGACGGCCGGTGGTGCCGCAGGTGGTGCGACGGCTGGTGGCTCCGCGGGTGGCGCGACGGCGGGCGGCGCCGCTGGAGGCGCGGCGATGGGCACGGGCGAGAGCTGCCAGTCCCCCCGGCTGCTCCCGTTCGGCATGCCTCAGCAGGGAACGACGACGGGTCGCCCCAACAACTTCCGGCTCTCCACCGGCATGGGGTGCCTCGCCACGCAGACCACCGGAGACATCGTGTACCGGGTTGACGTCCCCGCGGGCGGAGTCGTCGTTGTCAGCACGGCGGCCACCTGGGACGTGGTGCTCAACGTGGTGCAGGCGCCGGCCTCGAACTGCGGCAGCCTCGTGAGCGGCACGACGCAGAACATCACCTGCGTTGCCAGCGCCGACACCACCGGCAACGAGACCGTTCAATTCTCGAACACCACCAGCGCTCCCGCGACGTACTTCGTCCTCATCGACGGCTACTCGACCACGTCATCGGGCATGTTCACGGTGACCGCAGAGCTGTTGCAGCGGCCTGCCGGCCCCGCCGAGATCGAGCCCAACGACACGCGGGTGTTGGCTGACGCGACGGGGCAGCTCCTCACGCCCGGCACGCCCATCAACGGCGACCTCGGCCTGAGTGAGGCCGACTTGTTCCGCATCAACGTCCCCTCGACGGGTGTGCTTCGGCTGACGGTCGAAGGCTTTGGCTGTCAGGCCTTCTCGAGCACGCGGCTGCAGTTCCTCGACGCAGCGGCGAACGTACTCAGCTCGGAGACCCTCTCGACGGCCTCTGCCTGTCGCCTGTTCGTCGGGCAGGTGCAACCGGGCACGTACTACGTGTCCTTCGCGCGCACCGCGTCGGGCGCACAGTCGCTGCCGTACTGGCTGACCGCGACGCTCGTCACGGGCCGCACCTCGGAGGTCGAGCCCAACGACACCACGAACCAGGCGACGCTCTTCGCGGGTCAGGACACCATCGTCTGCGGCGCGCTCGGAATGACGACCGACTTCACCGACGTCTTCCTCTTCACCCTCGCGCAACCGGCGCGGCTCCACGCCGAGGTCATCGAGTCGATGGCCGGCGTCATGCCGTCGTGTGAGTCGAACAGCCTGACCTCCCAGCTCGAGCTGCTGAGCGGCGCGGGGCTCATGCTCCAGACCAACACCTCGGGCGGGCGAGGGCTGTGCTCACGGGTCGACGATGGAACGCTTCTTTCGTCGGGCACCTACTTCCTTCGCATCACCGAGGTCGTCAGCGGTGTGCGCCGAGGATTCCCGTACTGCATCGCCGTGCGCCTGCGCTGAAGCGGTCGAGCGGCTACCCGTCACCGAACAGCCGTTTCACGGTGAGGCTGAGCGGCGAGCCCTCGAAGAACTTGCGCAGCCACGGCGTCAAGAGCAGCACCTCGATGCAGCCTCGTCTTCGGCTCGGGCGCTCCCAGCCTTCTGTCATTCTCGCTGAACCTCAACACTGCGGCGGCTTGGGCTTCCTCGAATGAGCCGTTGGGACTATTCCTGTGCCTTCGATGGTTGACCGTCCGGTGAGCGCCGTTCGAACCACGCGTGCGCGGGTCACGATTGGCTTGGCCGCGCTCGGCGTAGTCGGCGCGTTCGCCTGGTGGCGACTGGGCCCGTCACGGGACGCGGTCGAGGCGGGCCAGGTGCGATGGCTCAAGGGCCAGACGCACGCGCACTCGAATCGCTCTGGAGACAGCGACACGCCACCCGAAGACGTGGCCCGCTGGTACGCCGCGCACGGCTTCGACTTCCTCATCTTCACGGACCACGACACGGTCACCAGCCTCGGGCGTGTCGGGCCGTTGCTCACCATCGCCGGCGCCGAGTTGACGCAGAACCTGGAGCGTTGCCGGCCCGCCGAGCCCGCGGCGCCGCACTGCCCGCTGCACGTCAACGCGCTCTTCGTCGACCGCCCAGCGTCCGCTTCGGTTCCGCAGGACGGGAATCTCGAGCGGCTCGACCGGTACACCGCGGCACTCCAGAAGACCGCTGCGCTCGGTGGCCTGGCGCAAATCAACCACCCGAATTTCCACTACGGCGCAGCGAACGCGACGTTGCTCGCCGAGCTCTCGCGCAGAGGCGCACGCTTCGTCGAACTCGCCAACGAGGCGTGGGACTCGAACAACCAGGGCGACGCGACGCACCCTTCGACGGAGCAGCTGTGGGACGACGCGCTCGGCCTGGGCGCGAGGCTCTTCGCGATCGCCAGCGATGACGCCCATCACTATGACGACGCCGAGCGCGTTCGTTCACGTGGCGAAGACGTGTTCCCAGGAGACCTGGGGTTCATCGTCGTCCGAGCCCGCAACGACCCAGCCTCCATTCGAGCATCGATGGAACACGGCGACTTCTACGCGAGCACCGGCGTGTGGCTCGAGACGCTGGACCGCGCCGCCAGCACGCTGACCCTCGAGGTGCGCGGCGAGGCCCGCTTCGAGCTCATCGGGCGTGGGGGCAAGGTGCTCGAACAGCAGCACGGGCAACGTGCGGTCTTCGCTCTCGGCACCATCGATGGCTACGTGCGCGTGCGGGTCACCGACGCCAACGGCCGGCGCGCATGGACACAGCCCATCTGGCCGTCGTGACGGTTGGAGCATTCTCAGAATGGCCGGGGCCGAGGATGAGGCGAGCGCGGCAATGACAGCTTCTCGGTGACTGCTTCGTCGACGAGCTCGCGCGTGGGTGGCGCTGACTCGCCTCGGTTTCGCTGACCCAGCCAGGTCCAATTCGTCGCTGACTTCAACGGCGACGGGCTCGCCGACTTCGTCGTGCACCTGGGCACTGCACCTTCAGCAGGGCGACTTCGTCTTTGGGGAGGTTCTGCCGCGTCGGCAGGTCCAGGTACACCTGGTCGCCGAGGTGGAGGACGAGGTGCACCCCTTCGTCCCGCGCGAGGCGGCGGGCCTCTTCGGCCACGCGGAAGCCGGTG
>JALOQF010000134.1 GCA_025459425.1 Myxococcaceae bacterium | reverse complement strand
GCGGGCGGTGAGTTTCCCCTGTCGGAGCGCACCAGCTTCCTCTTCTCGTTCGGCCTCGACCTGCACTTCCGCCCCGACGACGCGCCGGCGATGGTGAACGTGGCCATCGGCCTGGTGACGGGCTTGTGAAGGGGGCTTGGGAGCGCCGACGAATGCGGCTAAGTGCCCTGGCCGCATGAAGAAAGCGACCGTCTTCGGGGCCGGAAGCTTCGGTACCGCCATTGCGTCCGTCCTCACGGCGAACTTCGACGAGGTGGTGCTGTGGGGCCGAGACGCCGCCACCATCGCCGCCATCAACGAGCGCCACGAGAACCCGGGCTACCTGCCGGGGCTGACGCTCTCGGGGAAGATCGTCGGCCGCACCGACCTCGAGCACGCCGCCGACGGGGCCGAGCTGGTGGCGGTGGCGACGCCGTCGCAGGCGACCCGCGACCTGATGAAGAAGGTGGCGCAGTTCGTGCCCAGCCACGTGCCGGTGGTGTCGGTCGCCAAGGGCATCGAGAACGAGACGCTGCTGACGATGACCGAGGTGCTCGAGCAGTGTCTGCCCGAGGCGTACCACCCGTCGATCGCCGTGCTGTCGGGGCCTTCCTTCGCGAAGGAGATGATCCTCGGCATGCCCACCGTCGTCACCATCGCCTCGCGGTGGGAGAAGACGGCGCAGAAGGCGCAGGGCATGTTCTCGAGCGAGCGGTTCCGCGCGTACACCTCGACCGACGTGGTGGGCGTGCAGGTGGGCGGGAGCCTCAAGAACGTCATCGCCATCGCGGCCGGCATGGCCGACGGGCTGGGCCTGGGCCACAACACGCGCGCGGCCATCATCACCCGCGGGCTGGCCGAGATCTCCCGCATCGCCATGCGCATGGGCGCCAACCCGCTGACGCTGTCGGGCCTGGCGGGCATGGGTGACCTGGTGCTCACCTGCACCGGCGAGCTGTCGCGAAACCGCAAGGTGGGCATCGAGCTCGGAAAGGGCCGGTCGCTCGACGAGATCCTCGCGGAGATGAAGCAGGTCGCCGAGGGCGTGAAGACGGCGAAGAGCGCGAAGGACCTGTCGACGAAGCTTTCCTGCGAGCTGCCGATCTGCGAGCAGGTGTACAAGATCGCGTACGAAGGGAAGAGCCCGAAGGCCGCGGCGCTCGACCTCATGGTGCGTACGCCCAAGTCGGAGCTGACGTGAAGACCCTCTCGTTCTGCCGTGTCGCCGTCGCCGCGCTGTCGCTCTCGTTCACCGCCTGTGAGTGCGGCCAGTCGGTGCGCCGCACGTTCCCGAAGCTCGAGGTGCTCGACGCGATGGGGGCCGAGCGGGGCTCCGTCGACTTCGGGCAGGTGCAGCTCAACTCGACGGCCACCGCCCGGGTGCGCGTGCGCAACGCCGGCAACGCGACGCTCAACCTCACGAAGACGACCTTCTCGAACGTGAAGTTCGGGGTGGGCGAGACGTTGCCGGTGGCCATCGAGCCCAACGGCGAGCTGATGTTCGCCTTCACCTTCCGGCCCACGGAGCCCGACCTGCGCCAGACGGGCACGGTGACGGTCGAGACCGACGACCCGGCGCGCCCGACGGTGCAGCTGACGCTGCTGGGCACCGGCATCGCGGCGGTGGCGACGGTGATGCCGCGCGTGCTCGACTTCGGCGAGGTGTACGTGAACGAGAGCAAGGCGCTCGAGGTGACGCTCACCAACGCCGGCTCGAACGAGCTCGAGGTGACGGCAGCCACCCTGAGCGCGACGGTGGCGGGCCTCACCGGCATGCCGCAGACGCTGGTGGGGGCGCTGGCGGCGGGCGCGAGCAAGAAGGTGGCCTTCACCTGGGCGCCGACGGCGACGGGCGACCTCATGACGGCGCTCGACCTCACCCTCGGGCAGGGGCTCGAGCCGCTGCGCGTCACGCTGCGGGGCAAGGCCATCGAGGCGGTGCCGCGGCTCTGCTTCCGCTTCGACGACTCGCCGATGGAGAGCTGCTCCGACCGCGTCACCACCATGCTCAACTTTCCGTTCGGCTCGCTGTGCGACAACCGCCTCTTCCCGCCCGACGCGGGCCGCGGGTGCACCTTGAGCGACGGGGGCTCGGTGCCGGCGGTACGGGCGGGCAGCCTCTACGTGCGCAACGAGGGCAACACGCCGGTGCAGTACGCCTTCAACGTGAACCTCGTGGCCGGTGGCCGCTGTGACGGCGGCGTGGTGCCCGACTTCGAGTTCTCGAACAACCCGTCGGACGGTGGGCGCTTCATGGTGCCCAGCACGCTGCTGCCGGGCTCGGTGATGGACCCGAAGCCGTGGGAAACGGCGCCCGTGCGCGTCACCTACCGGCCCACCTCGCGGTGCCGCGACGACGGCGCCGACCAGGTGCAGGTGTTCTGGCTGCGGCAGAACGAGCCCGCGGGCACCAACCGCCAGCCGCAGACGGTGACGGCGATTCTGTCGGGCCAGTCGTTGCTCCCGCGCGGCGTCACCTCGGACATCAACATCAACCTCTCGGGCGCGGTGCCCAACGTGGTGCAGGGCTACAACGGCCTGGCGAACCTGGGCGACGCGCCCCTCACCATCGTGTCGGCGTCGCTCTGGCAGGGCGCGGCGCTCTCCGATGGTGGCATGGGCGGCGCGCCCGACGAGGAGTGCGTGATGGCGTGCTCGGCCAGATTGGCTTCGGGGCGTTCGACGGAGGCACGCCTCCACAGACGGGCACGCCCTACCGCATCTTCGCCGTGTTCGAGACCGACGACCCCTACGGCGCTCCCTGCCCGTACCCGACGGCCGGCAGCTGCGTCATCAGCACCATTCGCGCCATCGCCAACTGAGTCACGGCCTCACAGCTTCATGCGCCACGTCGTCAGGCGCTGGGTGTCGGTGCGGGACTCGAGAATGTTGTCCTTCTGCATCTCTTCGAGGATGCGGAGGAGCTTGAGCGAGGGCACGCCCACGGCCTTCGACAGCGCGTCGGCCGACATGCCGTGCACCTCGCGCCGCAGCTCGCGAATGACGTCGCGCTTGAGCTCGGCCTTCTGCACGCCGTCCATGTCTTCGCTGCGCCACGCCTGGAGGATGCCGAGCGCGATGAGCACGAGCACCAGCACCGCGAGCGCCGGGTACACGAGGTGCGTGTTGCCCTCGAGGAACTCGATGTAGCGCGGCGTGGTGGCGCTGGGCGGGCGCACGTAGTCGGGCGGTTGACCGGGGAGGTCGATGCCGAGGCGGAAGAAGAGCTGAAGGGCCGTCACGGCGAAAAGTGTACCTCTGCCGTGGCATCGGCCAACATGTCAGGTCGCCGTGCAGCTGCTCATCCGCAACGCCACCGTCATCACCATGAACGCGACGCGGCAGGTGCTCCGCGACGCCGACGTCATCGTCGATGGCACCCGCATCGCCCACGTGGGGCCCCACTCGAAGACGAGGCGTGGTCGCGCCATGCGCGTCATCGACGGCCGGGGGCTGGTGGTGACGCCGGGCCTCATCCACTCGCACCTGCACGCGTGCCAGACGCTGTGCCGCAACCACGCCGACGGGCTCGAGCTGCTCGACTGGCTCCGGGAGCGCATCTGGCCCTTCGAGGCGTCGCACGACGCGGCGTCGATGCGGGCCTCGGCCGACCTCACCTTCCTCGAGCTCGTCACGTCGGGCGCGACCGCCTGCCTCGACATGGGCAGCGTGCGCCACTACGGCGCCGTCTTCGAGGCGGCCCGCGACGCGGGGCTGCGGCTGGTGGGCGGCAAGTGCATGATGGACGCGGGGCAGGGCGTGCCCGCGGGCCTGCGCGAGACGACCGAGGCGAGCCTCGCCGAGAGCCTCGCGCTGCTCGAGCGCTGGCACGGCGCCGAAGACGGCCGACTCACCTATGCGTTCGCGCCGCGCTTCGTGTTGTCGTGCACCGAGGGCCTGATGCGGCGGGTGGGCGAGCTCTCGCGCGAGAAGGGCGTGCGGGTGCACACCCACGCGAGCGAGAACCCCACCGAGTGCGACCTCGTGCGCGAGAAGACGGGCCTCGACAACGTCGCCTACTTCAACGCGCTGGGGCTGCTCGGGCCGCAGACGACGCTGGCGCACTGCGTGTGGGTGACGGCCGAGGAGCAGAAGCTGCTCCGCCAGACGCGCACCTGCGTGTGTCACTGCCCCAGCGCCAACTTCAAGCTGGCCTCGGGCATGGCGAAGGTGCCGGAGCTGGTGCAGCAGGGCATCACCGTGGGCCTCGGCGCCGACGGCGCGCCCTGCAACAACACCCTCGACATCTTCCACGAGCTGCGGCTCGCGGCGCTGATGCACCTGCCCCGCGTCGGCCCGACGGGCTTCTCGGCCATGCAGGCGCTCGAGCTGGCGACGGTGAACGGGGCGCGCGCGCTCGGCCTCGAGGCCGACGTCGGCTCGATCGAGCCCGGCAAGAAGGCCGACCTCACCTTCATCGACGTGTCGGGCACGCACCTGACGCCCGTGTCGGACGACCCCGTGGCCACCATCGTGTACGCCGCGCAGTCGCGCGACGTTCGGCACGTGGTGGTCGACGGGCGGGTGCTCCTGTTCGACGGGAAGCCCCAGACGATGGACCCCGCGGCGGTGCGCCGGAGCGCGGTGCAGCACGCGAGGCGCCTGCTCGAACAGCTCGGCTGACGCGACGCGCTCGGGGCGACGTCAGAAGAGCTCGACCGACCCCGCTTCCTTCAGCTGCGCCGAGCCCTCGAGCTGCTTCCCGAGCCAGCCGACCTGCTCGACGACGGCCTGGTCGACGGTCGACTCGTCGACGCCGACGAGCTTGAGGAGGGCCTCGGACTGCACCAGCGCCTCTTCGAGCATCTGGTTGGTGCGGTCCTGGAACTGGAGCTTCTCGATGACGCCGTTGGCGCGCTGCTCGAGCTGGGCGGCGTTCTCGGTCGAGGCGACGAGCGAGGCGTGGGCTTCCTCGCGGGTGGCGTCGAGCTGCGCGCGCACCTTCTGCAGGTTGGCCGTCAGCTGCGCGAGCTGGTCCTTGGCGTCAGAGGCCATGGCCTGCGCCTCGTTGCCGAGCTCGGGGAGCGCGCGCGCGAGGTTGCTGGCGAGCGAGCCGACCGCGTCGTTCGTCTCGCGAATCTGCGTGGCGAGATCCTGGATCGACTGCGCGATGACCGCGAAGCCCTTGCCGGCCTCGCCGATGCGGGCGCTCTCGATGCGCGCGTTGAAGGTGAGCATGCGCGCCGACGACGCGATGGCGGCGATCGACTGGCCGAGCCGCACGATGTCGTGCGTCCAGGCGCGGGCGCGCTCGAGCGACTTGGCCTGCCGGCTGACCCGCTCGACGAGCTCCTCGTTGACCCGGTCGACCTTCGTGCCCAGCGACTCGATGGTGCTCGCGATGGTGTCCTTGCCCGCGTTGGCCTGCGAGTACTGGCCGACGAGCCCCTCGAGGCTGCCCGAGTGCGCGCGGGCGAGCTCGAAGATGGCGCGCAGGTGCTGACCCACGTCGAGCACCGAGTCTTCGGCGAGCTTCTGGGCGGCGGCGATGCTGCGGGCGATGTGCAGCCGCCGAACGAGGCTGCCGTCACCCTCGAGGGCGTCGACCGCCAACGACACGCCGTCGGTCACCGGGGCGGGTTGGAGCTCGAGCGGCGCTCCCCGGAAGCGGGACACCGACACCACGCGCATCGGGCGACCGTCGGCATGACACAGCTCGCTGAACCGCGCCGCGAAGCGCTGGGTCTCGTCGGCCGGCAGCCCGCCCTCGATGATGGCGTGGACGGCGCCGCGAGAGCCGTCGATGGCGACGAAGGCCACCGTGGCGGTCTCGACGTGTGGTCCCTGCCCCCGATGCAGCGCCGAGGCGGCTCGACGCGCGAGGTCTCCCCACCCCGTGCTCATGGTCGTCACCCCACCAGCTTCTTGACCACCGAGAGCAGGTGCTCGGGCTTGAAGGGCTTCACCATCCACCCCTTGGCGCCGGCCTTCTTGGCGCGCTCGATGAGCTCGGGGCGGCCTTCGGTGGTGAGCATGACGATGGGCATCGCGCCGGCGCCCACCTTCTCGACGAACTCGATGCCGTTCATGCGCGGCATGTTGACGTCGCAGATGCACATCGCGACGCCGCCCGTCTTGGTCAGCGCGTCGGCGCCGTCCTGGGCTTCGACCACTTCGTAGCCCCCGCCCGCCAGGCACATCGACACCTGCTGGCGAATGGTGGGGGAGTCATCGACGACGAGAACCTTCTTGGCCATGGGAACCCTCCATCGACGGGTGACTGCAAGGGGGCTGCCGTCGCGCGGGGCCCGGTGATTCCCATGGTTGGCGGTGGCGCTCATGGGTCCGGTCGGGCCCCGGGGCCCCGTCGACCCGTGGCGCTGTCAACCCCCTGACGACGGCGCGTCGAGCGCCCGCCCGTTGGGGGAGCGGGGGTGTCTCCGCTGGAGACTTTTTCGCGGAAATCGCTGTTGGCCCGCGGGCGGTGGGCTAAGGATCGCTGCCGTTTCGTCACCCAACGAAGGAGTCTTCATGAAGATCCGTAAGGTCGCCGTTCTGGGCGCGGGCGTGATGGGCAGCGGCATCGCCGCGCACCTGGCCAACGCTGGCATTCCCGTGCTGCTCCTCGACATCGTGCCGCCGAAGGCCGAGCCGACGGACAAGCCCGACTCGAAGGCGTTCCGGAACAAGTTCGCGCTCTCGGCCCTGACGAACCTCGTCAAGCAGAAGCCGGCGCCGCTGATGACGCAGAAGGCGCTCTCGCTCATCGAGGTGGGCAACTTCGACGACGACCTCGCGAAGGTGAAGGACTGCGACTGGATCGTCGAGGTCATCAAGGAAGACCTCAAGCTCAAGAACGACCTGTTCAAGAAGCTCGAGAAGCTCGCGCACGACTGCGCCATCGTCAGCTCGAACACCTCGGGCATGAGCATCAAGGGCATGACCGAGGGCACGAGCCTCGAGTTCAAGAAGCGCTTCCTCGTCACGCACTTCTTCAACCCCGTGCGGTACATGAAGCTGCTCGAGCTCGTCGCGGGCGAGCACACCGACCCCGCCATTCTCAAGGCCGTGCACACCTTCGGCGAGCGCACGCTCGGCAAGGGCATCGTCTACGGGAAGGACACGACGAACTTCATCGCCAACCGCATCGGCACCTACGGGATGATGCGCACGCTCCAGCTGATGAAGCAGCACGGGCTGTCGATCGAAGAGATCGACAAGATCTTCGGCCCCGCCATGGGTCGCCCCTCGTCGGCCGTCTTCCGCACCGCCGACCTCGTGGGCCTCGACACGTTCTTCCACGTGACGAAGAACTGCTACGACTCGTTGCCGAACGACGAGGCGCGCGACACCTTCAAGCCGCCCGCGTTCCTCGAGAAGATGATCGAGAAGAAGATGCTCGGCGACAAGACGCAGGGCGGCTTCTACAAGAAGCAGAAGGGCGGCGAGGGCGAGAAGGAGATTCTCGTGCTCGACCTCGACACCCTCGAGTACCGCGCGCAGAACAAGGTGCGCTTCGAGTCGCTGGGCGCCGCGAAGGACGTGGAAGACCTGCCGGAGCGCATTCGCACGGTGCTGGGCGGCTCGGACAAGGCCGCGACGTTCGCCGAGCAGGTCACGCTCGACACGCTCGCGTACGCCTCGCGCCGGCTGGGCGAGATCGCCGACGACTACGTCAACATCGACCGCGGCATGCGCTGGGGCTTCGCGTGGGACATGGGCCCGTTCGAGGTGTGGGACGCGTACGGCGTCGAGAAGGGCGTCAAACGAATGAAGGAGCTCGGCATCACGCCGGCCCCGTGGGTCGAAGAGATGCTCAAGAGCGGCCGCGCGACCTTCTACGGGCGCGACGGGGTGAACGACACCTTCTGGGACGTGAAGGCGAAGGCCTCGAAGCCGGTCGACCGCATCGCGCGGCAGATCTCGGTCGAGCTGCTCAAGCGCGGCAACAAGAAGGTCGACGGCAACGACTCCGCCACCGTGTGGGACATGGGTGACGGCGTGCTGCAGCTCGAGCTGCACACGAAGATGAACAGCATCGACACCGGCATCATCGAGATGATGAACAAGGCCGTCGATCACGCCGAGAAGAACTTCCGCGGCATCGTCATCGGCAACGACGGCGCGAACTTCTCGGCGGGCGCCAACATCGCCATGCTGCTGTGGGCCATCAAGGACGGCCAGTGGGAAGACGTGCGCAAGCTCGTGGGCGGCTTCCAGGCAGCCAACCAGCGGCTGCGCTACTCTTCGATTCCCGTGGTGACGGCGCCCTTCCAGCTCACCCTGGGCGGCGGCGCCGAGCTCACGATGGCGGGCAACTTCGTGCAGGCGGCGGCCGAGACGTACATCGGCCTCGTCGAGGTGGGCGTCGGCCTCATTCCCGGCGGCGGCGGCAACCTGCAGCTGTTGCGCAACCTCTACGGCATGCACCAGGGCTCGAAGGACATGGACGCGCTGCCGTTCCTCAAGAAGGCGTTCCTCGCCATCGGCACCGCGAAGGTGGCCACCAGCGCCGAAGAGGCGAAAGAGGCCGGCTTCTTCACCCCGAAGGACGGCATCTCGATGTCGCGCGACCACCAGCTCGCCGACGCGAAGGCGGTCTGCATCGGGCTCGCCGAAGGTGGCTTCCGCCCGCCGAGGCCCGCGACCTTCTTCCTGCCCGGCAAGAGCGGCGCGGCCACCATCGACATGATGCTGTACGACATGCAGCTCAACCATCAGATCAGCGAGCACGACCGGCTCATCGGCAAGAAGCTCGCGAGCGTGCTCACCGGCGGAGACACCTCGGCGTCGGTCGCCACCACCGAGGCGCGGCTGCTCGAGCTCGAACTCGAGGCCTTCCTCTCGCTGTGCGGCGAAGAGAAGACCCAGGCGCGCATCGAGCACATGCTGCTCAAGGGCAAGCCGCTGCGGAACTGACGCGGTCGCCGAAGCCGGCGCTCCCGGGTCGTTCGGCCGGGGGCGCCCTGAAATCCGTCTCTCCCCTCTCTACCTTCCTCTGCACCCACCAGGAGCGTTCCCCATGGCTCAGCGAGTCGTCATCGCCAGCACCGCCCGCACGCCGTTCACCCGCGCCCACAAGGGCGAGCTCAAAGACACCCGCCCCGACACGATGGCCGCGCACGTCATCAAGGCCGCCATCGAGCGCGTGCCGGGCCTCAAGGCCGAGCAGGTCGAAGACGTCGTGCTGGGCTGCGCGATGCCCGAGGCAGAGCAGGGCATGAACGTGGCCCGAATCGCCGCGCTGCTGGCGGGCCTGCCCGACAGCGTGCCGGCGATGACCATCAACCGCTTCTGCGCGTCGGGCGTGCAGTCGATCGCGCAGGTGGCCGCGGGCATTCAGGCCGGGCACTACGAGATCGGCGTGGCCGGCGGCACCGAGACGATGACGCTCGTGCCCATGGGCGGCAACAAGGTGTCGGCGAACCCCGACCTCATGGAGAAGTACCCCGAGGTCTACACGACGATGGGCGCCACCGCCGAGAAGGTGGCCGCGAAGTGGAACGTCTCGCGCGCCGACCAGGACGCCTTCGCCCTCGAGTCCCAGCGCCGCGCGGCCAACGCCCGTGAGCAGGGCAAGCTCAAGGACGAGATCGCGCCCATCACCGCGAAGTGGTTCGACGACGCGGGGCAGGAGCGCACGGCCACCATCGCCGACGACACCATTCTGCGGCCCGAGACGACGCTCGAGGGGCTGCAGAAGCTCAAGCCGGCCTTCGACAGCAAGGGCACGGTGACGGCCGGCAACGCGTCTCCGCTGACCGATGGCGCGGCGGCGGCGGTGGTGATGAGCGAGGCGAAGGCGAAGGCGCTCGGCGTCACGCCGCTCGGTTACTTCGTCGACTTCACCGTGGCCGGCGTGCCGCCCGACATCATGGGCATCGGCCCGGTGCCGGCGGTGCGCAAGCTGCTCGAGCGCAACAAGCTCACCGTGAAGGACATCGACCTGTTCGAGCTCAACGAGGCCTTCGCGGCGCAGGGCCTGTACTGCGTGCGCGAGCTGGGCCTGCCGCTCGACAAGGTGAACGTCAACGGCGGCGCCATCGCGCTCGGGCACCCGCTCGGCGTCTCGGGCACGCGGCTCGTCGGCACCATCTTGCGCGAGCTCAAGCGCCGAGGCGGCAAGCGTGGCGTCGTCACCATGTGCATCGGCGGTGGCATGGGCGCGGCGGCGCTCGTCGAGGTGGCGTAAGGCCCGACGGGGGCAGCCGGTTCCGTGTCGCTGGCCCCCCGACTCTGGCATCGTGCTGCACCATGACGCTCGCGGTCCTCATCGGTGGCGCCGTCGTCGCCATCGCCCTCGTCGTGGTGTGGCTCTCGCGGAACCGTGACGTCACCGTCGTGCAGGTGCCTTCGCCCCGGCCTTCGTCGGCTCAGCCGCCCGTCGTCGTCCAGGAGCCTCCGCCTCGGCCTTCGTCGGCTCGGCCGCCCGTCGTCGTCCAGGGCCGTGGCCCGGTGCAAGACCTCCTGCAGGCCGGCGAGAAGATCGAGGCCATCAAGCGTTACCGCGAGCTCACCGGGGTGGGCCTCAAGGAAGCGAAGGACGCCGTCGACGCCTTCGAGCGTGGTGAGCCGCTCATCATGCCCGCTGCTCCCGCCGTCGTCGCCGAGCGCCGGGCGCCTGGCTCGGGCATCGACGACCCCGAGCTGCGCGAGCACCTCGCCGCCCACCGGCTCATCGAGGCCATCAAGCGCTACCGCGAGCTCACCGGGGTGGGCCTCAAGGACGCGAAAGACGCCATCGAGGCCTTCCAGCGTGGTGAGCCGCTCAGCATGCCCGCCGTCGTCGCCGTGCCCCAGCCGACTGACTCGGCCATCGACGACCCCGAGCTGCGCGAGCACCTCGCCGCCGATCGCCTCGTCGACGCCATCAAGCGCTACCGCGAGCTGACTGGCCTCGGCCTCAAGGAATCGAAGGACGCCATCGAGGCCTTGCGGGAGTCGCACAAGTCCTGAGGCGTGCACGGCGTCGAGCTGGAGTAGCCTCGGCGGCATGTTCATCGTCCTGCTGGTGCTCGGTGGGTTGATTGGAATGCTGCTGGGGCTGCTGGTGCTCTCGAGCCGGGCCGTGGTGTCCGTGAGCGAGCTGTCGTTTCGCGAGCCCGCGCCGCCACGGCAACGGAGCGTGCCGCACGTGCACCCCGATCTGTCGAAGCGCGTCAGCGCCTTTCCGGCGGTGCCGCCGCCGCTGGCGCCGATGACCGAGACGCCGCGGGTGCTCGAGATCGACAAGAGCGCGCGGCAGCTGCCTCCGGCGGCGTCGGTGTTCGACTTCAAGGCCTCGACGACGCTGGGAACGCCCGTCGCGCCCGTGGTTCCGGTCGCCACCGTCGCGCTGCCGGTCCGCCGCGAGGTGCCCGCCCCGCCGGCGGTGACGACCACCGCGAGCGGCGAGCGCGCCGTCGTCTCCGTCGAGCCGGCGCCCACTCCGCCCGAAGCGCCTGGCTTCACCCCGTTCCAGGCCCCGGCGCGACGTGCGCCCCCGCCGCCGCCGATGCCCCCGCGCGCGTCCAGGACGGACGTCGCCTTCGATGCTGCCCAGGCCATCGCGTCGGACCCCGAGCTGGTGCAGCTCCTCAAGCAGGGCCACTTCATTCAGGCCATCAAGCGCTACCGCGAGCGGCACGGCGTCGGGCTCGAAGAGGCGAAGGCGGCCTTCGAGGCCTTTCGCGCCCAGGCCGCGTCGCGCTCGAAGGTGGCGAAGGTCATCGACTCGGCCGCGAGTGACGTGGTGTCAGACCCGCAGATCGTCTCGGCCATTCGCCGGCGCAACTTCGTCGAGGCCATCAAGCTGTACCGCGCCAAGACGGGCGTCAGTCTGCAGGACGCGAAGGAAGCCATCGACACCTGGCGCCGCAACATGGGCGAGTAGGCCCCCCGCGCAGGTCCTGCGCAGGTTTTTTCGAAGCGTTGGCGGGTGGCCCGGCGTCGCGGTGTGAGTCACCCGAGCGTGGCCCGTCTTCGTGCAAGTCGTTGAGTGATGGAGGCCTTTCTCTGGCTTGATGCCGATCAAGCGGTGAAGGCGTTCCGTCAGGGCTGGTGCAGTTTCTCGAAGAGCCACCGGCTCGACGGCCACGAATGGGCGCTCGACGAGGCCTCGACCGCAGAGGCTGCGCGCGCTGGGTCGCACGCGCCCCCCTTGCAGTGCGCGTGGAGCGGCGCCGTGTGATGTCGAGCGGTTGGCAGCCTGCTTGCGCTGGCCCGGTCCGTGGAAGGGGCGCCAGACGTTGTCTGGAACCGGCACACGCGCGAGGGGGCTGACGATGTCTCGACTGGAGCGCCATGAGGCCATCAAGGGCGCGGCGCGCTGCGGTGAGGACCTGGAGCGGCTGCGCGCGCTGCTCGAAGGGCACGTCATTCCCCGGCTGGTCGCCGAGCAGCAGCGATGCGAGGCCGACGTCCACCAGCTCGCCATCGAGCGGTTGGCAGCGGCTGCCTGCGCCGGCTCGCTTGAGGCCGCGCGCGCCGTCGTCGACGACCACCGCGCCGGCGCGCTGAGCCCCCATGGCCTGGTGTCGGCCTGTGCGCGGCGGCTCGGGCAGGCGTGGGAAGCCGACGCGCGCACCTTCGTCGAAGTGACGGTCGCGCTGGGGGTGTTGGGCCGCCTGGTGACGCCCGAGCCGTGGGAGGCGTCGGTGGGGCGGGGCCACGTGCTGCTCACCACCGCGCCTGGCGAGCAGCACCAGCTGGGCCTGCTCCTCGTCGCGCAGGGCTTGCGGCGCGATGGGTGGTTCGTCGAGGTCGAGCCCGGGCTCGAGCCGAGCGCGCTGTCACGGCGCGTCGAGCGCGAGGCCCTCGACGCGGTGGGGTTCACCGTGAGTCGCGTGGCGTTGTTGCCGGCCCTCGCGTCGTGCCTCGAGCGGATTCGCCAGGTCTCCGGGCGTGACGGCCCTGGCGTGATGGTGGGCGGAAGCGTGTCGCTCACGGCCTTCGCGACCGAGCATCGCGTCACGGCCCTCGCTTCGCCTGACGACGCGGTGCTCTGGCTGCGGCGCCGACTGCTCGCGCGCACTGCATCGCGTCAGGCCAGCGGGCGCTCGAGGACCGGCTGACGGCGTCGCTCACCGGGCTGCGACGTGCGCCGCCGTGCGCATGCCATCGCCGACGTCACTCGACCCGAGCTGCCGTACGCATGCCGTCGCCGATGCACCGGGTGATGACGTCGCTCGACCCGAGCTGCCGTGCGCATGCCGTCGCTGATGCACCGGGTGACGACGTCGCTTGACCCGCGCTGCTGTGCGCATGCCGTCGCTGATGCACCGGGTGACGACGTCGCTCGACCCGCGCCGCCGTGCTCATGCCGTCGGACCTGCACCTGGTGACGACGTCACTCGACCCGCGCCGCCGCCGTGCCCCGCACCACGACGCCTGACGCGCGCGTTCCGTCGACCGAGACGATGACGACGTCGCCCGCTCGGAGCGCGCCATCGCCTGGAACCTCGAGCTCCGTGCCGATGGGGGCCGTCCCCGCGACGATGGGGCCGGCGACGCCGATGAAGGAGCGCACGGCCCACGCGACGCCGCCGTCACGCTCGACCTGGATGCGATGGCTGGGGAGCATCGGGGCCCACGAGATCTGCTGCCCCTGGAGCGACACCGTCAGCTCCTGCCCCTCGTGGCCAGCGCCAGCCCGCAGGGTGACGGGGGCCCTTGGGCAGAGCGGCTCGACGAGCCGACCGACGCGCTGGCCGATGGCGGTGCTGGCCCGGGCCGACAGCCGCAGCGACGCCTGCACGGGAACGACGAGGCTGACGCCGCCGTCACCATCGGTCGCGCCGGTCAGCGTGCACCGGGAGCCGAGGCGCCCGCAGATCGAGGTGAACGAGGCCTGCGTGATGCCATCGTCCATGCCGACGACGACGGCGCCGGGCAGTGGCTGGCCGACCTCGTCGACGACCCGCACCGAGACGCGGCAGGGCGCGACCGTGGCGACGGCGCTCCCCCGAACCGGGAGCCGGCCCAGCGCGCGGCACCCTTCCCCGCAACGCGCCGCCGTCGTGGCCGAGGGAATCGTCGAGCTGGTGAAGATGACGCCGGCGTACTGCACGCGGGCCGGTTGCGGGTCGTCCCCCAGTGGCACCTCGACGCACACCCTGCCCGTGTCGTCCGCCGCCGCGGCCGTGCCAACCGCGGGCAGCAGGGTGACGCCGGGCGTCGGCGCGTCATCGAGGCTCACCGTGCCCTCGACGCAGCCGACGCGGGCCGGGCCGCCGAAGACGCCGACGACACCGCGCGCGATGGGGGAAACCGAGGCCACCACGCCGGGCGCGAACAGCCCCGACCGAACGCGGCCGAGCTGTGCCTCGGTGATGACGCTCCCGGCTTCGGTGCGGAGCGTGCCGGTGCCGGCGGGGCGCCACGCGCGATCGGCCGGGCCGAAGACGGCGACGGGGAGCTCGATGGCGCCGGTGCCCGGCACCGCGTCGACGACGTCGGGCCACGACGCCACGGGCACGCGCACGAGGAGGCTCCCGGGCAGGCTGCCGCCGTCGAGCTCGAGCGCGACGGCGACGAGGAGCGCGTCCTGGGTGGAGAGCGCCGGGGCGTCGAGGGGCTCGAGCCAGGCGGCCGCGGCAGACGCACCCGACGGCGCGTCGAGCCACCGGACGTCGCCGGAGCCGGTGGTGCAGCCGGTGTCGACGCAGTCCATCGGGGTGAGCGGCTCGAGCGCGAACGAGAGCTGCAGCTCGGTGCGCTCCCCGGCGACGAGCGCGCGGGCCGAGGGCGAAAAGCCCGTGCGCCAGGCGGTGAGGGTGGTGGGGGCGACGGGCTGCGGGGGCAGCTCCACCCGCCAGTCGCCGCTCTCGGACGACACGGCCGACGCCGACGCGCTCCCGGACGACAGCGTCACGGTGACGTCGGCGAGCGGCTCGGCGCGTCGGTCGAACCCGCCCCAGCTGGCGGAGCCGGCGATGACGACTCCCAAAGAGCCCGGCCGGCGGATGTCAGGGCACCCCGCGAGCAGCACGGCCAGCGCTGGGAGCGAGAGCCACTTCACTCGAGCACGAGCCCGCAGTCCTGGCAGGCGCCGTCGACGAGCACGCCGACGAACTGGCACGCGGGGCAGACGAGCTCGTTCTCCTGGGGCGTGCGCAGCGCGACGAGGCCGCCATCGACGGTGCCCTCGCGGCGCACGGCCTCGACCCACTCGGCCTGGAGCAGCTGGGCCACCTTCGGTGCGTCGTCTTCGCGCACGAGGATCTGCAGCTTCGCGCCACAGCCGCACCCGCCGCCGCAGCAGGCTTTCGCCGGCGGCTTCGCCAGCATCGCTGGAATGCCGGCCGCGAGGAGCTGACGCTCGAGCTCCTTCGCCTGCGCGACGCTGCCTTCTCCGTACGGCACGAGGGACGCTCCCTCGAGGGCGGCGTCGGCAGACTCCCGGTTCATCGGCGGCTACTTTCTGGCGAGCGGGAAAGCCCTTCGTCGGCTGCCCGTGCTCGCCAGCGAGGAGCCAGTAACCACCTCAGCCGCTGAGCAGGAGAGCGTCAAGAGGGTGCGCGGGCCCGACGTGTACGCCGTCACGCTTCGGCAGGGCTCGGTCGCCGGCACGACGGGCTCGGTGCCGCTTCCCCTCGAGACCCGGAACGGCCGGGCCACCGCGCACCGAGCACGCGCGCCAGGTCACGGCGTGCGCTCAGGCATCACTGCCCTTGTGAATGACGCGCGCCCTTCATCAGCGCCGCAGCCCCAGGTGCGCTCGTCCAGACGCGCCGTGAGACCTGGCCTCCGCCGGAGGCGTCAGGCCGGCCGAAGAGGCCGTCCTTCACCTGCGGGAGGAGGAACCAACCAACTGCGGTTGGTGCTGGAGCGCCCGCGAGGTTCGGGCCTGACGCACGCACGCTCGCGTGACGTCGTGACAGGGTGGAAGCCGCGAGGGCTTCCCCGCTCCACGCCGCAGTCGAGTTCGGCCGCGGTGCCCGGCGACACGGACACCTCTCCGACGAAACAGTGCTCGTGCCCTCGGGTTCCGAGGAAGCCTCGACCGGCAGGTGCGAGGGCCGCTCGGTGCACCGCCGTTTCGGGGCGCGCGTGCCGTAAGGCAAGTCACCCGTCGACGGGCACCCAGGCGCGGTGGGCCTTCACGTGAACGAGGCGCCGCTCGGGCAACCACACCGCCGAGAGTTGCCCGCCGTAGACGCAGCCGGTGTCGAGCCCCAGCGCGTGCGGGTGGCGTTGGAGCCCGCGCAGGGCATCGTGGCCGAAGACGACGAAGCGGGGCCCCGGCCAGCGCTCGGCCCAGGGCCGGCCGCCGGTCACGCGTGTCGACCCCTGGCCTGCCTCGTCGAGGCTGCGCAGGTTGAGGAGCAGGTGGCGCGGCTGCGCCTCGAGCGGCACGTTCGGCAGGATCCCAGCGTGCACGACGAGGGTGTTGAGCTCGGGGAAGTCGAGCCACAGCGGGAGCGCCTCGAGGTAGCGCCAGTCGTCCTCGCCGAGGGCTTCGGCGACCTCGCGGTGGGTGCCCTTGAGGGCGTCGAGGGCGCCCGCGCGGGCCTTGAGCACGTGCGCGTCATGGTTGCCGAGCACCGCGAGGGCGCGTCGCTCGCGGGCGAGCTGCACCACGCCGCGCGACTTCGGGCCCTTGGCGACGAGGTCTCCAGCCAGCACGAGCCGGTCGTTCGGCGTCAGCTGTGCCACCTCGAGCAGCTCGACCAGCTCGTCGAGGCAGCCGTGCACGTCGCCGACGACGAGCGTGCGCCCGCTCACGGGTGGACGTCGAGGCCAGCGCGGCGCAGGGCCGCTCGAACCGCGGCCTTGACGGGCACTGGCACCTCGCCTCCGGGAATGGCGCGGCACATCGAGACGGTGCGCTTGAGCGACTCGCAGGCGGCCGAGCAGCGCTGACACTTCGCGAGGTGCGCTTCGATGCGCTCGCAGGCGGCCTGGTCGATCTCCGAGGCCGCGTAGGCCGACAGCTCGCTGGCCAACTCCGGGCACTCGATGGCCTGCTCGTTCGTGTCGATGACGGCGGCGAGGCGCTCCTTGAGGGCCATACGCGCGCGGTGGAGCCTGGACTTGAGCGCGCCGACCTCGATGCCGACGACCGAGGCGGCCTCTTCGGCCGACAGCCCTTCGACGTCGCGGAGCACGAGCGCCTCGCGGTGTTCCTCGGGCAGGGTGCCGATGGCGGCCTGAATGACCTCGCTCACCTGGCGGGCATGGGCGCGCGCGTCGCTCGCGCTCGAGTCGCTGGCCTGTCCGCGGGCCTCAGCGTCGTCGAGCGAGTCGTGCTGGGCGGGCTCGCCTTCGCGGCGGCGGCGCTGCTTGAGGCAGAAGCTGCGGGCGATCTGGTACAGCCACGTCGACAGCCGCGCGTCGCCGCGGAACGAGCCGAGGTTGCGGTAGGCGGCGATGAGGGTTTCCTGCAGCACGTCACGCGCGTCGGCCTCGTTGCCACACATGCGCAGGCCGTAGCGGTACACCTGGTTCTGGTGTTTCTCGAGCAGCGCCTCGACCGCGCGAGCGTCGCCGGCGTGGGCCTTCGCGAGCAGCGCAGCGTCTGAGTCGGTCGACTGCATGGAAGTGCACATACCCGGGCTGACCCGCGGCGGAAAGGTGCCACGGCCTGCCTGGAGGCAGGGTGCGAGCGTGGCGATGGTCGTCTGCGGCGAGGCGGTCTCCATCGGCGGCGCCGCTCCGACACGAGTGTGAGTGGCGCAGGACGAGAGGGCAGGGTGGACCACGACCAGCGTGAACGAAGGCCGCACGTCTCGACGAGCGGGCGCCACGTCAGCGGCGTCGAGCGCGTGGTGTCGTGCACGCCACCAGGACGCAGCGGTGCGTTTCGCGGACGCGGTGGAGGCGATGCCGGTCGTCAGATGGGCATGCGGGCGAGGCGCAGCCCGTGGCGCTCCATGAGGCGATAGAAGGTCACGCGGTTCACGCCGGCGAGCTTCGCGGCCGCGGTGATCTGTCCGTTCGTGCGGCGCAGCAGGTCTTGCAGGTACTGACGCTCGAGCGGCGCGAGCCACTGCTCCCGCATCGTCTCGAGCGGGAGCACGTCGTCTTTCCCCGTCTTCGCCACGAGCGCCGGCGCCCCGCTCACGAGGGCCGGGCGCATCGACTTCGGCAGGTCTTCGGGGCGGACCTCCTGGGTCGACGCGAGGATGACGGCGTGCTCGAGCGCGTTCTTGAGCTCGCGCACGTTGCCGGGGAAGTCATGCGCCTGCAGCAGGGCCATCGCCTCGCGTGAGATGGCGTCGACGCGGCGGCCGTGTTTCCGCGCGGCCTGCTGGAGGAACACCTGCGCGAGGATCTCGAGGTTGTCCTTGTACGTGCGCAGCGGCGGCAGCTCGACGGTGATGACCGAGACGCGGAAGTAGAGGTCGTCACGGAAGCGGCCCTCGCGCACCATCTGGGCGAGGTTGCGGTTGGTGGCGCACACGAGCCGCACGTCGACCCGCAGCGGCGCGTCGTTCGAGCCGACGGGGCTCACCTCACCCTGCTCGATGGCGCGCAACACCTTGGCCTGGAGCATGAGCGGCAGCTCGCCGAGCTCGTCGAGGAACAAGGTGCCGCCGTCGGCCTTCTGGAACTCGCCCACCTTGTTCGAGGTGGCGCCGGTGAACGCGCCCTTCACGTGGCCGAACAAGACGCTCTCGAGCAGCGTCTCGGGAATCGCCGCGCAGTTCACCGTGACGTACGGCTTCGCGCTGCGCTTCGAGTTGAAGTGAATCGAGCGCGACACCAGGTCCTTGCCGGTGCCGCTCTCACCGGTGACGAGCACGGGCGCGTCGGTCGACGAGACCTGCTCCACCTTCCGCTCGACCTCGAGCCACGCCGGAGACAGCCCCTTGATGACGAACGGGCGGCCGGTGTCGAGGGTGGCGCGGGCCAGCTGCGCACGGCGGAGGAACCGCGCGGAGGCGGCGGCGATGGCCTCGAGCGTGCGCACGTGCTCGTCGCCGAACGCGTTCGACGCCGTGGTGGCCACCGTCAGCACGCCGAGGGCTTTCCCCTGCCACGGAATCGGCACCGCGAGCACCGCGCCCACGTCGAGGAAGTAGCGCGCGTAGTTGGGGTCCTTCGAGGTGTCGTTGCAGACGTACGGCGTGTTCGTCAGGAAACACGTGAGGGCGATGCCGTTGGGCCGGCCGTCGTTTCGCGGGCGAATGATCGAGCCGGTGCCCGGGAGCGTCACCACCACGCCGGCCACGACGTGAAAGTCGACCGAGAGGCCCTTCGACTTCGTGTCCGAGAGAAAGACGGCTCCATTCGTCGCGCCCGTCTGGGCGCAGGCGAGCTGCACCAGCCGCCGGCCGACCTGCTCGATGTCGGCGGCGTGGAGTTCTTTCTCAGTGTCGAGTTCGGGAATCATCTGAGTGCATTCATGCACCAATCGTTGCTTTGAAGCAACAGAGGCTCGACCTGTGCTGTCGCGAGATCAGCATGTTGCGAACGTCACGCGCGCGGCACGCACACTGCAGTTCACAGGGTCCGTGCAGTTCACCTCTTCACTCTCGGAGTCACCCATGAACGCCCGCCTGCTCGCGCTGCTCACCTCCATCCTCGCCCTCTCCGCTTGTGGCGTGGACTCGGCCGTCGTGGACGGCGCTGACGTCGACGTCGACGCGTCGGCCGAGGCGATGGACGAGCTCACGCTGACCCGCGGCCGCTTCGAGACGTTCACCGGCCGCGACGGCCAGACGTACTTCCACCTGCTGGCCGGCAACGGC
>JALOQF010000133.1 GCA_025459425.1 Myxococcaceae bacterium | reverse complement strand
CACGAGCAACGTCACGAAGAAAGGGCGCATCAGGGGGGAGACGACGCGGCAGGTTCGGGTTTTGCGTCGATGCAGCTGGGGACGCGCCTATTTCCAGGTGTAGCCGACGCCAACGAGTCCAACGAGCGTGAGCGGGGCAGTGCACTGGCCTCCACCCGGCCGAAAGCCACAATCTTGAAGGACCGCCAGCCCCGGAAGGGCCTCGACGCTCAGGGTCCACCCCCGCCCGTCGACGTGGTCACCCAGCGCGAAGTCGACGCGAACCGGGGCGAGCACCGACACGGCTCCAGGCAGGTCTCGGGAGAGGCTGAAGAACGCGGCGCCGGCGACTCCAAAGCCCAGGGTCCATCGCTCCCCAAGGCTGTATTCAACTCCAACCCCCAACCGGGCCATGTTGAACAGGCCGATTCCTCCGGCGCTGAGTCGCCCCGCGATTGCCCATCTCGCGGTGAGCATCGCACCCAGGTCGAAGGCGAGGGCGGGCCCCACGGTCGGTGCTGGTCCGCCAACTCCGGCCTGCGCCATGAGGCTGACGCCAGCCCGTGTGCGAGGGAGTGCCTCCGCACGCACGGCGGGGGCTGAGAGCAGGAGCATCAAGCCCAGCGTGAGGCAGGCGCGGGGGGCGAGGAGGTCGTCGAGGTCAACGTGCGCATGAGGCTCCGATGGGTCCCCGAACCAGTGGAAAGCGACACGGTACCACTCGGCGCTGATTCGCGTAGGGGCCACCGCGCGGGCCCGGGTTGACAAGCGCTGGTGCCCGCCGTTACGACTCGGACCCGTGACGTCGTTCTCGCATCACCACGCGCACCACCACCATGCCTCCGACGGGCATGCGCGCGCGTGTGTGAGCTGAAGCGACCCTCACACGGCAGTCCAAGCGGCGCAGAAAGCCCGTCCCTCCCCGAGACGGGCTTTTTCGTTTTGCCCGCCCCGGTTCCTCCCACCCGACGTTCACCGAGCCTCCCGATGCCCCGAATCGCACTCCCCAACAAAGGCCGCTTGCAGGAAGACGTGAAGGCGTTGCTCGACGACGCCGGTCTGCCCATTCGTGGCAAGTCCGAACGGAGCCTCACCGCCTCACTCGGCGGCGAGTTCGAGGCCATCTTCGTGCGCGCCCAGGACATTCCCGAGTTCGTCGCCGATGGCGCGGCCGACCTCGGCATCACCGGCGCCGACCTGGTGGCCGAGTCCGGGCGGGTGCTGACCGAGCTGCTCGACCTCCAGTTCGGCAAGTGCCGCCTCGTGGTGGCGGTGCGTGACGAGAGCGGCGTGAAGTCCGTCGACGAGCTGAAGGGCCGACCCCGCGTGGCCTCGGTCTTCCCCCGCCTCACCCGCGCGTACTTCGAGTCGAAGGGCATCGTCGTCGACGTGGTGCCGGTGAGCGGGGCCGCCGAGATTGCGCCCCACCTCGGCATCGCCGACATCGTCGTCGACCTCACCTCGACCGGCTCGACGCTCAAGGTGAATGGCCTGCGCGAAGTGGGCACGGTGATGGACTCGACGGCCCGCCTCATCGGTCGTGACGAGGTGGCGAACCAGGGTTGGGCGCAGGAGCTCACGCTGGCGCTCTCGTCGGTGCTGCGCGCGCGCACCCAGCGCTACCTCATGGCGAACGTCCCGAAGGACCGGCTCGACGACGTGCGCGAGCGGCTCCCCGGCCTCAACGGCCCCACCTTGAGCGAAGTGCTGGGCGGAGGCCGCTTCGTCGCCATGCACGCGGTGGTGCCGGCCTCGAGCGTCTACAAGACGGTGGCCGCCCTCAAGTCGCTCGGCTGCGAGGGCATTCTCGTCACCCGCATCGAGAGGTTGATGCCATGAGCCTGGTTCGTTTTCGAGGCGCCCTCGCCGCGCTGCCGGCCGCGTCGAAGGCGGCGCTGCTCGACCGCTCGTTCTCCACCGACGTGCGCGTGTCGGCCACCGTGGCGAAGCAGCTCGCCGAGGTGAAGGCCGAGGGTGACACCGCGCTCCTGCGTTTCGCCCGCGAGTTCGACCGGGTGTCGCTCGAGACGCTCGAGGTGCCGCGCGCCGAGCTCGAGCGGGCGCTCTCGACCCTCGACCCCGTCGTCCGAAAGGGCCTCGAGCGCGCGGCGAAGAACCTCGAGCTCGTCGCCCGCGCGTCGTTGCCGCCGCCCACCGAGGTCGAGGTCGAGCCCGGCCTCGTGGTGGGCCGCAGGGCCGACCCCTTCGAGCGCGTCGGCGTCTACGCGCCGGGTGGCAAGGCCGCGTATCCGTCGAGCGTGCTGATGGGCGTCGTGCCCGCGCGCGCGGCTGGCGTGAAGGACATCATCGTCTGCTCTCCGCCTGGCCCCACGGGGCTCCCGTCGGACGTGGTGCTGGCCGCCGCGGCGCTCGCCGGAGCGACGCGCGTCTTCGCCCTCGGCGGCGCTGGAGCGATTGGCGCGATGGCCTTCGGCACCGTGTCGGTGCCGCGCGTCGACCGCATCGTGGGCCCGGGGAACGCCTGGGTCGCCGAGGCCAAACGCCAGGTGGCCGGAGACGTCGGCATCGACTCGCCTGCAGGGCCCTCCGAGATCCTCGTGGTGGCCGACGGGCAGGCCGCGCCCGATGCCATCGCGCGCGAGCTGTTGGCGCAGGCCGAGCACGACGTCGACGCGTGCGTGGTGGCGCTGTGTCTGGGTGAGGACCTCGCCGCGCGCGTGGTGGCCTCGCTCGAGTCGTCCCTGGCGTCGCAGCCGCGCCGGGCCACCATCGAGACGGCGCTGCGCACGCGAGGTGCGGTGTTGACGCTTCGTTCGCTCGACGAGGCCTGGCCCTTCGTCGAGGCCTTCGCCGCCGAGCACCTGCAGCTCAACCTCGAGAACGCCGAGGCGTTCCTCCCGAACGTACGCAACGCCGGCACCGTGTTCGTCGGGCCGAACGCGTCGGTGGCGTTCGGTGACTACCTCACCGGCGCCAACCACGTGCTGCCCACGGCCGGAGCGGGGCGACGCTTCAGTGGCCTCTCGGTGCTCGACTTCGTGCGCTGGCAGACGTGGCAGAAGGTGACGCCGCAGGCTGCCGCCGCGATGTCGGCCGACGTGGTGGCGCTCGCGACGAGCGAAGGCCTGCCCGCGCACGCCAACGCCGCCGCGGCGCTCGCGTCCGCGGCAGGGACCAGCAAGCCATCGTCACTGCGCACCCGCGCGACGCTGGCCCCCATCGAGCGCTACGTGCCCAGGCGGCCGCCGTGTGAGCTCGACCTGACGGACAACACCAACCTCTTCGGAGTCCCCCCGTCGGTCGCGAGGCTGCTCGAGCGGCCGCCGGCCGCGGCCATCACGCGGTACCCGGCTCCGTATGCCGATGCGCTGCGTGGGGCGCTGGCGGCACGGTGTGGCGTGCGGGTGGAGGAGGTGGTGACGGGCTGTGGCTCCGATGACGTGCTCGACGCCACCTTCCGCGCCTTCGGCGAGCCCTCAGACGCCGTCGCCTTCTGCCCGCCCACCTTCGGCATCGTGACGTCGTTCGCGCGCGCCAATGCGCTGGTGCCTCGGCCGACGGCGCTCGACGTCGACGCGCTGGCTCGCAGCGGCGCACGACTCATCTATCTCTGCTCACCCAACAACCCGACCGGCGCGGTGCTGCCCGAGGGCTTCGTCGAGGCGCTGCTGCAGCGGACCGGCGCGGTGGTGGTGCTCGACGAAGCATACGTCGAGTACGCGGCGCGCCCCTCGTTGGTGGCGAAGGCGCCGTCGCTCGAACGGTTGCTCGTCGTGCGCACGCTGTCGAAGGCCTGGGGCCTCGCCGGCCTGCGGTTGGGCTACGCCGTGGGGAACTCGGCGCTCGTCGAGCAGGTGGAAAAGACGCGCGGGCCGTACAAGGTGGGCGGCCTCGCCGAGGCGTGCGGGCTCTCGGTGCTGACGAAGGACGTGGCGTGGGTCGACGAGGGCATCGCGACGGTGAAGACGAACCGGGCGGCGTTCGTCCGGGCGCTCTCCGAGAAGGGCTTTGCGCCGCTCGAGAGCGAGGCGAACTTCGTGCTGGTGCCGCTCCAGGGGGTGGGAGCCAACCGCTCCGCAACCGACGTCGCCGACCGCATGCGCACGCACGCCGTCTCGGTGCGCGCGTTTCCCGGGCTCGCGGGAATCGGCGACGCGGTGCGCATCAGCATCGGCACCGAGGCGATGATGCGCACGTGTCTCGCGGCGCTGGTGGAGGCGACACGATGAGCGACCCAGGTGCCATCGGCGTCTTCGTCGCGCGCGAGGGGTCGGGCTTCGGGGCTCGCCTGACACGGCGGCTCATCGCCTCCAGCGGGTCCAGCACCGACGCACGCGTCAGCTCCGCTCTACGGGCTTCACGCTCGACGGCGCCCGGCTCCAGCGAGCGGCGACTGCGCCGGACCGACGGGGTGGTGGCGCGGGGAGGCGCGATGGCGCGGACCGCCGGTGAAGGGTCTGACGGGACTCGGCGCGAGGCACGTCGCGCGGTGCGGCCCAGCCTTCGAACGGAGAGGCCGTGGGTGGGCGGCTCAGGGGCCGCGACGGGGACGAGGCGATGAAGGCGACGCTCTTCGACTACGGCGCGGGGAACCTGCACTCGCTTGGGCGCGCGCTGGGACGCCTCGGCCTGACGGTCGAGGTGTCGACGGACGCGACGGTGAAGACCGACCTGCTCGTGCTGCCCGGTGTTGGCGCCTTCGGGCTTGCGGCAGACCGGCTCGCACCAGCACGAGACGCCGTTCGCGCGTCGCTCGCGAGGGGTCAGCCGCTCATCGGCATCTGCCTCGGCATGCAGTTGTTGTTCGACGCGTCGGAGGAGGACGGCCTTACGCCGGGCCGCGGGCTGTCGGTGCTCGACGGAACGGTGACGCGGCTCGAGACGCGCCGGGTGCCACACATCGGTTGGTCGCGCCTCGAGGGAGACGGCCGCGCGATGTACTTCGCGCACTCGTTCGCGTGCCGGCCGGTCGATGCGCGCGTGGTGACGGCGTGGGCCCGGCACGATGACGAGCGCTTCCCGGCAGCGGTGCGCCTGGGCCGCATCGCCGGGGTGCAGTTTCACCCCGAAAAGTCGTCTCATGACGGCCTGTCGCTCCTCGAGGCGCTGGTGCGCGAGGTGACGTCATGACGGGACAACGCGATGCCGGAGTCATCCGCTCCGAGGAAGTCGAAGGGCGACCGTGGTTTCGCCGGGGCCCGCGAACGGGTTCTCGGCTCGCGCGGGCCCTGCGTCGGGCCCAGCCGCGCGCGGCGCGGGCCACCCTCTCGGGACAGGAGCGACCGTCATGAAGGCCATTCCAGCCATCGACCTGCGAGAAGGCGCGTGCGTGCAGCTCGTCGGCGGCGCGTACGACCAGGAGCGCGTGCGCCTGCCAGATCCCCTTGACGTGGCCCGTCAGTGGCGCGCCGCAGGCTTCACCTCGCTCCACGTCGTCGACCTCGACGCGGCGACAGGCCGCGGGGCCAACACCACCATCATCGAGCAGCTCGTCCGCGGCGCTGACGTGCAGGTCGGCGGCGGGGTGCGCGACGAGTCCGCGGTGGAGCGCCTGCTCTCCCTCGGGGCCGCTCGCGTCGTCGTGGGCACCCGTGGAGTGGAAGACCCGGGTTGGCTCGAGAGCGTCACGACGGCCTTCCCCGGCAAGGTGGTGCTCGCGGCCGACGTGAAGGGCCGCGCCGTCGTCACCCGCGGCTGGGCCGCCACCACGTCGCTCGACGTCGTGACGCTGCTCGAGCGGGTGCGTCCCCTGCCGCTCGCGGGAGTGCTCGTCACGGCGGTCCACCTCGAAGGGCAGCTCCAGGGCACCGACGTCGGCCTGTTCCGCGACGTCGTCGCCGCCTCGCCATTCCCCATCATCGCCTCGGGCGGCGTCACCACCGCCGACGACCTGCGGGCGCTTCAGACCACCGGGTGCCACGCCGCCGTCATCGGCATGGCCCTCTACACCGGGCGCCTCGACGCGCCCGCCATCGCACGGGAGTTCTCGTCATGAAGTCCGTCACGCGGGAGACGAAAGAGACCACGGTGCGCGCGTCGCTCGAAGACGCCGTGCGCATCGATACGGGGCTGCCCTTCTTCAACCACATGCTGCACACCTTCGGCACGTACGCGGGGCTGCCGCTCGTGCTGCACGCGCGCGGCGACCTGCGCCACCACCTCATGGAGGACGTGGCGCTCGCCGTGGGCCGACTGGTCCGCGTCGCGACGCCGGCGACGGCCCGGCGATACGGAGAGAAGACGCTCCCGATGGACGACGCGCTGGTGCAGGCGGTCATCGACACCGGCGGCCGGCCCTACTTCGTCGGCAAGCTGCCCTCGAAGCTGTACACGCACTGGTTCCGCAGCTTCGCCACCACCGCCGAGGCGACGCTCCATGTGCGGCGGCTGCGCGGCACCGACCGGCACCACCTCATCGAGGCAGCCTTCAAGGCGACGGGCCTGGCCCTGCGCGAGGCGCTCCGTGACGACGGCGTCGTCTTCAGCACCAAGGGCAGCGTCGACTGGAAGGTGACGACGTGACGACGAAGCGCATCGTGGTGTGCCTCGACATGAAGGGCGGCCGCGTCGTGAAGGGCGTTTCCTTCGAGGGGCTCCGCGACGTGGGAGACCCGGTCGAGCTCGCCCGCCGCTACGAGGGCGAAGGCGCCGACGAGCTCGTCTTCCTCGACGTGTCGGCCAGCGCCGAAGAACGCGCTCCGCTGTGGGACGTCGCCCGCCGCACCGCCGAGCAGGTGTTCATTCCCGTCACCATCGGCGGTGGCATCGGGTCGGTCGACGACGTGAACTGCGCGCTGCGCGCCGGCGCCGACAAGGTGTCGCTCAACTCGGCCGCGGTGAAGGACCCGTCGGTCATCAGCGCCTGCGCCCGCGCCGTGGGGGCTCAATGCGTCGTGGTGAGCATCGACGCGAAGCGCAGTGGAGATGGGTGGCGCGTGTACACGCACGGCGGCAAGCGCGAGACGCCGCTCGAGGCCGTGGCGTGGGCGAAGGAGGTGGTCTCGCGCGGCGCCGGTGAGCTGCTCGTCACCAGCATCGACCGTGACGGTCAGCGCAGCGGGTACGACCTCGAGCTGACGCGGGCCATCGCGCGCGCCGTCGACGTGCCGGTGATTGCGTCGGGCGGGGCCGGCTCCGCGCGACACCTCGCCGAGGCCTTCACGGTGGGCGAGGCCGAGGCCGCGCTGCTGGCGGGCATTCTTCACGACGGCACCACCACCGTGCGCGCGCTCAAGCACGAGCTGTCGGTCAGCGGGCTCGACGTGCGCGAGGTGCGCCCATGAGGTGGCTCCGCGCCGAGTCCGAGGCCTCGCTCGCATCAGGCCGCCGCTCCGAGGGACCGAGCTCATCGGGCCTTCGCGTCCTGGGCCCGAGGACGTCGCTCGAAGTCGTTTCCAGCGCTGCGCTCGTCGCGGGCCTTTCCCGTGGTGCCGGCGTCACGGCGCAGAAGAGTGCGCTCGACGCCCGCGAGGTGCGCCCATGACCTGGCTCGAGGCCGTGACCGAGGTGGCGCGCGTCGCCGGCGCGAAGGCGCTCTCGTACTTCCGCCGCGGCGTGACAGTGGAAACGAAGGCTGATGGGACGCCGGTGACGGTGGCCGATCGCGAGGCCGAGCTCGCCGCCCGCGCGTGGATTGCGGCCCACTTCCCCGATGACGGCGTCGTCGGCGAAGAAGGAGACTCCGTGCGGCCCGACGCCCGCCGCCGCTGGTACGTCGACCCCATCGACGGCACCAAGGCCTTCGTGCGGGGCGTGCCGCTGTGGGGCACGCTGGTGGCCGTGGCGGAAGGAGACGAGGTGCTGGCGGGGGCGCTGTTCTGTCCCGCGCTCGACGAGCTGGTCGCCGCCGAGCGGGGCCGGGGCTGCTTCTTCAACGGCGCGCCGACGCGGGTGTCGGCGGTCGACTCCCTCGATGGAGCGACGGTGCTCACCACCGACGCGGGCCGGCTCGCGCGCCCGCTCCGCCCGCTCCTCGACGCCGCGCCCGTCAGCCGCACCTGGGGCGACTGCTACGGCTACCTGCTGGTCGCGACCGGCCGCGCCGAGGCGATGGTCGACCCCGTGCTGAACGACTGGGACTCGGCCGCGTTGTGGCCCATCATCGAAGAGGCTGGCGGCGTCTTCACCGCGCTCGACGGCACCCGCACCGGCTTCGGCAAGAGCGCCATCGCCACCAACGGCGCGCTCGCGAGCGTCGTCCGCCACCTCGTTGAGCCCGCGGCTCCGGCGCCCGTCGCCTTCGACATAGCGCGCGTCGACTTCTCGAAGGGCCTGGTGCCGGTGGTGACGCAAGACGCGCTCACTGGCGCGGTGCTGATGGTGGCGTACGCCGACGCCGAGGCGCTGACGAAGACGGTCGAGACGGGCTTCATGCACTACCGCTCGCGCACGCGCGGCCTGTGGAAGAAGGGAGACACCAGCGGCCACGTCCAGCGCGTCGTGTCGCTCACGCTCGACTGCGACGCCGACACGGTGTTGGCGCGCGTCGAGCAGACGGGCCCGGCCTGCCATACCAACACCGTCACCTGCTTTGGCGCGCCGACGGGTGACGAGCTGTCCACGCTGGCCGCCACCATCGCCGCGCGCGCGAAGGCCGGGAGCGACGCGAGCTACACCGCGAAGCTGCTCGGCAACCGCAACCTGCGCCTCAAGAAGCTGGGAGAAGAAGCCGCCGAGCTGGTGCTGGCGCTCGCCGACGGGGACGACGCCCGCGCGGCCGAAGAAGGCGCCGACGTGCTGTACCACACGCTGGTGGCGCTCCAGGGCCGGGGCCTCACGCTCGACGACGTGCGCCAGGTGCTGCGGCAGCGCGCGAAGCGGTGAGCGAGGAGAAGGAAGCGCTCGTCGGACGCCAGGGGCCAGAAGCGCCCCCACGAGTCGGAGGGGCTCGGCGGGAAGAGCCAGACGTCTGGCGCTCACCTCGAGCGCTGGCTCACCGCCCGGCGCCGGACAAGTCGATTCGCAGCGCGTCGCTCGCGAACTTCCCCATGCGCGCCACCAGCTTCTCCATCGCTGGACGCACGCTGGAGCCGGTGCGGTTGGCGGCCTCTTCGAGCTTGTCCCGGCAGCTCAAGTCTTCGCAGATGATGGCGCCCACCCGCTTGCTCCCGTTGAGCGTCGCGGTGAGGAGCCCGATGCCGGTGCCGGGCGCCGTGCAGTGGCACCACGAGCACATCGCTGGCACGGCTGCCGAGCCGCCGCCGTTCGAGTCGAAGGCGATGCCGGTCGGAACGCCTCCGGGCACCGCGAAGACGAGGAACACCCTGCCGCCGGCCGGGTGCTTCCACGCGAGGTAGTCCTTCACCACCAGCGGGAAGGTGAAGTCTGGAGAGAGCTCGACCGTCCGCCGGTCCTTGGGGCGAAACGTGTCGAGCAGCTGGGTGGCGGAGTCGAGCTTGAACATGAGCCCGACATTGTCGCCGAGGGCCAGCCCCCGAGGGAACCCGCCCGTCAGAGGGAGCGCACGTAGGCGACCAGGTCGTCGACCTCCTGGTCCGTCAGCTGCGACGTGAGGCCGTGCTCGTTGCGCTCCTTGCCCATGAGAATGCGGGCCTTCAGCGTCGGCGCGCTGCCGTCGTGGAGGAACGGGCCCGTGCGGGCGATGCCCAGCAGCGAGGGCGTGTTGAGCCCGCCGTGGAAGAGGAACTCGCGGCGGTCGACGACGGGGCCCGTCTCCACCAGCGTGCCGACGTCGTAGAAGCGGTCGTCGGTGAGCGCCTCGCCGCGGTGGCAGGTGCCGCACGCCGCCTTGTCCCACGCCGACTTGCCGCGCGCCTTCACGTCGGCCGGCGTCTCGGTGGTGAACGGGTTGTCGGGTGCCTGCACCGACATGATGAAGGCCATCAGCTGGCGCTCCATCGCCTCGGACGGCCCGCGCCCGCCCATGCGGTCCTTCGTGGTGTGCGACATGAACTGCGAGACGGTGTTGAACTCGCCGTTCCAGTGGAAGGGCGCCGTCTTCGCGAGCAGCTTGCCGGTGAGCGCCGGGGTGTTGCGTGGGCCTTCGGTGGTGTTCCACACGTGCCCGTCTTCGCGCGCCTCGACATGGCAGGTGGCGCAGCTGATGCCCAGGTTCGGGTCGTTCATGTCGGGGCTGACGGCGCTGAAGAAGAGCTTTCGGCCTGCCACCACGTCGGCCGGGAGCACGTCCTCGGCCAGGCGCTTCACCTCGCGCTGGCGCACGATGCCAGCACCGGACGACAGCTTCGACAGCGAGTGGTCGAAGGCGTTGAAGACCCAGGCCGTCGTGCCATCGCGCGAGACGGCGATGCCCGTCGGCCCGGCGCCCACGTTGACCACCTGGGTGCCACCGGCCCCGAGGTTCCGGTCGACGGTCGGCGCGGTGGTGATGCTGGTGGTGGGGACGATGGAGACGTTGTTCGACTCGCGGTTGGCGACGAAGACGTAGCCGCCGCTCGCGTCGACGGCGATGGCGGCCGGGCCCTGCACCGGAATGCCGGGCGCGTTCGAGGTGAGGAAGAGGGGCGGGCGTTCGCCGCGGTTCGGGTCGACGAAGCTGCGGCAGGGGTCGTCGGCGCTCGCGTCATCGACGTTCGCGTTGCCTTCGGGGTCGAACGTGAGCAGCGACGCTGCCGCGACGGGGCGAACCAGCCGGCAGCCACCGCCAGAGGAGCCATACCCCGCGCTCGTACCCGGGTTCCCTGCCCCACCTCCGAAGCCGCCGGGCACTGCCGAGCCGCCGCCGTTCGCGAGCGGGTCGTTGGGCCGCGTGTTGAGAACGGAGTCGGTCGCCAGCAGCGCCGCGACGTACACCTGCTTGCCGTCGGGGCTGGCCGTCACGGCCTCGAGCGCGCGGGCGCGGCGGGTGCTCGGGCCCGTCGTACCAGTCGTCCCCGGCCGTTGCCGGGGCTGGCCGTTGGGCGTCGAGAGGCCGAGCGCCGAGCGGTTGAGCTCGCGGAAGAGGTCCGAGCCCGACTTCGTCACCGCTCCCTTCGTGACGTCGAGCATCACCACGTCGCCGCTCTTGTAGAGCGTCACCATCGCCCGGCCGCCGGGCAGCAGGGTGATGGCGCGCGGCTCGGGGCCGACGGCGGTTTCCCACTTCAGTGTGTGCGTGGCGGTGTCGAACGCCATCACCGAGCCGACCTCGAGGTCGGTCCGGCGGGTGCTGTTGACGACGTAGAGCGTGCGGCCGTCTTCCGACACGGCGAGGCCCACGGGCTCGACCCCCACCTCGAGGGTGAGCGAGGCCTGGCTGTCACCGCGGCGCACCACGCTCACGCTGCGGCCGTACCGGTTGGCGACGTAGACGGTGTCGTCAGGCGCCACGAGCACCTTCTCGGGCATGCGGCCGACCTTGATGGCGCGCGGCTCGGCGGAGAGGTCTTTCGCGTCCACCACGAAGAGCGTGTCGAGGTCGGCGTCGACGGCATAGACGAGCGCGTCGTCGCGGCTGATGGCCACCGAGCCCGAGGCGCTGTTGCCACCACCGGCCGGGGCTTCAGGGGCGCACGCGAGCGCGGTCGCGAACGCCAACGCCGCCGCAAGGAGTCGTGTCTTCATGGGGAACCCTCAGTTTTTCGTTGGACGGCCGTCGTGAGTTCGCGGGGCTGGCTCTGGGCCCGCTCGACGTGACGGCATCAATGCAGGGCCCGCGCCTGATCGCAAGGGCCCGGCCGGCACGCTGACGGGGTGTCAGCCAGCGGCGCTCAACGGAGCCCGGGGCTCGGCCAGCGCCGGAGCGCGAGCGTGCCGCCCCAGCGTGCGCAGCAGGTCCTCGGGGCGCACGGGCTTGGCGAGGAAGTCGGTCATGCCGGCCTCGAGGCAGCGCTCCTTGTCACCTTCCATGGTGCCGGCGGTGAGCGCGATGACGGGCAGCTGCCGGCCGTGGACGAGGCGAATGCGGCGGGTGGCCTCGAAGCCGTCGAGCACCGGCATCTGGCAGTCCATGAACACCACGTCCCAGTCCTGGCGTTCGAGGGCGTCGAGCGCCTCCTGACCGTTCTCGGCGACGTGCACCACACAGCCGAGCTTGCCCAGCAGCCCCCGGATGACGCGCTGGTTGATGGTGTTGTCTTCAGCCACCAGCACGCGCAGGCCCGGAAAGGGCGCCGCGTCGGGCACCTGGGGCTCGCTGCGCGGGAGCGGCAGCACCAGCGCGCGGCTCACCGCGTCGAGCACCTGGCGGCGGCGCAGCGGGCGCATCAGCCGGAAGCACCCCGGCGGGAACTCGGTCGAAGGGGTGCGCGCCGAGGTGAGCACGCCCACCTTGCGGTGCGGGGCCACCAGGCGGGCGGCCATCGCCCGTGCGGCCGCGCCGTGCGCCTCGTCGTCGACGAGCACCACCTCGAAGGCCTCGCATTTCGCCTTCGCGCTCAGCTCTCCCTCGGCGGTGTCGACGCGCGCGCCCGCGTTGGCCAGCAGTTGCTCGAGGCCCAGGCGCGACACCGACGGCGGCGCGACCACCAGCACCCGTCGCCCGGCCAGGAGCCCCAGCCCGCTCACCGACGGGGCCTCGTCGAAGGCGAGGCTCACCGAGAAGGTGGTGCCGGTGTCGCCGGTCTCGACGTCGATGACGCCGCCCATGAGGCCCACCAGCCGCTTGCAGATGGCGAGGCCCAGGCCGCTGCCGCCGAAGCGCCGCGTGGTGCTCGAGTCCTCCTGGCTGAACGAAGCGAACAGGCGAGGCAGGGCGCTGGGCGCGATGCCGATGCCCGAGTCCTTCACCGCGAGCGTCACCACCCGCCGGCCGCGGTCGTCGGTGCGCTGCGTCGACGACAGGCGCACCTCGACGCCGCCGCGCTCGGTGAACTTGACCGCGTTCGACAAGAGGTTCAGCAGCACCTGCCTCAGGCGCGTCGGGTCGCCCAGCACCCGGTCGGGCGCCGACTCGTCGGCCAGCACCACCAGGCTCAGGTTCTTCAGCTCGGCCGCGTCGGCGACCACCGACACTGCCTCGTCAACGAGGTCGCGCAGCGACAGGGGAATCTGCTCGAGCGTCACCTTGCCCGCCTCGAGCCGCGAGAAGTCGAGGATGTCGTTGAGCAGCGCCAGCAGGCCCTCGCCGCACGCGCGCAGGCTGTCGACGTAGTCCCGCTGCAGGGGTGACAGCGGCGTGTCGAGCAGCAGGCGCGTCATGCCGATGACGCCGTTCATCGGCGTGCGAATCTCGTGCGACATCACCGCGAGGAAGTCGCTCTTCGCGCGCGCGTACTCCATGGCCGAGTCGCGGGCCCGTCGCAGCCCGTCCTCGTACTGCACGCGCTCGGTGAGGTCGTGCCACTCGACGAGCAGCACGCGCTGCGCACCGAAGGTCTGGGGCGTGAGCGTCACCTCGACGGGCACCTGGGTGCCCGAGGCCGTCTTGTGCACCCAGTCGTAGCGGTGGCTGCCCTGCTCGAAGGCCAATTGCTCCATCTCGGAGGCCTTCTCGTGGCTGCGTCGCCCGTCGGGCTGCAGCTCGGGAGAGAGGTCGCGCGGGTGGAGCCGCAAGAGGTCGGACTTCGAGCGGTACCCCAGGAGCGCCACGGCGGCCGGGTTGCAGTCGACGATGCCGGTGGCGTCGAGCAGCAGGTGGGGCGTCGACGACTGCTCGAACAAGAGGCGGAAGCGCTCCTGCGAGGCCACGCGCTCGGTGATGTCGGTGAGCATCCACAGCTCGCCTTCACCCACCACCGTCGCGTGGAACTGCACCAGGCGCTCCCAGCCGTCCTTGCGGGTGATGGGCACCGTGCGCGCGTCGAGGAAGCCCGTCGTCCGGTCGGCTTCGTAGAGCTCGCGCACCATGGGCGCGTCGTCGCGGAAGAGGGCCTCGAACCACGCGTTGAGGGTCGGCAGCTCGTCGCCCGAGTACCCGGTGACGGCCGCGGCGTGCGCGTTGGGCTTCAGGCGCTCGCCCACCACCGCGACGGCCGGCGTGGGCAGCGACGTCACCAGCAGGAACAGCTCGTGCTCGGTGGCGCTGGGAGACAGCAGCTCGCCGACGACGGCGCCCGCGTGGGTCAACAGCTTGAGCTTCGTTTCGTCGAAGGCGTCGACCGTCGGTGCCAGGGCCCACAGCGTCCCGATGACCGGGCGCTGAGCGCCGGCCTGCACGGGAACGCCGACGACGGAGCGCGCCGCCAGCCTGGTGATGACCGGGTGGCTCGAGAACTGGCCGTCGGCCCGCGCGTCGCGCACGAGGAGCGGCGTCTTCACCACGGGCAGGTGCGCCCCCGGGTCGTCACAACCCCAGCGGGTCTGCGATGAACCGGTCTCGAGCACCAGGCACGCAGCCCCCGACGACGCCGCGACCAGCGCAAGCGCCTGATCGATCGGCCCCTCGGTGCTGACACCCTCCCGCCTGCGTTCCATGTCGATGACCACCCCGCGCCAGTCGGTGCAAGGTGCGATCCCCCCTCGCGCCGGGTGGGTCGATGTCGGAGCGCGCATGACTTCGACGAAGCCTTTGGCTACGCGGCCGGCATGACGACGCGTGCGCTGGTGGCGGTGGTGGCCCTCGTGCTGGTGACGGGCTGCTCGGTCGTGAAGAAGTACACGGTGCGCGACGACTGGGCGACGGTCGACCGCACGAAGGTGAAGCGGCTGGTGGTGCTGGTGCAGCCGTTGCCCGACGGGCAGGAGAAGGCGGCCGAGCTCTTCGCGCGCATCGCCCGGCGCTACGTGAACATGAAGCGCGACTTCCTGGTGAAGCAGGAGAAGTTCGCCGCGACGATGCCCGAGCTGGCGAGCCTCTGCGGCGGTGACGAGGGCATCGAGGGCGTGCTGCGCCTGTCGCCGACGATGACGAAGCAGGGCGCGGGCTTCGAGGTCGAGCTCAAGGGCGCGCTCGTGCGCTGCGGAGACGGGCGCGAGTCGTGGTCGGCCGAGGCGGCGGGGAGCTTCTCGTCGAAGGACGAGCGGCTGGTCGAGGTGACGAAGACGTACGTGGGTGAGCTGGGCGCCGAGGTCGAGCCGTACGTCGCGCCGGCGATGAACGTGCTGCGGCCGATGCTCGACACGCTGCCGCAGCCGCTGCTGAGCGAGCAGGACCAGGACGAGAAGATCGGCCTCGTCGACTGAGGCGAGCGCCGCGCGCTCCGGTCGGCTCGTCGAGGCAGAAACGGGCTTCGTCGGTTCCTGGCCCTGGCGCGCGACCTGTTCTGACCCACCGCCTCGTGGACTGCGCCGTCCACCGACCGCTACGGTGCCGCCACCGTGCGCGCCGAAGTCTCCCTCGACCTGTCGACTCCTGCTCCGCCCACCCCCGCGCGCGCCCTCGGCGCCGGGCGCCTGCTCACCACCTCGGGCTGGGAAGTCCCCACGCTGAAGGACCCGCGCCTGCCCTTCGGCGCGCTGCTCTTCTCGTACGCCGTCGCCGGCTTCACCTTCATGGGCTTCAACCGCCAGTGGTGGCAGATGGCCATCATCATGGCGAGCGCCATGGCCCTCGAGGTCGCGCTCTCGTGGTGGCTCCACCGTCGCAAGCTCGTGCCGGTCTCGGCCTTCATCACCAGCTGCTCGCTCGCCATCCTCCTCAACTACTCGCACCACTCGTGGGTGCTGCTCTTCCCCGTCTTCCTCGCCATCGGCTCGAAGTACGTGCTCACCGTCGACGGCAAGCACGTCTTCAACCCCGCCATGTTCGGCGTCGCCGTCTCGCTCCTCGTCTCGCGCGAGTGGATCACCGCAGCCCCCGCGTACCAGTGGGCCGGCGGAGACGTGACCATCAGCCTCTTCATCGCCACCGCCGCGTTGATGCTCTTCGTCTTCCGCGTCGGCAAGGGCTGGCTCGTGGTGAGCTTCCTCGTCTTCTACGCGCTGCAGACGGCGGTGCGGGCCTGGGTGATGCGTCACCACCTGCCGTGGCAGACGCTCTTCTTCGGCACCCTCGAGTCACCGCCGTTCTACCTCTTCACCTTCTACATGATCACCGACCCGGCCACGTCGCCGAAGACGCCGCGCGGCCAGGTGCTCCTCGCGCTCGCGCTGGTGCTCATCGACGCGGTGCTGCACTTCAAGGAGAGCGTCTACACGTTCTTCTATGCGGCCCTCACGGTGGGCACGGCGCGCTTCCTCTGGGCGCACGGCGAGAAGTTGGTGCGCGGCGGTGTGGCGCGCCTCAAGGCGCTGCTCGACCTCGACTCGCTCCGCCGGGTGGGCACGGTGGGGACGCTGGGCGTCTTCATGGTGGGCGGGTGGAACCAGTTCCTCGCGCCCCTCGCCGCGCCGACCGACGTCGGTTTCCACTTCGAGCGCATCGACGTGAAGCGGGCGGGCCTGCACTCCGAGATGGGCACGACGCTCACCGAGGTCGACCCGCGGCTCCACCACGTCGCCAAGTGGGTGCTCTCGGTCGGTGACGCCATCGTCGCCGGCGACGTGGACCGCGACGGCCACCTCGACCTCCTGCTGACCCACCCGCTCGCCACGGCGAACGACCGCATCGGCCTGTACCGCAACCGGGGCGACTTCACCTTCGAGCGGCTGCCGCTCCCGCCCGCGCTCGTGGCGCTGGCGAACGACCCGAAGACGCACGGGCTCGCGAGCGGCGGCGTCTTCGTCGACGACGACTCCGACGGAGACCTGGACCTGCTCCTCACCGTCGCCTTCGGCAAGACGCGCCTGTTGCGCAACCGCCTCGTCGAGACGGGGCAGCTGGGCTTCGAGGACGTCTCGCAGGCCGCCGGGCTCGACGCCCACACCGTCTCGCTCGCCGCCACCTTCCTCGATGTCGACGCCGACGGCGTGCTCGACCTCTGGGTGACGAACGCGCTCACCACGCATTTGCCCGACTACGAGACGCCCACCCCGCTCAACGTCTTCGCGCTCCCACCCCCGGCCTTCGAGGGCGACCGCCGCATGTTCCGCTTCATGCACAATGGCTGGCACGACGCCGACAACGGCGGCGTCACGCACCTCTACCGGGGCCGCGGCGACGGCACGTACGAGCGCCTCGACGAGAAGGCGTGGGGCCTTCCCGAGACGCACTGGTCGCTCGCCATCGGCACCCAGGACTTCAACCACGACGGCTTCACCGACGTGTACGTCGCCAGCGACTTCGGGCCCGACGACCTCTACCTGAACGAGGGCGGCA
>JALOQF010000484.1 GCA_025459425.1 Myxococcaceae bacterium | reverse complement strand
GGGCTGTCGGGGTACACCTCGGTGGTGGTGGTGAAGCGCGCGCCGCTCACGCTGGCGCACAGCCCGAGCGCGTGCGTGTCGTAGTGCACCACCCCGCGGCCCTGGAGCGGCTCACCGATGAGGTGGCCCTTCTCGTCGGGCTCGGCGATGTGCGTCACCTGCGCGACGGCCTCGATGATGGCCGCCTGGAAGCCCGGCTGCGGGTTCTTGGTGTCGTCGACGAGGTAGAAGCCGTCGGGAATGACGCCGGGCTCGAAGGGCTTGCCGTCCCTCGCGGCCAGCGCCGGGCGGAACTCGCTCTCGTCCGAGTCGGTCGTCTCGTGCAGGTCGAGGTGCGCGAGGAAGCGGCCCTTCATCGGCTCGAGGAACGCACGCAGGAGCCTCGCCTCGGCGGCCGCGCCATCGGCCTTGAACGAGCGGTTCGGGTCGACGGCGTGCGGGTTCCACCGCTGAATGCGCTCGTAGGCCCAGGGGCTGACGCAGGGCGCGATGACGAGGTTGAGGCGGCCCTCGAAGCGCTCGGCCTCGCGCTCGGCGAAGCGGAGCGCTCCATGCACGCCGCTCGTCTCGTAGCCGTGCACGCCACCGGTGACGAGCGCGAGCGGGAGCGCGTCCTTCCACGCGCGGCTCTTCAGCACGAAGAGGGGAAAGTCACCGTCGGCGCCGTACGAGAGCGTGCCGTACGAGACGACCTCGAAGCGCGCCTTCAGCCGCTCGACGACGGGGAGCACGTCATCGGCATAGCTGCGGCGCTTCGCGACCGAGGCACGCCACTGCGCTCGCTCGGCGTCGGTCCACGGCGTGCCAGGCGTGCCGATGGGGAAGGGCCACGAAGACGATGTCATGCGCCTGTCGTAGCACCGGTCGCGGCAGGTGCCCTCACCACGACGCCCGCCTTCACTTCCGCTTGCTGAGCCGAAGCATCTCGCCATCGCGGGCGACGAAGGTCGCCAGCTTGTCTTCGGCGTTCCCGTTCTTGTGCAGCACGAACGTCCGAGGGTCGGCCTTGATTCGGGAGCGATTCAGCAGCGAGAACAGCCCGTCCTTGTCCTTTGCCCAGTACGGATGCAGCACCTCGACGGTCGCCGGGTCGAGCCTCACCTTCGCCACGGTTCCAGCACTCACGTAGACCGAGTTCTTGTCCTTCGCGTAGTCGTTGACGTCGTCGATTTCGACGAGGTGCTCGAACGACGCGCGGTCGATGCGGGGTTGGGCCCGGCCTGAGTGGTACACCGTCGTCCGGTCGGCGGCCCACTGGCCCGAGAAGAACGTGAGGCTCTTCACGTCGAGTCCTCGGGCTCGGTGGAGGACGTACCACTTCGAGCCAATCTGCTCGACGCGCTGGCCGTCGATGGCGCCGTCGAGCACGTAGCGCTGCATCAGGTCCAGCTTGCGGGCTTCTTTCGGGCTGGGCAGCTCGTGCACGAAGAAGAAGTGCGCTCCGTCAGTGACGACCTTGTCCTTGACGACGAACTTCAGGCCAGGCGCCTTCGGCTGCTCGAGTGCCGTCGCCGCACCCCCGTCGTACTCAGCGACGTCGTCGCGCGCGAAACCGTATGAGTCCCGCTTCGGGTCGACGAAGTACGTGAGGGTCTTCGGGTTCTTCGTCTTGAGGACGCGGAAGCGGCCAGGCTTCTCCACCGACACGAAGTAGGCGCGCCGGTCATCAATGCCATACAGTCCGCCACCCCGTGCGCGCTTGCCTTCCGCGCCGAGGCACTGACGCAGAAACTCGAACTTCTTCGGGTCGACGCCAGTCATCACGTCGCCGCCGAGAAAGATGGCGTTCTTGTCTCGGCCGAAGAACGGCACCTGCTCCGGGTACGGCACTTCGAAGGTCGCGGCGTCAGCGCCCTTCGCCTCGTGGGACGTCATCCAGAACACCCGGCCCCCCTCGACAGCGTAGTCACCACCGAGACTGCGCTGATCGCGCGGGTCGAAGTCGACGCGCTCACCATTCTGGTACACCACCCCACCCGAGGCGTAGAAGCCCTCACCGTCGTACTCGAAGAACTCGAAGTCCTTCGGGTTGGCGTGTGGGAGCTTCGCGAAGCGGTAGTGCGCCGAATAGACATTCCGTGCATCGCACAGGAAGTGAACCCCTGAGTCATCCTTCGCAGGGTGACGCCGGAGCGTCTTCGGGTCGACGAGCTTGGTGATGTCTTCGCCTTCGAAATAGTACCGCCCGCCGGAGCGCGACAGCCGTGCACCCAGCTCCTTCAGGTGCTCGAACGAGTCGGGCCGCGCCCCTGGCAGCTCCACCAAATCGTACTGTCTGAAATACACCCGGTCCTTGTCTGCGTAATATTCGAGCACGTCACCGTGGGCCCTCACCGTCTTGAGGAGCCGAAACGTCTTGCGGTCGACGAGCTGATACGCGCCCTTCGTGTACCTCCGGTCGCTGTCATGCTCGAGAAACCAGGTGCCATTGATGGTGAAGCAGCCGACTTTCCGCAGCGGCAACGACTCTCGTTGGGTGCGCGCCGGACGGGCGGAAGCGGCCCCTGTCGGGCTCGACTTCTTCGCTGCACCCTCGAGCGGGCTCGCGGCAGACGCACCAGCCTTCTCGCGGTACCCCTTGCCGGTCTTCTCGCGCAACAGTCGCTCGTAGAGCTTCTTCGCGCCCTCGGCCGAGCCCTCGTTCTTGACGGTCGTCTGGCCAGGAGCGCCGATTCTCCCGTAGCGAGTCACCACCCGGGTGCCCTGGAGTGACACTTCCCAGAACTTGTTCGACGAGCCTTCGGAGAACTCGAAGTAGCGCTTGGTCATCGAGGCCGATGGTATAGTTGGGCGCACCGTGGGCGATAAATGTTGAAACCTGCCGGTCGCTCAGAAAGAACCAGACAGACTCAAGGCGGCACCTCCGGGCAGAGGGCTGAGACCCACCTGCACCGGGGCTCCCTGCGGCCGCTCGTACTGCAGGACCTCGAGCAGGTCGGCTTCCGGCAACCGCGCCAACGGTGCGGACACCAGCCCCACCACCCCGCCACCCGTGAAGATGACGGCCGACATGGCGAGGGGTACGCCCAGGTGGTTCCCCGGATGAGGAGGGCCGCCACGCCGCTCCCGACATGGCGGCGTCATCGCTCGCTCGAGCGCACGCTGTGAAGGTTTGCCGTCCGTCGGTGCTTGACCGGCGAACAAGCGCCCACCGCGTGTGTCTGGGAAGCGCGTGGGCTACCGTGCAAGAGATGCGAGTTCCGAAGTCGACCAGCCCCCAGCCTCGAGCGCAGACCCAGCGCGCAGCACCCCAGACGCCCGCGACGCCTTCGTCCGGCTGGGCACCCAGGGCCAAAGCCCCGACCGCGGGCGGACTTGGCGCGATGCTGCGACAGGCCAAGCGGTTGGTCGATGGCCAGGTGAACCCCAGGAAGGTCATCGCCGAGTCGATGGCGACGACGCAGCGGCTCGACGCGCCGCTCGTGGTGAACGGCATCAAGGGGGCCTCCGATGTCCGGCAGGGCGGGCTCGCTGACTGCTACTTCGTGGCGGCGGTCGCCGCTGTAGCCGACAAGAACCCCAACCTCATTCAACAGGCGATGCGCGAGAACGCCGACGGGACCGTCACCTTCCGGTTTTTCAAGCCCTCGACCGACGCCTACGGCCGACCCGTGATGCAGCCGCACTTCGAGACGGTCGATCGCCTGCTGCCCGCTCCGCGTGACGGCAAGTTGCCCTTCGGCCGCAGCAGCGAGCACGAAGCCTGGTTCCCGCTCATGGAGAAGGCCTACGCCCAGATGAACGGCGGCTACCAGGCGATCGGTGCTGGTGGGTCTCCCTCGTCAGCGCTGGAGGCGCTGACGGGCGTGCCGGCGCGCTACACGGCCATCGACAAGGCCTCTCCTTCGGCGACCTTCCAGACCATCAAGGACCAGCTGGAGAGCGGGAAGTTCCTCGTCGCCTCGACTCCGGCGAGCGGTCGCAAACCGGGGCTCATCAACACGCTGCTCGACGCCTTCATGGCGACGAAGCGAGGCATCGTTCCCTGGCACGCGTACTCGGTGCTGGGTGTCGAGGAGCACCGAGGAAGGCAGTTCGTGCTGCTTCGCAACCCGTGGGCGAACACCGAGCCCGGCAGCGTCGGGCCGCTCTTCTCGTTCTCGAAGGACTCGAAGAACGACGGCGTGTTCCTCTACCCGATGGAAGAGTTCGTTCGGCAGTTCGAGGGCATGCACAGCACGGAGTGAGCCGATTTCGGTCGGCATGGCGAGCTGAAGGTCGTCGCCTTCAGTCCGGTGATGGCAGGCGTCGAGGGGTGCAAGCGCCGCGAGGTGTACGTGTTCTCGGGCAACGCCTGGCTCCTGAATCCGGCGCCGTCGGTCGAGACGCCGAGGGCCCCGAGCGTCGGCATCGTCCCTTCGACGGGTGACGTCGTCGTCGTTCCCTGAAGCGCGCGGCATGGAGCTGGCCGAGTCACGTGCGTGGCTCGGTCACCGCGTCCGGGCAGGCCACCGCAGGTCGAGCACGTCGAGGCTCCTGAACGCCTCGAGGTGCTCGGCAGAGGTTCATGCCGGCGGGTTGTCGCAAGCACGAGCGGACCAGCCGTCGACCTGCGCGAAATGAACCCGCCGTGCCGCCTCACCCTTTGCGCACATGACGCGACGACCGTTCCTGCTGCTGTGTCTCCCAGTTCTTCTGGCCGGTTGCCCCACCCCATCGATGATGATGCCCGGGCCGACACCCGAGCCCGTCGCTGACGCAGGGGCCGTACCCTCGGCGCCGCTGACCGTGTCAGCCACCGTCGACGGAAACGCCATCGCCGTCTCGTGGACGCTCCCCGCCGAACTCGGCACGGCCACGCAGGTGGTCATCGCGCGC
>JALOQF010000483.1 GCA_025459425.1 Myxococcaceae bacterium | reverse complement strand
GTCTCGTCGCCGGAGCCGATCGTAGCGAACGCGCTCGACCAGCCGGGCTCCGTCGGGGAGCTGGCCGTCGTAGCTCGCCTCGGGCTGCCGCTCGGCGCTCGCGGGAGACGAGCCGTGGACGATCAGCTTCCCGCCCGGGCGCAGGCAGCGCGACACCTCGGCGAGGGCCAGCGGCACGGCGTCGTCTTCGAAGGTGCCGAGGGTGTTGTACCAGCAGAAGGCGCTGCCAAAGGCCCCGTCGCGGAACGGGAGCTGGAAGAACGACCCACGGGCCACCGGCGCACGGCCGCGCGCTTCACGCAACGACAGCGCGTCGAAGTCGACCCCCACGAGCCGGCCCCTGAAGGCCCCCAGCCGCGCCAGGTGGCGGCCATGGCCACAGCCGAGATCCCTCGGCGTCCGAGACGGCCTCGGGCAGGAACGGCCGGGTCGAGCGCAGGTACAGCTCGCCGAAGAAGCCGCGCGGGCCCTCAGTCGAGATCGTCATCCGTCTCGTCGTCGTCCAGCTCGGCGTGGGCCTTCGAGGTGTCGACGCGCAGCCGGCCCTCGTTGTCCCACTCGAGGCGAACGCCGGGCGGCAGCGCGAGGAAGCGGATGAGATCGGGCACCCGGTGGCCGATGTCGCCGAGCGTCATCGTCCCCTCCTCCGGGCCGTCGTGCGTCGTGCGGCTGACGAAGCGCCAGCCCGAGTCCTTCGAGGCGACGGGCTCTTCGCGGAAGGCGGTGAGCGCGCGCAGGCCATGAATGAAGCCGCGCACCCGCGCCGTCGAGGTGTGGAACGGCGCGTCGCCGGTGAGATCGTGCTCCTCGAGCACCAGGCGTTGATCGAGCGCGCGCTGCAGCGGCACGGTGAGCGGCTCCCTCGGAACACCGGGCGCGTCGGGCACGCACTGCACCTCGAGCACGCCCACGCCTGGAAAAATCGTCGCCGGGAGCAGCTTCTGAATCAGCGGCGGGTGCCACCCCCGAAACGGGCCGCCTGCGTCACCCTCCGAGGCGAAGAACGTGAGGCGGTCGAAGCCATAGGCCATCGACTGGCCGTGGGTGACGCGGTGGCCGTTCTCCATGGCCCAGTCGGCGAGGTGGCCACACATGAGCGCGGCGTCTTCGAGCAGCTCGCGGCCCTTGAACTCGAACGAGATCTCGCGCTGATCGAGCTTGGCGAGGCCGACCGTCTCGGCGCGAAAGCCGTGCTCCCCCATCTCGGTGAAGCCGACCGAGAAGAGGTCTTCGGCGAGCGGCTCCTCGGGCAGGGCCTCGGCGGCCTGCGCGATGGGAAACGGCCAGAGCCTGAGCACGTCGAGCGCGAAGCCCTTGAGGCCGGCGGTGGTCTCGATCAGCACCCGCCGCGCCTCGGAGAAGAACGTGCCCGCACCGCCGCGCACGTCACGCGACAACGACAGCAGGAACAGCCGCTTGGGCGGGAAGCGCGCGAACGCCTGGGTGTGCGGACCGAACAGCTCGTCGGCCTTCGAGGGCGCCACGACATCGGGCAGCTCGGTGAGCAGCACCTGGGTGGCGAGGGACGGCGGCGTGAACGCGTCGGTCGGCGCGCCCCCGTCGGTGTAGATCGCGAAACAGCAGCGGAGCGTTGGCACGGCGGAGAGAGACGTTACGGCCAAACCGTGACGGAGGCGAGAAGCCGTCGACGACCGCTCAGAAGATGCCGCCCTCGCGGTACTGGCCCCACACCTTGCGGAACACGTCGGACACCTCGCCGAGCGTGGCGTAGGCCTTCACGGCCTCGAGCACCGGCGGCATGAGGTTCAGCTTCTCGTCCCGGCAGGCGGCCTCGACCTTCGCCAGCGCTGCGGCCACCGCGGCCTGATCGCGCTGCGCCTTCACCGCCTGGAGCCGCTCGACCTGCTCGTGCGCCACCTTCTCGTCGATCTTGAGCAACTCGATGTTCGAGCCCTCGGTGCCCGACTTGAAGGCGTTGAGGCCGACGATCAGCCGGTCGCCCTGCTCCACCTCGCGCTGGAAGCGGTAGGCCGACTCGCCGATCTCCTTCTGGGGGAAGCCCTCTTCGACGGCGCGAATGATGCCGCCCATCTCGTCGATGCGGCGGATGTAGTCGAACGCGCGCTGCTCCATCTCGTCGGTGAGGTGCTCGACGTAGTAGCTGCCGGCGAGCGGGTCGACGACCCGGTCGGCCCCCGACTCGTGCGCGATGATCTGCTGCGTGCGCAGCGCGATCGTCACCGCATCTTCCGTGGGCAGCGCGTACGTCTCGTCGAGCGAGTTGGTGTGGAGCGACTGGGTGCCGCCGAGCACGGCCGCGAAGGCCTGAAGCGCGACGCGGGCCACGTTGTTGTACGGCTGCTGGGCCGTGAGCGAGACGCCGGCCGTCTGCGCGTGCGTGCGCAGCATCATCGAGCGGGGATCTCGCGCGCCGAACCGATCGCGCATGATCTTCGCCCACATGCGCCGGGCCGCGCGGAACTTGGCGACCTCTTCGAAGAAGTCGTTGTGCACGTCCCAGAAGAACGAGAGCCGGGGCGCGAAGTCGTCGACGTTCATGCCGCGCTTCACGCCCTCTTCGACGTAGCCGATGCCGTCGGCGATGGTGAAGGCGAGCTCCTGCACCGCCGTCGCTCCAGCTTCACGAATGTGGTACCCGCTGATCGACACCGGGTTCCACTTTGGCATGTGCTTCGAGCAGAACTCGATCATGTCGGTGACGATGCGCACCGCCGGGCGTGGACCGACGATCCACTCCTTCTGGGCGATGAACTCCTTGAGCATGTCGTTCTGAATGGTGCCGCCGAGCTGGCTCATCGGCACGCCCTGCTTCTCGGCGACGGCGATGTACATGCACAGCGCGATGATGGCCGACGCGTTGATCGTCATCGACGTCGTGACCTGATCGAGCTTGATGCCGTCGAAGAGGATCTCGAAGTCCTTCAGCGTGGAGATGGCGACGCCTTCCTTGCCGACCTCGCCCCGCGACATCGGGTGATCGGCGTCGTAGCCCATGAGCGCGGGCATATCGAAGGCGGTCGACAGGCCCGTCATGCCCTGGCTGATGAGGTACTTGAAGCGCTGGTTGGTGTCGGCGGGGCCGCCGAAGCCGGCGAACTGCCGCATCGTCCACAAGCGCGAGCGGTACATCGTCGGCTGCGGCCCGCGGGTGAAGGGGAACTCGCCGGGCAGGCCGAGATCGTCGAGGCGCTCGGCCTTGCGGTCGGCGGCGGTGAAGACGTCGGGCAGCGGAATGCCCGAGTCGTTCAGGAACGTCGGCCGGCGCGTGGGCATCTTCTCGACCGACTTCGCCAGCGTCGTCTTGCGCCAGCGCGCCACCTCGGCGCCCAGCTGCTTGAGGGCGCTCGCGTCGAAGGGGCTCGGGGCGCGGGCCTTCGTGGCCTTCTTCGCAGCCGCTGGCTTCGCCTGGGCCTTCTTCCCCGTCGACTTCTTCGGAGCGGCCTTCTTCGCCTTCGCCTTCGTCAACGAGACCTTCTTCGCGCTCTTGGCCATGCGCGGCCCAATAGCATCGGCCTCCGCACGTGGCGAGGCGAGGCATTGAGCGTGTGCGTCAGGGGCGACGGGCTCGTTCGTGACGACCAGCCCCTCGAGCGCCCCGCTGAGGCTCGCGACTGGGGGGCCGGGCGCCTCACCCGCCTTCGTGGCGGCGCCATGCCGCACGGCGGCGTCAGGAATACGTGACTCGAGGCGCGTCACCTGAATGCACCTCAGCGCGAGGCACACCAGCCGACCGCGCCGCGAAGAACGCCTCGGTCTCGTCGAACACCTTTCGTCCCAACGCGGGGTCGAACGTCGGCGCCCACACGCGGCGGCTGGGCTGTCCGTCGAAGGCGATGATCGAGCCTGGTACTACCGCGGGCGCCGTGAGCAGCTGAACGGCCGTGGCCGCGGAGCGCTCCGGCGTGCTCGTGTCGTCCATCAGGGGCGCCACCCACTTGAGCGCCGAGTTCCACACCAGCTTGATCGGGCCCGGAGCCGTGCGCGCCAGGCCGGTGCCGGCCATCAGCCCGGGATCGAGACAGAGGAACGTCGTCTGCGCCGGTGCGACCCGCCGGGTCCACTCGACCGCAGTCACCATGTTGCACCATTTGCCGGTGGCGTATCGGTCTTGCCCGCGCTGCTTGTCGTCGCCGCCGTCCGACTCGCCGCGTGCCAGCGCCTCGATGCTGGTGAAGCGCGCTCCTCGGAAGCCAAAGCGCGTGGCCGTGCGGTTGGTGGGGTTCGAGGTGCCGCTGCCGATGAAGATCACCCGGCCACCCGAAAGCCACGGCAAGAGGCCCTGGGTCTGCCGGAACGCCGCGAGGTGATTCACGGTGAAGGACGCCTCGAGGCCGTCTTCCGTCCTGTGCAGCCGGTCGACCTGCTGCAGACCGGCGTTGTTCACCAGCCCCGAAAGCGGCGTGCGCCACCCAGCGATCAGCGCCTCGACGTCGGCCAGGCTCGAGAGCTCGACCCGGTGCACCGTCGCCCGCGGCCCCAGCGTTCGCGCCACCGCCTGCCCCCGCGCCTCGTCGCGCACGGCCAGCACGACCGCCTGCCCGGCCTTCACCAACGCGGTCGCGATGGCCAGCCCCAGCCCCTGCGTCGCGCCCGTCACCATGAACGGCTTCATGTTCGACCTCTCCCGCTTGCGGCCGCGGGGCATCCGCGGCACGCTGGTGAAAATATGAAGAGTTCTTCAGGTTCGGCATTCGCTTCCGGGAGCGCGGCCCTCGCCCGCCGGATTCGCCAACGAAAACGGCCGGTTCAGGAGCGCGCGCAGGCCACGGTCGATGCGGTGCTCGAGGCCACCCTTCAGGTTCTGAAACGCGACGGCTACCTCGCGCTCACCACCACGCGCGTGGCGGAGCGGGCCGGCGTCTCGGTGGGCACGCTGTACCAGTACTTCCCCGACAAGGCGTCGCTCGTGATGGCGCTCAAGGTGCGTTACTTCGAGCGGCTGGTGGCCTCGGTGCGTGGCGCCGCCGCGAAGGTCGAAGGGGCTCCGCTCGAGGTCGCGCTCCCGGCGCTCATCGCGGGGCTCCTCGACTTCAAGCGCGCGAACGTCGAGCTCTCGATGGCGCTGCGCGAGCCGATGGTGGCGCTCGGCGGAGAGGGGCTGGTGCGGGACGCCTCGAGCCAGCTCCTCGACGCGACCCGCCGAATCCTCACGGCGGCACGGCCAGACCTGAAGGACGTCACCCTGCGCGCGCAGACGCTGAACGCCGCCATCGAGGGCGTGCTGAGCGCGGTGATGTTCCAGACGCC
>JALOQF010000482.1 GCA_025459425.1 Myxococcaceae bacterium | reverse complement strand
ACGCGAGCGCCGAGACGCGGGCCATCGACGTGCTGCCGGGCGATCGGTTCCTGCTCTGCACCGACGGGCTCTACGATCCCTTCGACGACGAGACGCTCGAAGGGCTCCTGAAGCAAGGCGACGCGCGGACCTGCTGCGCGCGCCTGGTCGACCTCGCCTACGAGCGGGGGAGCTCCGACAACATCACCGCGGTCATCGTCGACGTTTCGTGAACGCGAAGAGGATCACGTTCACGCCCGGCGCCGGCTGCACCACGACGTGACGGCCCTTCTTCGCGAGCGCCAACGCCGGGGCGAACCAGGACTTCTTCAAGAGATCTTCGTCGCGCTCGACGTACTCGGGCACCAGCAGGTCGACCTCGACGTAGCGCCCCTTCGTCTCGCGCTGGAGCGTGGGCCCGAAGACGTAGGGCTCGTCGTCTGGAATGGGGACGAGATCGTTGTGCAGCGCACCGCCGTACAGCACGAGCATCTTGCCGGGCACGCCGGCCTCTTCCTTCTCGACGATCTTGAGCGCCATCTCCTCGACCTTGCGCCGCATGAGCCGCAGCGAGGCGTCGGGGTCGAGCTCACCCTCGGCGTCGAGCATCGAGCGGTAGTCGTCGCAGTCGATGAGCAGCGTGTGGTTGACGAAGCCCAGGTCGTACGCGCGGCCCATCAAGGTGGTGACCTCGTCTTCGGTCTCCTTCGGCCGCCGGGTCGTCTTCTCGACCGCCTGCGCCGCCTGCTTCTCGACCTTCCCGCAGCGGCCATTGAGCATCCACGTCTCGACCACGAGCGAGCGCGCACCACCGTCGAGCGCTGGGAGCAGTTGGGTGAAACGCTTCACCGCGCTCGGCACCTTCGGGGCGCCCTGAAGCTCGTGGTACTCGCCCACGCCGAGGATGAGCGGGTCGGTCTCGAGCACCTTCCGCAGCGCCGCTTCCTGGGTCGGGTAGTCGAACATCGGCACCCCGCCGTCCACGGCAGCGAGGGCACACGCCAGGGCAGACGCCAGCGTCACGACTCGTCCTCCGGGCCATCGAAGAGCCCATGCTTCTTGAGCAGCGTGCGCCAGTGCTTGCGATCGACGCCGGCATCGCGCGCGGCGGCCGAGAGGTTGTCGCGGTGTCGCGCCATGAGGTCGCGCAGGTAGGTGCGCTCGAACACCTCGAGCACCGCGTCCTTCGCGTCCTTGAACGGCAGATCGGTTCGTACGCCCAGCACGTCACCGGACCCGACGGAGGCCTCGAGCGAGATCTTCAGGTCCCCGAACGAGCGGGCGCCCGGAGAGAGGACCAGGGCGCGATCGATGACGTTGCGCAGCTCGCGGACGTTGCCGGGCCAGCGGTGGCTCTTGAGCCGATCGAGCCCGGGGCCGTCGATTCCTCCGGCATCGAGCCCGCGCCGCCGGAGCAGCTCGCCCACGATGAGCGGAATGTCTTCGCGGCGATGGCGCAGCGGCGGCAGCTCGAAGGTGAGCACCGAGAGGCGGTAGTAGAGGTCGGCCCGAAAGCTGCCCGACGCGATGGAGGCCGCGAGCTCCGTCGGGGTCGCTGCGACGACCCGCACGTCGACGGCGCGCTCGGTGTCGGCGCCTACGGGCTTCACCTTGCGCTCCTCGAGAACACGCAGCAGCTTCGCCTGCACCGCGGCGCTCACGCGGCCGAGCTCGTCGAGGAACAACGTCCCGCCGTCGGCCCGGACGAAGGCGCCCTTGCGATCGCCCTGCGCCCCGGTGAACGCCCCCTTCACGTGCCCGAAGAGTTCGCTGTCGAGCAGGGACTCCGGCAGGGCTCCGCAGTCGACCGCGACGAACGGCCCCTTGCGCCGCGGGCTCGCCTCGTGGAGCGCGCGCGCCACCAACTCCTTGCCCGTGCCTGTCTCACCCGTCACCAGCACGGTGGCTTCGCTCGGCGCGGCGAGCTCGAGCACCGCGAACACCTCACGCATCGCGAGGCTCTCGCCGACGAGCTCGCCGAACCGCCGGGCGGCGCTGGGGCGGACCTCGAGCGGCCGGGGCTGCGGCTCGATGCGCACCACGCTGCGTCCCACCTTGAAGGTCGCGCCGGCCGAGACCTCGAGGGTCGTGACGCGGGAGCCCTCGAAGAAGGTGCCGTTCGTGCTGTCGAGGTCGCGCACGCGGAACCGGCCGGGCTCCGGCGTCACCTTGAGGTGCTCTGCTGACACGCGCTCGTCCGACAGGCGCAGATCGCAGCGCGCCGAGGTGCCGAGCGTCTTCACCCCGTCGAGCGTCACTGCCCGCCCCGCCTCGGGCCCTTCGACCACCACGAGCTGGCAGCGGAGCGGCGCGCCGCTCTCGTCCCACTGCGTCGACAATCGGGTTTGCGGCATTGCGCGCTAGTCTAGCCCCGTGCGCGTCCCCTGCGGCTTCGGCCCGTTCGAGCTCACCGAGCGCCTCGGCGTCGGAGGCATGGCCGAGGTCTTCAAGGCCACCGCCTTCGGCGCGAGCGGCTTCGAGAAGACCGTCGCGCTCAAGCTGCTCCGCGAAGAGTACGTGGGCGAGCCGACGTGGGAGCGCATGTTCCTCGAAGAGGCCCGGCTCCAGGCGCGGCTGTCACACCGGGGGCTGGTGCAGGCGCACGACTTCGGCGCGGTGGAGGGCCGGCCGTGGGTGCGGCTCGACTACGTCGACGGGCTCGACGTGGCCGCGCTCGCGCAGGGAGCTGCCGTCGACGCGCCCATCGCCTGCTTCGTGATCGCCGAGGTGCTGACGGCGCTGGCTGCGCTCCACGAGGCGACCGACGAGCGGAGCCGGCCCCTGGGCCTCGTGCACCGCGACGTCAGCGCCACCAACGTGCTCGTCTCGCGGCAGGGCGAGGTGAAGCTCGGCGACTTCGGCATCGCGAAGGCCACGCTGCTGAAGGACCAGACGCAGGGTGGCATTCGCAAGGGCTCGTACGCGTACATGTCGCCCGAGCAGGTGGCCGGCCGACCCCTCTCCTCGGCGAGCGACCTCTTCTCTGCGGGTGTGCTGCTCGTCGAGCTGCTCACTGGCCGCCGCCCCTTCGACGCGCCCACGCCGGTCGAGACGATGGAGCGGATTCGTGCGGCAGAAGCGCCGGTGCTCGACGGTGTTCCAGCGCCGCTCGTGGAGAGCGTGACGGCCCTCTTGTCCCTCGAGGCCGAGGCCCGGGGCCCGCTCGATGCGCGGCGCGCCGCCGTGCGGAGCTTCGCCGCAGACGAGCGCGTGGTCGCCGACTGGGCGCGCTCACGCATCGACACGATCCGCACGAATCGGGAGCGCACGGATGACTGACTTCACCCACACCACGCTTCGCCACGTGAACAAGCCGACGCATCGCCTCGGGCTTGCGATCAACTTCGGGCTCGACGACGTGGGCGTCGAAGCGGCGCTCGATCGTGGCCTCACCTACGTCTTCTTCCAGCGCTCGCGCACCGGCAAGGCGCTCCCCGGGCTGCGGCGGGCGATCAAGCGAAACCGGGAGCGGATCATCCTCGCGGGTGGGCCGAGCCTCGGCTTCTTCGGCGGCTCGGTGCGCCGCGGCTGTGAGGCGCTCCTCAAGACGTTCGACACCGACTACCTCGACGTCTTCCAGCTCTTCTGGCTCAGCAAGATGTCGGCGTGGACGCCGGCCGTCGTGGAGGCGCTGGTGAAGCTGCGAGACGAAGGCAAGGTGCGCTCCATCGGCGTGTCGATTCACGACCGCCCGCGCGCCGGCCGCCTCGCCGAAGACTCGCCGCTCGACCTCTTCATGCTCCGGTACAACGCCGCCCACCCCGGGGCGGAGCACGACATCTTCCCGCACCTCGAGAAACGAAAGCCGTCCGTCGTCGCGTACACGGCGACGTCGTGGCGCAAGCTCCTGCGAGCCCCGAAGGGGTGGACAGGCCCGACGATGACGGCCGGCGACTGCTACCGCTTCTGCCTGTCGAGCCCGCACGTCGACGTGGTGCTGTGTGGGCCCGAGAGCGTCTCGCAGCTCGACGAGAACCTCGCGGCCCTCGAGAAGGGGCCGCTCACGCCTGACGAGGCCGCGTGGATGCGCGAATACGGCCGGCTGGTGCACGGCTGACCTGCCTCTTCGACGAGAAGCGCGGCTGCGGAGCGTCACTCCACCCGTTAGGAGGCTCCATGGTTTCCGAACAGCTCGTCATCGGTACGCCCGAGACCCTCGACGCCCACCTCGCCGGGCCAGACGATCAGCTCGTCGTCGTCTACTTCTGGGGCCCGCAGTGCCCCAACTGCGAGGTCTTCGCGAAGGACCTGCCGCAGCTGCTCGAGGCGCTCCCGAAGAACGTGAAGCTGGTGAAGACGAACGCGTACGAGCACCCGGATCTCGCGCGTCGCTTCGCCCTCTTCGGCATTCCCGGCTTCGTCTTGTTCAAGGGCGGAAAGAAGCTGGGCATGATGCGGCAGTACTACGGGCGCGACTACTGGCAGGCCGTCATCGACGAGAAGGCCGCCGACACGCCCGCCGCCTGAGCATCGAAAAACCGGCGGGGCCGTCGACGCGTGCAGGTAGTGTCTGGGCCGTGCACGTCACCTGGCTGGGCCACGCCGCGCTGTTCATCAACGTCGCCAACCGCTCGGTGCTGATCGACCCGTGGTTCGCCGAGCCGGTCTTCGCGGGGGCCTGGTTCCGGTACCCGCCCACGCCCTACCCGGACCCGTCGACGATGCCGAAGCCCGACTTCGTGTGTCTGTCGCACACCCACGACGATCACGCCGGGCTCGAGACGCTGAAGCAGCTGCGGAGCGATCAACGCGTGCTGGCGGTGGACTTCCCTTCGGGCGCGATGCGGCGGCGGCTGACTGCGGCGGGCCTCGCGAACGTCGACTGGTGTGCGCCGTGGGAGACGAAAGAGGTGTCTCCCGGCCTCGAGG
>JALOQF010000481.1 GCA_025459425.1 Myxococcaceae bacterium | reverse complement strand
GCCGTCGAACGCCGAGGGCTTGATGTCGCCCAGCTTGAGCCCACGGGCCTGGAGCGCGGCGAGCCACTTCGCGCGGCCGTTCGTCACCCGCACCACCTCGACGGCGCCGAGCTGCCCGAGGTCGCGGCAGTAGCGGTAGTGGTGCTCGCGCTGGAGTGAAGACTCGACCTCGGCTGCGAGCGCCCGGGCCCGCGCCTCGGGCACGGCGGCTTCCAGGAACAGCGTGTACCGCGGTGGCGTGACGTCGAGGCGCGGCGCGAGCAGCACGAAGTCGACGGGCACGCCCTCGAGGAGCCGGGCGAGCAGCGGCTCCACCACCACCGCCGACAGCTTCTCGCCGCGCAGGTCGGACGTCTTGTCGCGCCGCCCGTCGAACCGCAGCATCGGCAGCGCGCGCCAGTGCCCGACGCACGTCACCACGTCGGGCAGGCGGTAGCGCACGAGGCCTCCACGCGTCGTCAACACCGGCCCGTACGCCGCGCCCACTCGCAGCTCGTCGACGAACTTCACGCCGTCGCCGTCGAGCGCCTCGAACTCGAGCAGGTGGCTCGTCACCGCCGCCACCGGCGCGGGGAGCCCCCACCGCGGGAAGGACACCACGCCCTCGGTGGCCAGGAGCCCTTTGCCCTGAAGCGGAACCGTGGGCGCCCACTGCCGCAAGGCCCAAAGCGCGGCCTTCGCCCAGCCGTCGGTCCAGCACGAGATGAGTTGGAGCGACGGCCACAGCGCCTCGGCCGTCAGGGACGAGAGCCGCTCGACCTCGAGCCGGCGCGGGCGCGTCAGGCGCGCGAAGACCTCGTCGCGCCGCGCCGAGAGCGCCTCGAGCAGCAGCGTGAGGAAGGACGGGTTCCACACGCTGACGAAGCCCAGGTCCTTCGCCTCGACGAGGTGCACGAGCGTCTCGAGCCGCCACGCGTCGACGTCCCGCACGCGCGCGATGGAACCGGGCACCACCATGAGCTGCTTCATCGCCAGCCGCGTCGCCGGCCCGAAGTACTCGGTGTCGTCCTCGAAGCCGACGCGCACGCCCGACGGCGTCGTCTCGGGCGCGCGCGTGGCAGGGGACACGCTCCAGTACTGGCGGGTGCGGAACAGCGCCGGGAAACGGCGGAAGAGGTCGTCGAGCCAGGGGCCCGTCGCCGCCGAGAAGTCGTCGAGCAGGCCGCGGGTGTACGGCACGCGCTTGGGCTGCGCCGTCGAGCCGCTGGTGCGCTCGAAGACGAGCACGGGCTCGGTGGTGAGCGCGTCGGCCTCACCGTGGGCGAGGCGGTCGACGAAGGGTGCCACGTCGTCCCAGCCCACGAGGGGCGCACGTCGTCGGAAGTCGTCGAGCGACGTCGCGCCAGACAGGCCCACCGTGCGGCCATACGCGGAGCCGGAGAGCGAGGCGAACGCTCGCGCGAGCCACGCTTCCTGCGCGCGCCGCGGCGCCCGTGACGCCTCGTCGAAGGCCTGCACGGACGCCCGACGCGAGGCCGCCCAGGCGGCCGTGAGGCCCGTCGTCAGCGCAGCGCGGAGCACACCCATCGCGCGGCTCTTCTCACAGGAACGTCTTCGTCGTCTTCTGGACGAAGCGTTCGTCGGCCGCGGCGAGGCAGCACAGCTCGTCGCCTTCCCGCCAGCGCGGGTTCTTCGCGAGGAAGAAGGCCACGTCGGGGTCCTTCAGCAGGCGCGCGGGCACGTCGGCGAGGTCTTCCGCGAGGCGGCTGACGTCCTGGCCGGCGTAGCGCAAGAGGCCTGCCTCGGCGTCCCAGGCGCGGCCGAACTTCTCGCGGCACAGGGCGTCGAGCAGCCCGGCCTCGAAGGCTGGCGTCGGCGCGTCATGCCGTGGCCAGTGCGTGGGGAAGTAGCGCGTCAGGAGCAGGTACGTGCGGTACCCCTTGGTGATGAGGAACCAGTACACGGGCAGGCCGCGCTTGAGGCGCTGGGCCATCAGGTACCAGATGAAGGCGCGCTGGAGCGCCGTCTGGCCCCAGTGGCCGGGGGCGACGATGGTGTCTCCCGAGAAGACGGCGCACCACTGGCCCGGCTTCTCGAGCGCCAGCAGCGTCGAGAAGCCCTGCACGGCTCCCGCGGTGTCCTTCAGCACGATGACGTGGTGCTTCTCGGAGAGGTCCCGGTCGAAGTCGGCCCGCCGCGCGCCGGCGTACGAGACCGAAAAGAGCTGCCACATCGCCTCGACCTCTTCTCGCCGGAGGGAAGCGACTCGACGGACGCGCGCCTGAAGGCCCCGCCCCGGGCGAAAAAAGCCGCGCTGGCGAACAAGGGCCTTCGAGACCGTCTGGTGCTGCGCCTTCTGGGACGTCACGGTTGGCGCGACTGTAGCCGCAAGCCTCGCCCGTGCAGCCTCTCGTCGTTGCGGCCTTGACGGGCGGTCGACTGGCGTGGGCCTCGCGTAGACGAGCTGGCGGCTCGACCGTCGCTCGAGACGGGAAAGGGTGCTCGGCGCGCACGGCTGGAACCGGAGCCGCTTCATCGGCCGAAGTGCGGACGGAGGGCGTCGAGCCCTTCGCGCCGGCAGGGCGAGCGGCTGCGTCGATGCGCCTTGCTGGCCGGGTCCTTCGCCTCGGCGACTGGGCGCGCCACGCGAAACGGGTTCATCGGTCCAACGCCGGCCGGGTACGGGCCCGCCGACGTGCGGGCGGTCGAGCGCCTGGTCCACGACGCCGTCGGGCCCACAGTCCCCCGACGTGGTAGGCAGCGCCCGCCGCATGCAGCCCGAAACCCCGAGAGACCCGCCGCGCCACCGCCTCGAGCTGCCCGGCGTCACCCTCTCGTACACCGATGAAGGCTCGGGCCCCGTCGTCGTCGCGCTGTCGGGGCTCCCGGGGGCGCACCACCACTGGCGCTGGCTGGCGACGCCGGTGTTCTCGTGGGCGCGCTTCATTCGCCTCGAGCTGCCGGGCTTCGGCGAGGCGCGGCTGCCGGGCCCGGTGCGCCCGCTGACGCTCCAGGCGCGGGGTGAGCTGGTGGCGCGTGCGCTCGAGCGCCTGGGCCTCGACGACGTCTCGCTCGTCGGGCACAGCATGGGCGGCCTCATCGCGCTCGAGGTGGCGGCCCACCACGCGCGCGCGGTTCGCACGGTGACGCTGGTGGCGACGCCAGGGCCCACGCCGCACTACCCGGAGGCCGTGTGGCGCGCCTTCGCGGGGCTGTTTCTTCTCCCCGGGCTGCAGCAGCCGCTCACCCGCGTCGCGCGCTTCGCCTACCGCCGGCTCGGCTTCTCGCTGCGCGACATGCACGACGAGGGCGCCGTGCGCACCATCGTCGACGCGGCCCACACGGACTTCGGGCGACACCGGCAGAACATCGCCGCCGTGCGCCAGCCGGTGCTCCAGGCCTGGGCCGATGACGACGACCTGGTGCCCAGCCGCTTCCACCACGAGCTCGCGCGCGCCCGCCCCGACTGGACGCACCTCACCTTCGCCGACGGGAAACACGACGTGCAGAAGTTCCATGGCGTCGAGCTGGCCGAGGCCATGCGACGGTTGCAGCAACGACGTGCCTGAGACCACGACGCACGCATCGACGCGTGATGCGACACCGCTGCCCTGCGTTCGTCTTGACGGGGATGACGTCTGTCGCGACAGCTGAGCTCGCACGCGGCCGTCGCGAGCGGGCATCAGGCTCCGCGCTGACTCGGGTGGCCCAACACGGGGAGGGACGATGAACGGCTTGAATCGAGTGGTGGTGTGGTGTGCCGCAGTGCTGGTGACGGGGTGCGGCGCGATGAGCATGCCGGACGCTGGGAGCGCGGGCGGTGGTGGTGCTGCTGGGGGCGCCGCCGGAGCATCGGGGGGTGGGATGGCGGGCGGCGCAGCTGGAGGCTCCGCGGGTGGCGCGGCTGGCGGCTCGGCTGGAGGGCAGGCCTCGACGACCCTGCGCAGCGGCACCATCACGCTCACGCAGTCATCCTTCATGGTGGCGGGCATGACGATTTCGTCGGGCTCCATCTCCGGGAGCTTCACCAGCGTGAGCGGCCCTGCCGGCGCCAGCCCGTGCGTCGAGAGCACGGTGTCGAACTGCACGACGACGGTGTGCGACTTCGCCATGGGCGGCGGTGCTGACGCCGGCACCACCTCGACCCTCGACTCCGCCGGAATGCTGTCGGTCGCTGGAACGCGTGTCGATGGCGGCGTCACGCTGGCTCCGGGTGCCATGGGGACCTACAGCCGCACCTTCATGAGTCAGCTGTGGGGTGGCGGAGAGACGCTCACCGTGGCCGCGACGGGCGCCGCCGTGCCCGCGTTCTCGCAGACCGTCGCCGCTCCGACCGACCTGAACGTCACCGCACCTGACTGTCCCCTCTCGAGCTGCCCGGCCATCAACAAGACGATGCCGCTTGTGGTGAGCTGGACGGGCGGCGGCACGAGCACGGTGGTCGTCAACGTGTCGGTGAACGACACGGCAGCGAACCGGCTCGGCACGTTCTTCTGCACGTTCCCCGCGAGCGCCGGCACCGGCATGATTCCAGCGAGCGTCCTGGGCGTCGTCCCGGCAGGGACTGGCGTCATCACGATTCAGCCGACCAACACCACTCGCTTCATGGCGGGCTCGTACCAGGTGACGCTGACGGCGAGCGGCTCGGGCGTGCTCGGGTCAGTCGTGGTTCAGTAACCGTCGCGCGTGCTCCACCCTCCGAGCGACCTCGTTCCGCTCGGACTGCACCTTCTGCGGAAGTCGCTGGAACTTCGTCGACGAGCGTCTACGGTGCACGACGCCGTGGCCGCCCGAAAACAGTTCCCCAAGCGGAAGAAGAAGGAGCCGCTCAACCCCGACCGCATCGCGGCGGCGGCGCTCGACTTCATCGACGAGCACGGCCTCGAAGACATGAGCGTGCGCAACCTCGGCGCCACGCTC
>JALOQF010000480.1 GCA_025459425.1 Myxococcaceae bacterium | reverse complement strand
CCCTGCGCACAGACGGTGACGAGGGCGGTGCCGAGGTTGCGGCGCTTCAGCTCACGAAGCGCCTGGTGGACGATGCGGGCGCCCGTCGCGGCGAACGGGTGCCCGATCGCGATGGAGCCGCCGTTCACGTTCAGCCGCGTGCGATCGACCTCGCCGACCGGCGCCTTGCGACCGAGCTTCTCGGCGAACGACTTCGAGGCGAGCGCCTGGAGGTTCGACGCCACCTGCGCCGCGAAGGCCTCGTGCATCTCGACGAGCTCGATGTCCTTCAGCGTCATGCCCGCACGGTCGAGCGCGATGGGCGCGGCGTAGGCCGGCCCCTGCAGGAGCTGATCGGCTGGATCGGTCGCGGCGAAGGCGTGCGCCCGCAAGAAGCCCAGCGGCTCGTAGCCGAGCGCCTTCGCCTTCTCTTCGCTCATGAGCAGGAGCGCGGCGGCGCCGTCGGTCAGCGGCGAGGCGTTGCCAGCGGTCACGGTGCCGTACTTGCGATCGAACACCGGCTTGAGCGCCGCGAGCGCCTCGAGCGACGAGTCGGCCCGCACGATGTTGTCGGTGTCGGCGACCTTCGCGTACTTCGGCGGCACCGGCACGTGCATCACCTCGGCGTCGAAGTGCCCCGCCTTCCATGCCTTCGCCGCGTTCAGGTGCGAGGCGAGCGCGATCTCGTCCTGCTCCCTGCGCGAGATGCCGTTCTCTTTCGCCATCTTCTCGGCCGACTCACCCATCGACAACCCCGTCGTGTACTCGGCGATGGCCGGAGGCACCGGCAGCAGATCCTTCGGGGCCAGCCGCTGGAACGGCTTGAGCCGCGCGGGCAGCGTTCGTGCACGAGAGGACTCGGCGAGCGCGTGCGCCAGCGGGCGGCTGGTGAAGATCGGCGGGTCGCTCATCGACTCGGTGCCGCCGGCGATGGCCACCTCGGACTGCCCGAGCGCGATCGCCATGCCCGCGTTCACCATCGCCTGCACGCTCGTCGCGCACGCACGCGCCACCGTGTAGGCCTCGATCTTCCGCGGCAGGCCCGACGTCAGCACCACCTCGCGCGCGATCGACGCCGCCGTCATGCCGGGGATCACCTGGCCGAAGACGACCGAGTCGATCTCGTTGGGATCGAGCTCGGAGCGCTGCACGAGCTCCGAGACGACGAGGCGTCCGAGGTCGAGCGCCGTCAGCTCCGAGAACACCGTGGCTGCCTTCACGAACGGGGTCCGCAGGCCGTTCACGATCGCCACCCGCCGGTGGCCGTTCGATGCTGCCTTCGCCATGCATCCTCCTTGGTGAGGTGACGCGACGATCGCGATCGCTCCGGTCTGTACGGACCGTTGATTTCCCAGTCAACACAAATGACGCGGCGCGACAACGACGACTCAGATCCGCGCGAGCGCCAGCCCGTTGAACGCCCGGTCCCCCTCTCTCCCCGGAGCCCCGATGAAGCGTTTCACGCAGTCGTTGGCCGTCACGTCTGTGCTGTGTCTCTCGACCGCCGCCCTCGCGGCTGACACCCCAGCCCAGAAGGCGCGGCCGGTCTCGCGGCCGAAGCTCGACGTCGTCTTCGTGCTCGACACCACCTCGTCGATGTCGGGGCTGATCGAGGGCGCGAAGCAGAAGATCTGGTCGATCGCCTCGCGCATGGCCTCTGGTCAGCCGACGCCAGACATCCGGGTGGGCCTGGTGGCCTTCCGCGACCGGGGCGACGCGTACGTGACGAAGCGGTTCGATCTCACGAACGATCTCGACGCCGTGTACACGAACCTGCGCGGTCTGCAGGCCGAAGGCGGTGGCGACGGCCCCGAGCACGTGGGCCAGGGCCTCGGCGAGGCGGTGAAGTTCATGTCGTGGACCACCGAGGGGAAGGCCGCGAAGCTCATCTTCCTCGTCGGTGACGCGCCCGCGCACGACGACTACCGCGACGAGTGGAACCTCGCGGCCTGGGCGAAGAACGCCATCGCGAAGGGCATCGTCGTGAACACCATTCGGTGTGGCGCCGACGAGACGACGGCCATCGCCTTCAAGCAGGTCGCAGCGCTGGCCGACGGGAGCTTCATCACGCTCGAGCAGAGCGGCGGCATGGTGGCCGCGGCGACGCCCTTCGACGACGAGCTGGCGAAGATGAACGCAGAGCTGGCCTCGAAGACCCTGGTCGGCGGCAAGGCGCCGAGCCGCCGGAGCGCCGAGGGCAAGCTCGCCGACATGAAGGCGATGGCGCCCAGCGTGGCGTCGGACCGGCTCTCGTACAACGCCAAGACGGCGCCGACGAAGGCGGGCGGTGGCGGCCTCGCAGGCGACTTCGGCGAGGCCGTCGATCTCACCGCCGACCCGACGAAGCTGGCGCAGCTGAAGGAAGACGAGCTGCCGGAGCGCCTGCGCGGCATGGACGCCTCGAAGCGCGCCGCCTTCGTCTCCGAGCAGGCGAAGGAGAAGCAGGCGCTCGAGGCCCGCATCGTCGAGACGGCGAAGAAGCGCGACGCGTGGATCAGCGCCAACGCGAAGAAGACGAAGACCAGCTTCGACGACACGGTGATGGAGTCGGTCGCCGTGCAGGCCGCTCCCGCCGGCATCGCCTACTGATTGGACGGTGCGTCGCGTCGAGGTCCGACAGCTGCAAGCGAGTCGTGCGGCTCCTCTGGTGCGCCACGGCGCACCCTCTTTGGGCTGGGCCTGCGCCCACCTCGGCCGGGCCACCAACGGCGTGACGGCCAGAGCTTCGGTTTCGTCCTGGGAGAGACGAGTCGTCGACGACCTCCTCACCCTGCGCGAACGCGGCCACGGGGCTCATCGACAAGGGCCCGTGAGGCGGTGGCGGTCCCTGGGGCCCCACTCGATGCCTCGGGACGGCATGAGGCACGACCGCAACGGAGCTCAGGCGTCAAGGCGCTCGCGCGACACCCGCACCAGGTCGCCCTTCGGGTCCGCCGGGGAGGGCGTCACCGTTTCGTGCACCGTGCGCGGATCGATCTCCGAGTCCGAGTCGATGGTGATGACGTAGTCGCCGCTCGCCGCGCGGAAGCCCGCCACCAGCACCGAGCGCTCCGCAGGTCGCACGTCTCGGCACTCCTGTTCAGTGCGCGAGCTGCGCCTCGGGAGCCTCCGCGCGGACTCCGTCACACGGTCCCGCGAAGGACGAGCGTCGAGCCTCGCGAGGACGTCGGGCATGGCCCGGGCCGATGAACCCTACCGACGTTGGAAGCGGGCCGGCACCACCACCTTCGCCGGCCCCGTCGGCTCGACGAAGAGCACGCCGTTGTCTCCCTCGGCCCAGCTCGTCGTCACGCCGGCCCGTCGCACCGCCTTGAACTCGAACACCGCGCCCTCGGGCAGCTCGAGCGTCACCGGCAGCGGGCGGGCGCGCGCGGGGTTCCAGTCGCCGAGCTCGGGGCCGCTGCCCACCACCAGGGTGTCGGAGGGGCCCTCGAAGGTGATCGTCTTCCGCTTCGCCGCGCGCCGCCACTGGGTGTCGGCCTCGCGAAAGAGCGATTCCCACGCACCGGGTCGCACGTCAGAGACGAAGACGCCCAGGTCGGAGCGACCGACCGGCGACGGCGGCACCAGCTCGAGCGAGGCGGCGTCCCACGGGGCTCCTTCCACCCGCGGCCGCACTCCACCCCGCCCCACCACCACCACGGCGAGCTGCGACGGGCTCACCCGGCCCACCACCACGCCCTCGCTGGACGCCGAGAGCACCACTGGCACGCCGTCGGAGAGCGCCGGGTGCTGGCGGCGCGCGGCGAGCCAGAACGTGAGGTCGTCCTTCAAGACGTGGGGTGCGAAGACCATCGACTTGCGGTTGTCGGGCTCCTTCGCGCCCTCGAGCCCGACCTCGGTGCCCCAGGTGACGGACGGAATGCCGCGCATGGCCACCATGAAGCCCAGCGCCTGGCGCACGCGGCCGACGTCGTTCCTGCACGCGCTCATCACCCGCGGGAGATCGTGGTTGTCGAGCAGCGTCACCAGCTGCGACGGGTCCGGGTAGCGACGATCGTTCGCGAGCACCGCCGCGAGCTTCGTGGGGCGCTCTCCGCGGCAGAACACGTCGTTCATCGCGAAGCCGAGCGGGAAGTCGAACATCGCGGTGAAGCCGCCATCGCGCCACGCCGCCGACACCACCGAGGGGTCGCCGTCGAGCATCTCTCCGAGCAGCGTCACGCCCTCGAAGCCACGGCGGGTGTCCCTCGCCCAGGCCGCCCAGAAGTCGAGCGGCACGTGCTTCACCGCGTCGAGACGGAACCCGTCAAGCCGGGCGCGCTCGAAGCCACCTCCGCGAGGCGTCGACCAGGTGCCTGGCGACGTCGGCCCGCTCGGTCGCGAGATCGGGGAGCCCGTGCACGTCGTGGGTGGTGAGCTGCACGGCGTCGTTCCAGTCGGTGACGCCGCCCTTGCGGTGGAACCACTCGGGCCGCTCGCGCACCAGGGGCGCCTCGGGCCCGACGTGGTTCAGCACGAGATCGAGCACGAGCTTCATGCCGCGGCGGTGCAGCTCGTCCGACAGCGCCAGCAGCTCGCCCTCGGTGCCGAGCCGGGGCTCGACCTCGTTCAGATCGTACGTCCAGTAGCCGTGGAAGGCGCCGTAACCGTGCCACTTCTGCGTGCGCATGCGGAACACCGGCGACAGCCAGACGGTGTCGATGCCCATCGACTGCAGCCAGTCGAGGCGGCCGCGCAGGCCCGCGAGATCGCCTCCATGAAACGCCTGTGGATCGGCGGGGTCGGCGTCGCCGTCGTTGGCGCGCGAGCCGTTGGCGAAGCGGTCGACCATGACGAAGTAAATCGAGCGCGGGGCCCCGCGACGTCCCGTCGGGGCCGAGGGGACCTCTTTCGGAGCCTCTTTCGGCGTGTCCTTCGGCGGCTCTTTCGGGGCTTCCTTCGGCTTCGACTTCG
>JALOQF010000132.1 GCA_025459425.1 Myxococcaceae bacterium | reverse complement strand
AAGCTGTCCGAGTCGCGCGCCACCTTCGCGCTCGCGCTCGACAAGCTGTCGAACCGCTACTTCATCAAGCAGCAGTACGAGTTCGCGATTCCCGCGCTGCGCAAGCTGCTCGAGATTCAGCCCGACCCGGAGCTCGAGGTCGAACGCGTCGGCAAGCTGTACGACTCGCTCAAGGCCGCCAGGGGCAAGGTGCAGCCCAAGCCCGAAGACGTGAACTTCCTGGTGCGGGCGGCGGTGCAGGTGAAGCTCGACCCCACGAAGGACGAGGTGACGCGCAAGAGGACGCTGGCCGAGCTGGAAGAGATGGCGCGCGACCTGTCGACGTCGGTGCACGTGCAGGCGCAGAAGAAGGAAGACAAGCCGCTCTACATCGAGGCCGCGGCGGCCTACGAGAAGTACCTCGGCCTGTTCCGCCCCAGGCAGTACGCGACGATCATCATGCAGAACCGCGCCGACGCCCTCTTCGCGGCCAAGCGCTACGTCGAGTCCGCGCGGCAGTTCGAAGAGCTCGCCACCTACCTCGACTCGAAGGACCCGAAGGCCAGCGAGAAGAAGGCCGACGCCTCGAAGGACACCGTCGACGTGGCGAAGGAGGCGACGCCGAAGGAAGCGCCGAAGCCCCCGCCCGCCAAGGACACGCCCAAGGACGCCAAGCTCGCGGCCGTGGCCACGGTGGCGAACACCGGCCCTGCCTCGCAGCGCACGCTCTCGGACACCAAGTCGCACGACGAGGCGCTCTACGGCGCCCTGCTCTCGCACTTCTCGGCGCTCAAGCCTGGCGAGGTCGAGCGGCTCACCGCCTTCGAGGTGGCCGATGCCCGCCAGGCGCTCAAGCTGCTCGGCGCCCAGTTCATCGGCCGCTACCCGAAGAACGAGCACGCGCTCGAGGTGAAGTTCAACATCGCGCGCGCCTACTACGAAGACGGCGACTACAAGAAGTCGGCCGAGCTGTTCCAGCAGTTCGCCCTCTCGCACCCGGATCACAAGGACGCGGTGGTGGCGGGCAACCTCTCGTTCGACTCGCTCCGCCAGCTCAATGACTTCAAGGCCATCGAGGAGTACGGCAAGGCCTACCTCGCCGCGAACCTGCCGGCCGCCTTCAAGGCCGACGTCTCGAAGATCCTCAACCAGTCGAAGGCCGACGCGCTCGGCGAGCTCGCCCTCAAGTCGTCGGAGGAGACGGGCGACGTCATCACCGGCCTGCTGAAGGTGGCCGACGAGAACAAGGGGCAGGAGATCGGCGAGAAGGCCCTCTACGGCGCCTTCGTGGCGGCGCGTGAGAAGCGCGACCTGCGCAAGGAGAAGGAGATCGGCGAGCGCTTCATCAAGGAGTACGCGAAGTCGCAGTTCCTCTCGGACGTGATGATCACCCTGGGCCGTCACGCCGCCGAGGCGGGCCGCTTCCAGGACGCGGCCGCGTACTTCGAGCAGATGGGCAAGATGTTCGCCGGCGACTCGACGGGCCTCGACTCGCTCATCTCGTCGGCGCGGCTGCGCATGGCGATGGGCGACATGCCGGGCGCCATCAAGGTGCTCGAGCAGACCATCGACCAGGCCGGCGCCCGCAAGGTCGAGGTGCTCGTGCTCCTCGCGCAGACGCACATGAAGATGAAGGCGAGCGGCAAGGCCCGCGCGACCGCCGAGCAGGTGATGAAGATCGACAAGGCCAACACGGCCGCGGCGGCCATCATCTGCGAGGTGGCGGCGAGCACGCCGGGCGAGAAGGTCGAGCCGCTGGTGGCGATGATGCAGACGGTGACGAACTCACCGAACGCGGCCGGTGACGACGCCGCGAAGGCCATCTGGTACCTCGCCGAGATGCTGTACCGGCAGTTCAAGGCCATTCCGAACGACAAGATCGAAGACAAGGTGGCCCAGCTGCAGCAACTCCAGGGGCTGTACCAGCAGGCCGCGTCGCTCGGCTCCGCCGAGTGGGCCGTGGCGTCGCTGTGGCGCATCGCGAACTCGCTGCAGAACATCGCCGAGGCCGTCGAGGCGACGCCTCCACCCGCTGGCCTCAAGCCGAACGAGATCGAAGAGTTCCGGGCGGCGGTGAAGCAGCAGGTCGACCCGCTGAAGCAGCAGGCCGATCAGACCTACCAGACGTGCCTCGATCGCGCCGAGTCCCTCGAGGTGTTCAGCGCGGCCGTGGTGGGCTGCCGGAAGAAGATCGACGAGGCGGCCTCGCCGCTGAAGGGGCCTCCCGCGGAGCGGCCCGTCAACGTCGAGGAGCTGCAGAAGAAGGCCGAGGCCACCCAGAACGCCGCCGACTTCGAAGCGGTGGGCCTGGCGTTCCTCGGCGCCGGCCAGGTGAACAACGCCATTCTCAACCTGAACCGCGCGCTCGAGATCGACGAGGCGCGGGCCTCGGTCCACTCGGCGCTGGGGTATGCGTTCCTGCTCAACGGTGACGCCAACGCCGCGCGCGCCGAGTACGGCCGTGCGCTCGAGGCCGACCCGACGTTCGACAAGGCGCGCGCCAACCTGGCCGCCCTGCGGTGCCGCTTCCTCGACGTCGAGGGCGCCAAGCGCGAGACGAGCGTGCTGAAGGACGTGGGCGCGCTCACCGGCCCCGACGTCGACCCGGAGTGGAAGAGCTGCAAGTGATGACGACGCGGGGAACCTCGATGGTGGTCGCGGGGCTGGTCGGCGTGCTGGGGGGCGCGTGTGGCCCCCGTCCGGGCGAGCCCGCGCCGCCCCGCTTCGTGCTCGAGGGCAGCCTGGGGCAGCTGATGAACCTCGGCTACGACGAGGCGCGCATTCGCTACGTGCCCCCGACCGAGGGCCGCAACGATGGCTCGCTCTCGCTCGACTTCGTGCGCACGCGGCCGCTCGGTGACAGCACGCTGCCCGACGGCGGCATGGTGATGGCCGGGGCGAGCGAGGACTTCGTGCTGCAGCTCGGGTACGAGCTCCAGGGCGACACGCCGCCCGACAATCAACGCATCGACCTGACCTTCCTCGACGCGAACGGCCTGCCGCGCACCACGCTGGCGCGCAACGTGCTCAACGATCCACGCCGCTCGTTCCCGCCGCTGCGGGTGGGGAGCCTCTTCTTCGACCGCGCGCCCAACAACGAGACGATGAACACGGTGAACGGCGAGTTCAACCTCACGTTCGAGAACGGCATCGAAGTCGCGTCGGGCCGAACGGTGTTCGGTCGCTTTTCCGCCAAGGTGATTCCCCCATGAGAACTCCGTTCCTCTTCGCGGCCCTCGCCCTCTGTCTGGGCTGCGGCATCAAGCGCATTCCCCAGACGATCCTCGACAAGCTGCCGTACGAGGCGAAGATCGAGCTGCTCGAGAGCGAGAACGACCTCGCCCTCGCCGTCGACCGGCTCGACGAGGCCCGGGCCGAGGTGAACCGCACGCGCGATCAGATCCGCCGCGCGAAGGACCGCTACTCGGCGGCGAAGAGTGAGGTGAGCGCCGCGCAGGATCAGCTCTCGCGCGAGGTGGCCGAGCTGGCGGTGCTCGAGGCCGACGCGCGCGTCGAGTGGCTGCGCGCGCGTCAGCGGGTGAACGTGCGCGAAGAGACGCTCGCCGACCAGGCGCTCACCTGCGCGATGGCGCGCTACGAAGAGACGCGGCTGGCGGCGGCGCGCAAGGCGAAGCTCGAGGGGAGCGAGGACTACGACCCCGCGCGGTTCAAGCAGCAGGTGGCCGACTGCGACGCCGAGTACACGGCGCTCAAGGAAAAGCTGAAGGAGACCAACACCGAAGCCGAGGGGGTGCGGGCCGAGTGGGAGAAGGCCCGGGCGGCCCTGGCGAAGAAGACCTTCGACGCGCGCGCGTCTCCGTTCGTCGAGTGAGGGCCCCACACCCATGATGCTCACCGCCGTCGCGCTCGCCCTCACGCTCGGTCAGAAGGCCGACCCCGAGGCCCTCAAGCGCACCATCGCCGTCGAGAGCGCCGCGATCGAGCGCAGCCCCGACGACACCGAGGCGCTGTACCGGCTGGGCCTCGCCCACCTGGCCCTCAACGACTTCAAGCGCGCCATCAAGGCGCTCGAGCAGCTGGTGCAGAAGGACGCCGAGTCGCTCGACGGCAAGCTGCTCCTGGCCCGCGCCTACCGCGGCGCCAACGAGACGGCGAAGGCGAAGGAGCTGCTCGACAAGGCCATTCTCGCGCAGCCCGACGAGCCCACCCTGCGCGCCGAGCGCGGTGCCCTGGCCCGCTCGCAGGACGAGGCCACGGTGGCCATCGAGCACTACGGCAAGGCCGTCGAGCTGGCCCCCACCGACGCCAGCCTGCGCTTCAACCTCGCCGAGTCGCTCCAGAAGGCCTCACGGCTCGACGAGGCCATCGCCGGGTACCGCAAGGCCCTCGAGCTCGATTCGGAGCTGACGGCCGCGCGCGTCAACCTGGGCAAGGCGCTCGCCGAGAAGGGCCTGTTCGGCGAGGCCAAGGAGATTCTGGTCGCCGTCTCGAAGGACACGCTCGACGACGCCGAGGCCCACTACAACCTGGGCGTCATCCTCATGCGCGAGGGCAACGCCTCGAGCGCCGTGAAGGAGTTCGAGCGCACCCTGGCCATCACGCCCAGGCACGCCCAGGCGCTCAACAACCTCGGCGTCGCGTGGGACGCGATGGCCGACACCAAGAAGGCGCTCGAGTACTTCAGAAAGGCCACCCAGGCCGACCCGACGTTCGCCGAGGCCTTCTTCAACACCGGCATGAGCTTCATGAAGCTCAACAAGCCCAACGAAGCGACCAGGGCCTTCGAGGCCGCGCTCAAGCTCGAGCCGGCCTCGACGGGGCCCTACGTGCAGCTCGGTACGCTGTACCTCAAGCAGGGCAAGCGCGACCGCGCGGTCGAGGCCTTCAAGAAGGCCATCGAGATGACCGAGGCGCAGGACAAGGCCGACTCGGGCTTCAAGGCGCTCCTCAAGCGCAACGACATGCGCCGCACCACCGACGCGTACCGCGGCCTCGCCCTCGCCTACCTGCAGATGGGCAAGGTGGACGAGGCCGTCAACACGCTCAAGCAGGCCGTCGACAAGATGCCCAGGGACGGCTCGGCGCGGCTGGCGCTGGGTGAGGCCCTGCTCGCCCAGCAGAACTACGACGGCGCGGTGGAGCAGTTCCAGAAGCGGCTCGAGCTCGAGCCTGGCACCGATGCGCGGCTCGATCTCGCGCGCGCCTACACGAAGAAGCGCGTGGCGAAGCAGGCCGAGCCCCTGTACCGCGACGTGCTGAAAGAGGAACCGCAGAACCGCGCCGCCAGGCTGGGGCTCATCGATCTGCTCACCGCACAGGGCCGCTTCGCCGACGCCGAGGCCTCGCTGAAGGAGCTGATGGCAGCCGACCCGAACGATGGGCAGGCGCTCATGCGCTTCGGCCTGATGAAGTCGCGCATGCAGCGGCCGAACGAGGCGCTCGAGCCGCTCGAGAAGGCCGTGCAGGTCAACCCGTCGTTGCTCGACGCGCGCGCCGAGCTGGGCTTCCTCCTGTTCCGTGGCGATCCGTCGAACAACGCCAGCCGGTGCGTCACCACCATGAACGAGATCCTCACCACCGACGACCGGCACGCGCTGGCGCTCCACTACCGGGGCCAGTGCCTCTTCACCCAGGGCGAGAAGGCGAAGGCCGAGGAGTCGTTCAAGGCCGCCACGCGCGTCGACCCGGGCTTCGGGCAGGCGTGGCTGTCGTTGGGTGAGCTCTACGAGGACCAGGGCAAGAAGGACGACGCCCGCAAGGCCTACGAGCAGGCCCAGAAGTTCGACGTGGCCGAAGCCGGCGAGGCCCTGAAACGCCTCAAGTAGCCGAGCACCAGCGCTCGAGGTGCTCGCGCAGCGTGGCGTCACCCGAGCACTGCACCACGGGGTCCCCGGCCAGGCCGCGCGCGCGCATCGCACCGTGGATCGCGCGGGGCAGTGACGCCAGCGGCCCCCGGGGGAGCACGGCGAGTGCGCTCCAGCCGGTGCCCGCGGCGTCGACCCTGGCGTCGCCCCAGCCAAGGCTGAACCAGTTGAGCCGCCGTGGGTCGATCTCGAGGACGATGGCCGGCTCCATCGCGTGGAACCGACACGTCGCGGTGAAGGGCGTCGTGCCGGAAAGCCCGATGGCCTCGAGGAAGGCGCTCCACTCGGCGCGGCTGGTTGCCTTGAGGGCTTCGGCGCGAGCGACCAGGCCCGACCACCGGGGCCGCCCAGCGGCCCACCGCGCCAGCTGAGCCAGGCGCGCGCCGTCGCGGTGCTCGACCGCCAGGAGGAAGATGGGAATGAGAGCGTCGGCCAGGCCCTCGTCGTCGACGCTCGCGAGCCAGTCGACGAGCTCCGGCGAGGCGAGCGCCCCCCGCTGCGCCGCCGCCACCAGCAGCGCCTCGCGCACCACCGGCTCCCGGGCCCACCGGGCCAGCCGCTTCGGGCGATCGGCCGAGGCGGTCGAGGCGAGATCGGACAAGGCCTCGAGGCCGAGCTCGACGTGGCGAAGACGAACGTCGAGCGGGGCCCCGGGCTCGGCCAGGGCCCGAAGCACCTGGTGCGCCTCGGACCGAACGTCGCCCTCGTCGACCGCCGCGAGGAGCGTTCTCCGCTCGTCCAGCGTCGCCCGGCGCCAGAGCCCCTCGAGCCCGCCGGTGTTGTTCGCGTCGAGGAACTCGCGAAACGCGAGGCTCGTCACGCGTGGCACTGCTTGACCTTGCGCCCGCTGCCGCACGGGCACGGCTCGTTTCGGCCCAGCCTCTGACGCTTCTCCTCGACGTCACCTTCGACGTAGCGCCACCGGCCGTCGACGCGCGTGAAGGCGGAGCGCTCCGAGAGCGCGAAGAGCGCGCCACCTTCCACGTACCGGGCCGTGAACCGAACGACGCCATCGCGGTCGTCTGGCCCGCCCTGCTCGACGGCCTCGACGGTCAAGCCGACCCAGCCCACCGAGCGGCCCCAGGCGCCCAGCTCGTCGGCCTGACCAGGGCGCGGGGCGCTGGTGCTGGTCTCGACGAGATAGTCGCCGCGGCCCAGCACGAAGGCGCTGTAGCGGGAGCGCATCAAGGCTTCGGCCGTCTCGGCCGGGGCGCTTCGGTCGTGCAGGGGCCCACAGCAGCGCGCGTAGACGTCGCGCCCGCAGGGGCACCGCGACGGTGGCACGTTCGACGACGTCATCGAGGCAGCTCCTCTCGGTCCACAGAATGCCACGGCTGGCGCCGTTGGCCCGGGCCAGCCGAGGCCTCGCGGCCGCGAGGACCCGTGGAAAGCTCCGCCTCGACGCAGCAGCACCGCCCGGGAGCACGGGCCCGTCAGGGGGTCAGCGTCATCGTGCCGTGCACCCCGCGGCGCACCTCGGCGACGTCGAACAGCATCGGCACCAGCTCGCCCCGCTTCCACGCCTCGTACTGGTCGCCATAGTGCGCCGACGCCGGCCAGCCGCTCGCGCCGGTGTCGACGACCCACCACCCATGCGCCAGGTCCGAGAGGTCGACCACGCTGCGGTACACGGGCCCGGCCACCACCTTGAAGGGCGCCTGCTCGTTGCCGAGGTCGAAGTGCGTCTTCCACACCGAGTCGAGCTCGCCGCCCGCCTCGAAGGCAGGCAGGTTGACGAGCCCGTCGAGCACGGCCTTGCCGCCGAAGGCATGCATCGGGCGGTGCCGGTGGAGCGCGCCCCAGCGCCAGCGCGACACCTCGGCGCCCTGCCCCTCCGAGAGCTCGCGCACGGCCCTCGAGAAGGCCCGCCGCACCACCTCGTCCCGCCGCTCGAGAGCAGGCGTCGTGCGGTCGTCCCACACGGGGTGGCCGTCGTCTTCGAACCACTGGTCGGCGGTGTTGGTCGAGTACCGCTGGGCGAGGAAGAACTTCACCGCCGGTGCCGGCAGCTCGTCTTCGACCGCGGCGACGACGGCGTGGCGGTAGGTGAGGAAGAAGATGGCGGCCTCGGGCCCATCGGCCCGGGCATCGAAGTCCCAGCTCGACAGGCGCGCCAGGGCCGTGCGCTCGGTGTCGGTGGCGGCCGCGCCTGGCGCGAGCGCGGCCCGCACGAAGGGCCACACCGTGCGCGCGCGCAGCGAGGTGGTGTCGGCGAGCATGGCGCGGAACGAAGCGACGTCATGCTTCGTGGTGGCGTCGAGCAGCTCGCCGATGCGCTGGTGCCGAAAGGCCGGCGCCGAGTCCACCTGGGCGCGGGCGAACTCCGACGCGCCCGGCTCGGCCATGAGGTTGTTCGCGTGCGCCAGCGCGCCCGTGGGCGGGTCGACGGCATGCGGGAGCTGCCGGCCCACCACGAAGTCGGCCCACTCGTACTTCGCCACCCACCCGGGCACGGGGAAGGTGCCGCGGTGGTGCGGCCGGACCGGCACCTGGCCCGACAGGAACTGGCCGATGTGGCCGTCGACGTCGGCCACGGTCCACGTGTTCCACGTCGAGGGCAGCTGGGCGACCGCGTCACCGAAGGCCTCGACGCTCGCGGCCTGGTCCATGCGCAAGAGCGCCTCCATCGCGCGCTCGAGGCCCGACACCTTCCACCGAATGGCCACCAGCGGGGCCCCTGGCGGAAACAGCTGCGGCAGCAGGTCGTTCACCAGCGGGCCGTTGCACGTGGCGCGGAAGGTCACCTGGCGCTCGAGCAGCTCGCTCCCGTCGCGCACGCGCAGCACCTCGGTGCGCGTGGTGAGCGGGCAGGGCTGGCGCTCGTTGTCCACGAAGCCCGGGCGGCCAGCGGCCTCGCGCTCGATGACGAGGTCGATGACGTCGCTCATCGTCGACGTCATGCCCCAGGCCACCTTCGCGTTGTGGCCCGACAGCACCCAGGGCACGCCGGGCACCGTGACGCCGATGACGTCGAGGCCAGGCGCCTCGAGGTGTTGCTGCACGAGAAGGCCCGGCAGGAAGTGCGCGAGGTGCGGGTCGTTCGCCACCAGCGGCTTGCCCGACACCGTGCGTGCGCCCGACACCACCCAGGCGTTCGACGCTCCCTCGACCACCATCGAAGACGGGCCCGTCGTCACCGCCTGGGGCGCGCCGAAGCGCACGGGAAAGAGGCTCGCGAGCTCGTCGGCGACCGCGGGTGGCAATGGAGCCGGCGACGAGGTGGTGGTGATGCTGCGGCCGCCGCGCACCGGCTCGTTCGGGTACAGGCGCTCCATGCGGTCGACGCCCTGGTGCATGGCGAAGAGGAGCCGGGCGAGCTCCTGCTGGTAGTTGTGGGTGACGCTCCAGACGTTCAGCACGCCGACGGCCAACGAGTCCGACGGGCGCCACGGCTCGGAGTCGATGCGCAGCAGCCGGTACTCGAGCGGCGGCCACGTCACCCGCGCCGCGTTGACGCCCTCGCTGAAGGCCTCGAGGAGGGCGCGCTGCTCCGGCGACAGGCGGGCGAAGTCGGCCTCGGCGCGGCCCTCGATGTCCCACCCGCGCATCGTCTTGTCGTACTCGACGGTGGTGGACGAGACGAGCGGCTGCTCGCCCACCACCTCGGACACGCGGCCCCGCGCGAGGCGCCGCATCATGTCCATCTGGAAGAAGCGGGCGCGGCCCTGCACGAAGCCGGTGGCGCGGGCGAGGTCGACGAGCGTCGTCGCCTGCACGTGCGGCACGCCCTGCGCGTCGAAGGTGACCGACACCGGCGCCGACAACCCGGGCACCTGCAGCGTCTCGCCCTGACGGTCCTTCGGTGCGTCGGGGAACAGCCGGTACCCGACGAGCGAGGTGAGGGCACAGCCCGACGAGAGCGCGACGAGCGCGAGGGAGACGACGAGGCGGCGCATGGGCATCACCAGAACTTCGCGACGGCGCGCACGCCGGCGGTGAAGACGTTGGCCGGGCGTGTGAAGCGGCCGGGAAGAATGTCTTGCGAGCGGTACGACGCGTAGAGCTGCACGGGAAGGCCGAGGCGCAAGAGGCTCACGGTGCCGGTGAAGCGGAAGATGTTCTTCTCTCCGGGCTGCCACATCTTCTCGCGGTCCCAGTCCCACAGGGCGCTGTTCGACTGCCAGTCGCTCTGCGCCGTGGCGACGTAGGTGAAGCTCGCGTTGAGCGTCAGCAGCGGCGGGAGCGCCTGCGCCTTCTCGAGGCTCTGGCCCGAGACGATCGACGCGCGCGTCGGCCCGATGAAGGGCACCACGTCGACGCTCACCGTGCCCGCGAGCCAGTCGCCCGGGTCGATCCAATAGGTGTCGCCCACGTAGAAGGCGTTGTTGTTGAGGAGCGGGTTCTTGAGGCCCCGGCCGCCCTGGTACTGGCGGGGCCGGAAGAAGGCGTAGAAGACGTCGGCGCCCACGTTGAGCCGGTAGACGCCGTGCTCGTCGACGAAGAAGTGCTTGTCGGCGGCGAGGTGCAGCTCGACGTCGCCGGCGGCGTGCAGCTCCCACAGGTTGGTGCCGACCGACACGGCCTCTTCGGGGTCGGCGTTGGTGCCGGTGGGGAGCGCCACGTTGAGCTGCGTCGACCAGCGCACGTGGTGCGTCTTCATCCACTCGAAGCGGGGCAAGAGGTACTTGGCGCCCAGCACGATGTCGGCGAGCCGGAAGCGGGTGTCGACGGCGCGGTCGGGCACGCGGCCCTGCCCCATCGACTGCGCCCACGACCAGAAGTCCTCGAGCGAGTACGCGCGGCCGAGCTGCGGCTGGTAGTCACCGGGCTCCCACGCGATGTTGGTGGCGATGGTCGACCGCATGAGAATCGGCACGTTGACGCCCACCGACAACGAGTCGGTCACCCCGTAGAGCGCCTGCACGAGGAGGAAGTCGAACTCGGCGATGGGCCTGGCGCGCAAGATGCCCTGCAGGCCGCCACCGGGCTCGTAGCGCGGAATGTCGTCGATGAGCGACATCGCGCGGCGGTCGCCGCCCCACTGCTTGTCGAGCGAGGTGCGCAGGTACGCGAGGTCGAGCGAGATGGCGCCCTGTGGCAACACCTGCGTCTCGAGCGCGAAGGCCGGCAGGGCGACGACGGCCGCCAGCACCACGACGAGCCGCTTCATCGCCGCACCTCGGTCGCCACGAAGGGCGAGTTCGTCGCCGGCACGGTGCCCATCGCCGAGTGCACCACCCGCCCCTTCAGGTCGAGCACCACCGCGTTCATGCTGTCGCTGCGGTCGACGACCTCGGGCTCGACGAGCACGCCCTTGAGCCACTCGACGTCGACGGGCGCCTGCCGGGCCGAGAGGCGACGCGTCACGTTGTCCATCACCCGGCGGCTGCGGAAGAAGAAGCCCGACCAGAAGCGCTGCGGCACCACGCGCTGGCCGGCGAGGTTCAGCACGATGCTGTCGTCGACGTTGCGCGTGTACGACGAGCCCACCACCACGTCGTCGTCGGTGAGGCTCGAGTAGCGGCGCATCGACACCGGGTCGCGGTCGGTGGGCCCGTAGCGGTACACGCCGCCCTGCCCCTGCTTGAAGACGTCGGAGTCGAGCTCGACCACCTCGAGGCCGCCCTGGTCGTCGGCGACGGTGCAGTTCCACCCGTAGACGGGGTCGACCTCGCCCAGCGCCTCGGCGCCCTCGGCCGCGGTGGTGGCCCGCTCGAGCACCCGGCGCACGAGGTAGCCGGCCGGCAGCCCGCTGGCGAGCAGCCGCGCCTTCGACAGGTCGGCCACCTGGTCGAGCACCGAGCCCACCACCGAGTTGTCGAGCGTGTCGGAGGGGTTGCACGCCACGCCGACGCCCCGCTCGTTGAGGCCCGACATGCCGTACACGATGCCCGCCCAGCCGACGGTGACGAAGGCCGGGCCCGTGTGGGGCTGGTGGAGGATCGACACCGTGTGCTTGTGCGCCGTGTTGGCGTCGAGGAGCGCGAAGCTGTGCGCCATGAGGGGCCCGCCCTCGGCGCGGCCGTTGCGGACCGCGACGGTGAACGGCGGAGGCCTCGTGCGGTTGTCGAACAGCGGCGGGCGGCTGATGTCGCGCACGCCCAGGCCCGCGCCGCGCGTGGTGACGACCAGCTCCTCGTCGCGGCGGAAGCTGGCCCGCGGAGGCCCCGGCACCTCGATGATGCGCTTGTCACCCGCCGAGAGGACGACGGTGACCTGGCTGGCCGCGGGGAGCGGCTCGAGCGGCGTCCACGTGGCCTGCACCGTGGTGGGCGACAGCTCGAGCACCTCGAGCGAGGGGTCTCCGAAGGTGAAGAGGCCCTCGTCGACCCGCACGCGCACCGTCTGTGGGTCGACGCCGTCGGGGTCGCTGAACACCACGCGCAGGCGCGTGCGCACGTCGACCTCGACCGCCGCGGCGAAGAACGGTGGAGCGTACGGCGCGAGCAGCCCCTCGTTCGCCTCGTCGGTCTGCCCGTCTCCGTCGTTGTCGAGGCCGTCGGTGGCAAGCCCCAGCAGCTCGACCGACTCGACGACCGGCGCCCGCCCCTGGCGAATGGCGAGCCCGATGCCGCGCACCGCCAGGGTGGTGTCGACGAAGGTGTTGAGAATGAGGGCCTCGTCGTACGAGAGGCCCGAGCCGTCGGCGATGCCGCGAAGCTCGTCGCGGCCAGCGCGGCCGAGGTTGCGCTCGAGGTTCTTCGCGCTCTCGAGCAGCAGCTCGAAGGCGAAGCGGCCGTTCTGGTATCGCTCGCCCTCGTACTCCTTGAGCAGCGTGGCGATGTCCGGCTGCTCCCGCGAAAGGAAGGGGAACAACGAGTTCGTCATCAGCGTCGTGTAGAAGCTGCGAATCTTCGAGCGCAGCTGCGTGCCATGGGCGAGCCCGCGCTCGTAGGCGGTGCCCGACACCACGAGGTGCTCCCGCGTCGGTGGCGCCGTGGCCGGCTGGCACGAGGAAGCAGCGACGACGATGACGAGGGCGAGCAGGGCGGTCGGCTTCAAGGCGCGCGCACCCTACCGGCGGGCGTTGACGCCGCAAACCTCGGCTGCGCCGAACATCCATTCGAGTTGGAACTGTGCGTCAGGCGCCCTCGACGGCCACCTTGATGGCGCCGGTGGCCACCGCCTGCACGATGCCCGCGAAGAGCGCGCCGTGGAGCGAGAGGCCCTCGGCAGTGCTGACGAGCCCGGCCGCCTCGAGCGAGGCGATGGCGTCTTCCGGCACCTCACCCTCGCCGCCCACCGCGAGCAGCTCGCACAGGGCCCGCTCGGCAGGCGTCATCGCCGTCACCAGCATGCGCAGCACGTTGTCGACCAGCGCGCGGCCCTCGTCGACCTCGGCCAGCTCGTCGAGGTTCACCAGGGCGTCGATGGCGTCGGGGCCGACCTCGCCGGTGAAGCCCTTCGGCAACTTCATGGCGGCCAGCGCGCAGAACGAGACGAGCTCCCAGGGGCGGTTCCCCGAGACCTCGGCCAGGGCGCCCAGCGCCTCGTTGCTGAACACCACGCCCTCGGCCTGGGCTGGCGTGTTCACCAGGGTGACGAGCTCGTCGTCGGAGACCAGGGGCACGAAGGCCGACGCCATGCCGGGCCGCTGCACCAGCGCCGTCTCGAAGAGGGCGTCGACGTCGCGGTGGCGGTGGGCCACCAGGGCCACGCGCACGTTCTTCGGCGTCGACAGCATGACGTCGAGCAGCTTCACCATGGCCTCGGCGCCCAGGTGGTGGAGCGCGAGCACCTCGTCGAGGCCGACGTACAGCGGCGCCGCGAGCTCGCCCAGCACCATGAGCGGCGACTTCGGGTCGACGACGAGCTCGGTGGCGCCCACCGCCTTCAGGAAGTCGGCCACCTTCGTCGCGAGGCGGCCAAGCACCGCGTCGGCCGACTGCGGCAGGCCGTCGGGGCGATCGGGGTCTCGCAGGTCGAGGAAGATGGCCGCGCCGCCGCTGCGCTCGCAGGCCCGCGCCAGCACGCCCTTGAGGAGCGTCGTCTTGCCGATGCGCCAGAAGCCACGAATGCACACGTGGTTGCCGCCGGTGAGCTGGGCCGCGAGGGCGTCTTCGAGATCCTTCCTCGCGCGCAGCGCGTCGGGCACGGCGTCGTACAGGAGATCGAGGTAGCGGTCGGCCAAAGGGTGCAGCTCGGACATGACCCACGCTGCATAGAACGGAAACCGCCCCGCGCCCCACCCCAAAACGGCCGCGCGGCTGGCAGACTGGCCCGGTCATGCCCCGCTTCGAGCGCGTCGAAGGACGCCACCGTGCCTTCTGGCAGATCGACCTCGAGGGGCCCGTCATCACCATCGTGCAGGGCGAGTTCGGCGCCGAGGGGGCGCGCACGACGCGGCGCTACGACGACCTGCCCTCGGCGCGGCGTGCGTACGAGCGGCTCATCGCCGATCACACCCGGGCCGGCTTCGAGGTCTCGGGCGGTCGCGTCGACGCCGCCGCCGACGACGTCGAGCAGCTCACCGTGCGCCTGGTGCGGCCCGGCGCGTCGATCGAGCTGTCGGTGGCGGGCACGCAGCTCACCGAGCGGCGCTTCTCGGGCATCGACGACGAGGTGCAGCTCTCGACGCGGGGGTTCGACGAGCCGAGCCAGGCCCTCGACGAGCTCGAGCTGCGCACGAGCCTCCTCGTCCGCGACGGCATGCAGGAGCTCGATCGGCAGAGCGAGCGGGTGCAGCCTGCGCTGGCCGAGCCCGAGCACCGCGGCGTGGCCGCGCGCCAGCCCGAGCACGAGGCCGCCTGCCTCGCGGCGGCGCCCGACGACGCCCGCCCGTGGAAGGTCTATGGCGACTGGCTCGAGGGTCGCGGCGACGTGCGCGGCGCCCTGGCCGCCCTCCTGCTCGGCGGAAAGACCGAGGCCGGCCTGCAGCTGCTGGAGCGCCAGCGCGAGGTGCTGCTGGGCGCCGTGGCGCACCACCTGCCGCACGAGGTGGGCGACTTCACCTTCCACCACGGCTTCCTCACCCGCGCGCGCCTGCGGCGAGCGCCCGGGCGTGACACCGACCTCGCGGCGCTCACCCGCGCCTTCCTCGAGCGGCCCTTCGCGCGCTTCGTGACCGGCCTGCGCTTCGGCCTGTCGAGCCACGACGCCGACAACGACTGGGGCCCGACGCTGCGGGTCGTCATCGAGTCCCTGCAGGCTCGGCAGCTCACCTCGCTGGCCTTCGACGACTTCGGGCCAGAAGAAGCCGACCTCGCCAGCACGCCGTTCGGCGATCTCTCGCCGCTGTGGAAGGGCCTGCCCGCCCTCGAGCACCTGTCGCTGCGCTCGGGGGCCGGGGGCGAGCTGGGCCACATCGACCACCCGCGGCTCAAGCGCTTCGTCCGCAAGTCGGGCGGCCTGTCGGCGTCGGAGCTGAGCGCCATCGGCGGCGCGCGCTGGCCGTCACTCGAGCACCTCGAGCTGTGGACGGGCTCGACCTCGCTCGGCGCCGAGGTGACCGCCGAGGCGCTGCGCCCGCTCATCGAAGGCACCTCGACGCCGAAGCTCACCCACCTCGGCCTGGTGGACTGCGAGCACTCGCGCGAAATCCTCCCGATGCTCCTCGGCTCGCCGCTGCTGCCGCGGCTGCGCTCGCTCGACCTGTCGAAGGGAATGGTGTCGGACGGGGACGCCGAGCTGCTCGTACGGCACGCCGACCGCTTCAGGCACCTCGAGCGCGTCGACCTGTCCGAGAACCTCCTCGTGGTCTCGAAGGACGCGCTGGCGCAGGCCTTGCCAAACGCGCGCCTCGACGGCCAGCGCACCGACGAGGGCCGCACCGTCGCCGTGGTGGACTAGTCAGCTGGGGTCGCGGCGCCGACGCGGCTGAGGCGTCTTCATGCGCACCACGCCCTCGAAGAGGTGCGCCTCGCTGTAGTGCGTGCGGTGGCTGGCCCGCTCGCCCGGCAACCAGCTCTGCGGTTTCTCGAGCCACTGCAGCACGCGCACCTCGCCGTCGTACGCGAAGGCCTCGGCGAGCTCGGGCGGGAGCTTCTTCCAGCAGCGGCGCTCGACGGGCGCGAACTCGGCCTCGAAGCCCTTCCCCGCGTGGGCGTGCCGGCGGCGGTGGTCGAGCGTGCCGTCGAAGGCCGGCGAGATGTGGAACAGCTCGTGGAGAATGGTGGCGACCCGCTGGCGGGGCGTCGACCGGCGGAAGAAGAGCGGTCGCAGGGTGATGGCGTACAGCACCCGGTGGCCATGGAACGTGACGAGGGGCTTGCGCCGGCCCACCGCGTCGCGGCGACGGCCTCCGGGGAAGCAGAGCGGCTTGACGGTGCCCCGCGACGCGCGCCGCGCCTCACCCGAGACGACGAGAATGGCGTCGGGGTCGAGGTGACGGAACTCGCGGGTGGTGGCAGCCACGTGGGCCACCAGCCGCCGCACGCTCGCTGTGAAGTCCGGCCGCTTCGTCACCCGGGCACCCTACCGACGCGCGCGCTCATTCACCAACCAGAAGTCCGCGCGTCAGACAATCGATGGGCCGTGAGCGGCGCGTGGCTACGAGGGCCTCATGAGCGACGCGCACCACGACTTCGATGGGCTGACCCGCGACGAGGCCCTGGCCGAGCTGGCGCGGCGGGGCGTGCGAGGCCCCGAGGTGTACCTCCTCGACGTGCTGCCCCTCGTCGAGATGGCCTGGAGCGACGGCACGGTGCAGGACGCCGAGCGCGTGATCATCGAGGCCTTCCTCGACGAACACATCGGCGCGCTCCACCGCGAGGCGGGCGTCACCGTCATCAGCCGGGCCGAGGCGCTCCGCTTCGTGCAACGGTTTCTGGGCTCGCGGCCGACCGCGCAGGAATTTCGCGAGCTGCGCGCGCTCTTGCGAGTCGTTCGCCTGTCGGGGCCGCAGCGCGAGGCGCGGGCGAAGCAGATTCTCGAGGCCGTCTCGAACGTCGGAGGCATCGCGCCGAGCCCCTCGGAGCCCCGCACCCATTGGGATCGCGCCGAGGTCGAGTGCATGTGGGAGCTCGAGTCGGAGCTCGACACGCGCTGAAGCCGGACTGGTCCCGGGGTTGCACTGGTGGGCAGGCGCTCGTCCACCCCCGGGGGTTTCATGCGTCGCCTCGTCTTCGTCGCCGTCTCACTCGCCAGCCTCTCGACCTTCGCGCAGGAGTCCGTCTTTCCCTCGAAGGAGGAGAAGCAGATGGCGCGCATGCTCGAGCCCCAGCAGATGTCGGCCGACGTGAAGGCCTTCATCAAGGGGAAGATGAAGGCGCACAACAAGGACATGAAGGACCTGGTGCTGGCCGTCGCGACGCTGAAGTACGACGAGTGCCGCCGGTACGCGCAGGGCATCGCGAACGCTCCGCGGCTCGACAAGGCCGCCGGCCAGTCGCTCGAGCTGCCCGACGCCTTCTTCACCCTGCAGGACGGGCTGCGCAAGCAGGCGACGGCGCTGGTGGCCGCGTGCGAGGCGAAGAAGCCCGATGAGCTGCTGAGCTCGTACAACCAGATGATGGGCACCTGCATGAGCTGCCACAACGCCTTCCT
>JALOQF010000131.1 GCA_025459425.1 Myxococcaceae bacterium | reverse complement strand
GAGACCGACGGACGGGTCGTCTTCAGCGGTGGCCCGATGCGCTGAAGCACCATCGAGCCAGCCTGGCTGGAGACCGACGATGCGCTGAAGCACCGTCGAGCCAGCCTGGCTGAAGACCGACGGACGGCGTCGTCTTCAGCGTCGCCCCGTCAGGCGAGGATGCGCTGCAGCGCCAGCTTCGTCTCCGCCGGCAGTGACTCCCCCACCAGCGCGAGCGTTCGCCGCGACAGCAACCGGTACAGGCTCCCGAGCTCGGCTGGGAGCGCGTCGAGGTGCGCCTGCACCACACCGACGTCTCCACGCACGACCGGGCCGGTGAGGCCCTTCGAGAACCCCCGCGCCGACAACCCCCGTAGCGCCGAGTTCATCAGCGGCAAGAGCGCCCGCAGCGCCTGCTCCCGCTCGAGGCCCGCGTGCTGGAGCGACGACACCGCCACGTCCGCCAACGACACCAGCAGCCCCGCGCTGAGCACGGCGCCTGCGTGGTACGCCGCGCGCCCGCTCTCGGGCACTTCGATCGTCTCCATCTCGAGCACCCGCGCGAGCTGCTGCAGCGAGGCGAGGAGCGTTGGCGTCGTCGCCGCCAGCGCCGCCGTGTGGCCCTCGAGCGGATCCGACGGGTCCGAGATCGCCGCCAGCGGATGAAAGGAGCCCAGCGCGCGCTTCGACTCGATGGCCGTCTGACCGAACGCCGCCAGCGTCAGCGCGCCCGACAGGTGCACCAGCGCCGTCGACGGGCCGAGATCTTCCAGCACCAGCTCCGCCGCGTTCTGCACCTGCGCGTCGGGCACCGCGAGCAGGCAGAGCTGGGCCGCCTTGAGATCGTCATGGTCCGCCAGGCGAATGCCGCTCGTCGCCGCGCGGCGCACCGAGTCCTGCGAGCGGGGGAGCACCGCGAGCGGCCACTTCGCCACTTTCAGCGCGCGCGCGATGGCGCCTCCGACGCGGCCGAAGCCGACGATCACCACGGCTGGTGGCTTGCGCGTCGTGACCGGCTTGCGTCGGCGGGCCATCGCGACCTCAGCCCTCGCTGCGAATGAAGTGGAGCTGGTCGCCGGCGAGCTCGATGCGCACGAGATCGCCCTCGGCGAAGTCGCCCGCGAGGATCCGCTCGGCCAGGGGGCCCTCGACGAGCCGCTGCACCGTCTGCCGCATCGGCCGCGCGCCCAGCGTCGGGTCGAACCCGCCCTGCTTGAGCAGGTGCTGCACCACCTCGTCGCCGGCCTGGTACGTGATGCCCTTCTCGGTCGACAGCCGCTTGCTCGACTCGGCGATGAGCAGGTGGGCGATCTGCGCCACCTCGATCTCCTTGAGCGGGCGGAACGCGCAGCGCTCGTCGATGCGGTTCCACAGCTCCGGCGGGAGCGCCTTGCGTGCGAGATCGGCCGCCTGCACCTCGTCGGGCGCCGCCTTCTCCGCCGCGCCGAAGCCCACGGTCTTGCCCTTCACGCTGAAGGCCTCGGCGCCGAGGTTCGTGGTGAGGATCACCACCGTGTTCGAGAAGTCGACGTGACGGCCCTTGCCGTCGGTGAGCCGGCCCTCCTCGAGCACCTGGAGCAGCAGCATCAACACCTCGCGGTGTGCCTTGTCGATCTCGTCCAGCACCACCACCGACGACGGGCGCCGACGCACGGGCTCGGTGAGCTGACCGCCCTCGCCGAAGCCGACGTAGCCCGCGGGCGAGCCGATGAGGCGCGAGACGCCGTGGCCCTCGCTCATCTCGGACATGTCGATGCGCACCATCGCGTCGCGGTTGTTGAACAGCACCTCGGCGAGCGCGCGCGCCATCTCGGTCTTGCCGACGCCAGTGGGGCCGAGGAAGAGGAAGCTGCCCATGGGCCGGCGCGAGGCGAAGCCGGCGTAGTTACGGCGAATCACCTTCGCGATGCGGCCGATGACGTCCTGGTGGCCGATCACCTTGCGGGACAGGTCGCGCTCGAGCTCGAGCAGGCGCGCCGAGTCGTCGAGCAGCAGGCGATCTTCCGGCAGCTGCGCCACCTTGGCCACCACGCGCGCGATGTCCTGGGGCTCGACGGACTTCTTGCCCTCGCGGCGGCACCGGGAGCCCGCGAGATCGATCACGCTGATGGCCTTGTCGGGCAGGAAGCGGTCGGTGATGTACTTGGAGGCCAACGACGCGGCCGCCTGCAGCGACTCGGGCTGGTAGCTGAGCTGGTGGTGCTGCTCGTAGCGGCCGATGACGCCGTTCAAGATGTACACGGTGTCGGGCACCGAGGGCTCGTTCACCACCACGGGCGTGAAGCGGCGCTCGAGGGCGGGATCGGTCGAGATGTGCTTGCGGTACTCGTCGTGGGTGGTGGCGCCGATGCAGGGGAACTCACCGCGCGACATGGCGGCCTTGAGCTCGTTGGCGGCGTCCTGCGGGCCGTCACCAGTCGAGCCGGCGCCCACGAGCGTGTGCAGCTCGTCGATGAACACCACCACGCGGCCGTCGGCCTTCTTGACCTCGTCCTTCAGCCCGTTGAGGCGCTCCGAGAACGAGCCGCGCAGCTGCGTGCCGGCCACCAGCGTCGCCATGTCGAGCTCGAGCACGATGCGCTCGGCGAGCGGGCCCTTGAGCGTCACCAGCTGCTGCGCGACGCCCTCGACCACGGCCGTCTTGCCCACGCCGGGCTCTCCGACGAGCACCGGGTTGTTCGTACGGCGCTTGCCGAGAATGTCGATGACCTCGTCGATCTCCTTCGCGCGGCCGACGACCGGGTCGAGCTTCCCCTGGCGGGCCAGCTCGGTGAGGTTCTTCGACAGCGAGGTGAGGAGCGGGAAGGTGCGCGAGTCGAGGCTCCACTTCGTGCCGGGCATGGGCGCCTGCGCCTTCGCGACCGGCGCAGCGACGGGTGGGGGCGCCGCTGGCGGGAGCTTCACCGCCTCGAGCTCGGCGACTTCTTCTTCCGAGATGTCGTCGACGAGATCGCGCACCGACATGACGGGCTTCGGCGGGGCCGGCGGCGGCGGCGGCTGAACGGTGGCGGTGCGCACGGGCGGGGCGAAGCCGAGCGGTGGCGCTCCGACGGGACGGCCCGTGGGCGCGCGCGGAATGCCCGGCGGCAGCTCGCGCTGGAGCAGCAGGCGGCGCGGCATGCGGCCCGAGGTGAAGTAGGAGAGGGCGGTGTTGCGCAGGGCGGTGAGGTCGAGCCCCGTCTTGTGCAGCAGATCCTGCGCGGCGCACCGCACCCGCGTCATCGCGATGAGCGCGTGCAGGCAATCGGCCTCGGGCGAGCCACAGCTGGTCGCGATCTCACGCGTCTTCTCGCGGAGCTCCTGCACGAGTCCAGCCGGCTCGCTCGGCGCGTGCGTCAGCAGCTCGAGGAGCTTGTCTTCGTCGATGGCGCGCTCCTTCAGCAACAGCGCGCCCCGGTTCTCGATGGTGAACATCGCGAGCAGCACGTGCGCGGTGGTGAGGCGCTGGTTGACCGTCGCCGCGATGTCCTCGGCCTCGGACATCACGCTGGCGAAATCGGTGCTGTCGACCATGAGCGGAGACTCCCGGAAAGCGAGACCGCCCGCAGGTTTAGTGGCTGGGGGAGGCCCCCTCAAATTTTCTGCTACAGGCCGACACAGGCGTGTCGTGGCCGAACGGCCTCGTCGCGATGCGTCATGAGGGTGCCGCGGCGCACCCGGTTTCGGCGGATAACCCGCGCCATGCGTTTCCTGCCCGTCCTCGCGCTCTTCGTCGTCGGGTGTCAGCCGGTCCTCGAAGACGTGCCGGGGATCGATGGCGGCCCGAGACCGACCAGCTTCAAACACGCCCACAACGACTACGAGCACGCGCGCCCGCTCCTCGACGCGATCGATCAGGGCTTCGAGTCGTTCGAGGTCGACGTGTGGCTCAACGGCAACGACATCGGCGTGTCGCACTTCGGCACGTCGTTCAAGGGCACGCTGAAGTCGCTCTACCTCGACCCGATGGCCGAGCGCGTTCAGCGGCGCGGCTTCGTCGGCAAGAGCTTCGGGCCCACGTTCTTGTGGATCGATCTGAAGCAGGGCGACCCACGGCTGCTCGATCTGCTGGCGACGCAGCTCGGCGAGTACCCCTTCCTCACGCGCTTCTCGGACGAGGGCGCGGCGCTCTCCGGGCAGGTGACGGTGATCCTCACCGGAGACGACGCGGGCAAGAAGGCGCTGGTGGGCCGCCCGTCACCGCGGCCGTACGCGCGCGACTCGAACAGCTACCGCCCTGACGATCCGCCGGCGGACTCGAAGTGGGGCGCCTACGCCCTCAACTACAACGGTTTCCTGTCGTGGAACGGCGTGGGCACGATGCCCGAGGCCCAACGGCGGCAGCTCGAGAACCTCGTCAACGGCGTGCACCGCACCGGGCGCCAGCTGCGGCTCTTCGCGTGTCCGGAGACCCGTGAGTGGTGGCTCGCGGCGAAGGCGGCTGGCGTCGACTTCATCGGCGGAGACGATCTCGCCGGCATCGCGCAAGCCGTCTCACAGTAGCCTTCGGCGGCCATGACGCCCGCGTCGCCCGCTCCCGAGAAGCGCCCCATCGCCGCGGCCGTCACCGCTGCGCTCACGCCGTTGCTGGGCCTCCCCCTGGCCCTCGCGCTGATGATCGCCACGCAGCGACGGGACGATGGCGGCTTCCGCGGGCTGGCCGAAGCGTGGCTCGAGGGCGGCAGCGGCATGTACCTCGTGCTGTTCGCCTCGACCGGCATCGGCTTCGTGTGCTGCGCGCTGGTCTTCTTCGGCGTGTCACGCGGCTCGGGCGCGCTCGTGGCGGCGGCGCCCCTGTCGACGGGCATCACCGCGACGGGGGCCTTCATGTTCGTCATGAGCATGCAGGGCTCGGCCGACGCCGTCGTGCACGCCGCGCCGGCCGACCGCGCCACCATCATGGCGGGCGCCTTTGGCGAAGCGCTCAACACCGCGGCCTTCGGGTTCGCCTGCACGGCGGCGCTCCTCGCCTCGCTCGCGCTGGGGTGTGTCTTCGGGGTCGTCGCGCAGCGTGGCCTGGGCCGCCGGGTCGTCGGGCTGGCCGGAGCGATCTTCGCGCTGCTGGCGGCGGCGTCGCTCGCATCTCTGTCGCGCATCAACTCGCTCCTGGGGCTGTTCCGGGCGCTCGCGTCGGTCTCGCCAGCGGATCGTTCGATGTTGCTCGCCGCCGCGAGCGAGGAGTCCGACAGCAACACCGGTCTCGTGGTGGTGCTGGCGCTGTTGTTGGTCGTCGTGGTCTCCGCGGCCGTGGCGCTCAAAGAGGTGCCGCGCGTCGCGCTCCTCGTCCCGGTTCTCGGGCTGGGCGGCCTCGCGGGCCACGGCGCCTACGCCTTCTCCCTCACGCGGGCGCGAAGCCTCGCCGAAGCCGTCGGTGGCGGGCGCCTGGGGCTGGTGGAGCTCGCCGCTCGGCCTGCTCGCGACCTGCCACGGCGCTGCCTCGACGCCACCGGTGTCGTTGGCTGCGACGATCGGGCGCCGCAGTCGGCCGAGACGCTCCACGACGAGCTGACGGCGTTCCTCGCCTACCGGAAGGATCTCGGAGACGACGAGGCCATGTCGGTGGGCCTCTTTCCGAAGGCGTCGGCCGAGGGCTTCTGGCGTTTCGCCGACGAGGCGCTGGCGGCTGGTGCGAGCGCGCTCGAGCTCGTCGGCGAGAAGGAGAGCGCCGAGCTGCCTGCGAAGGGCGAGTTCGCCGTCGTCGCTCCGTTGGTGCGCCGGTCGATCACGGGCGTCGAGGTAGGCCTGGTCGGCGAGTCGTGCGACGGCCGCTGTGACACCGCCGCCGTGAAGAACGGCGAGCTCGTCGTGGGCGACGTGGTGTGGAAGCCGGGGCCTTCGCGCGCGTCGACCAGCGACGTGTGGCTCGCCGCCGACCGCACCTGGACCCCCGAGCAGCTCGCCTCGTTCGCGCTGGCGGCCGCCGCGAACGAGCGCCGCCTCGTCCTCGTGCTCGGGAGCCGCCGCGAGCCCTCCGGCGAGGAGTCCCAGGCCACGCTCTCGAAGCAGGCGATCGCCGCGGTGGTGACAGCGAAGAACGACGCGATTCGACGCTGCTACGAGCGAGCGCTCGCGAAAGCGGGGCCGGGCCTTGCTGGCAAGGTGACGCTCGCGTGGACGGTGACGGGCCGCGGCGCCGTGCGGGACGTGCGGGTGGTGAGCGCCACGCTGCCGTCGGAGTCGGTGAAGGACTGCCTCATCGAGCAGATCGAGCAGCTCCGGTTCCCCGAGCCGAAGGACGGCCGCGAGGTCGAGATCAACTACCCCTGGGTCTTCTCTCCGGCGGACTGACGTCTTCGTTGTGCGCCGCACGCAGGGCTGCCCATGCGCGACAGCTGAGGCATTTGGTGGTGGCCGCGTTCGCTGGAAAAGCAGGCCATAACGGCACCGAGAAGCTGGTGCTGCACGGCTTCCAGGACGTCGCCCACACGGCACACCACATCGCGAAAGACGCGGCCATCATCGCGGTGGCTCACGGCGTCGAACACGCCTGGCACCCTGAGAAGAAGGGCGTCGATGGCGATGGTGTCGGCCGGGCGCTCCGGCGTCCGTGAGCCACTGGTTTCAGTGAGGCAGGGCTTTACGGCGCCTCCCGGACCCGCGACCATCGCGGTTTCTTCGGGAGGGAACGCCATGAACCGAGTCCTGTTGCTGGCCGTCGCCTTTGCCGTGGCGTGTGGCCCCGTGCCGGTCGAGCCCGATGCTGGAAACTCTGGCGGCGGTCTGGCGCCGGGCGGTGGCCCTGCTGGAGGCGCGAGCGGCGGCACTGCGGGCGGAACGGCGGGTGGCGCCGCAGGTGGTACGGCTGGCGGAAGCGCGGGTGGAGACGCTGGAGGAGTCGCCGGTGGTGCGGCCGGAGGTGACGCAGGTGGCACGGCCGGCGGCTCCGTGGGCGGTGGGGCCGCCGGTGGCTCGGCGGGCGGGAGCGCTGGCGGCGTGTCGGGCCTCAACCCCATTCCCGACGGAGGCCCCACCGTTCAGCGCGTCGACGGCGGCTTTCAGTTCGTCGAAGGGCCGCTCTGGCTCGCCGATGAAGGCGCGCTGCTGTTCACCGACATCCCCGCCAACCGCATCTACCGCTACTCGCCGACGTCGGGCTTCTCGCTCTTCCGGCAGAACTCCGGTGGCGCCAACGGCCTGGGACGTCTTCCCGATGGAACGTTGCTGGCGTGTGAGCATGGCAACCGGCGCGTGTCGCGCACCCTGTCCGACGGCGGCATCCAGAGCCTCGTCGAGCGCTTCGACGGCGGACGCTTCAACTCGCCCAACGACGTGGCAGTCGCGACCGACGGGACGATCTACTTCTCCGACCCGCCCTATGGCCTCGCGGGGCGTCCAGCCGAACTGCCCTTCACGGGCGTGTACCGCCGTCGGCCTGACGGGACGCTCCAGGTGCTGATCACCGACATGACGCGCGCCAACGGCGTGGTGCTCTCGCCCGACGAGTCGACGCTGTACGTCGCCGACAGCGAGGCCGACTTCTTTCGCATCTACCGGTTCCTCGGAGATGGTGGGCTCTCGGCGCCCACGCAGGTGCCCACCACGCAGCAGGGTGGCGGCGGTGGAGACGGCCTGGGCATGGACGACGACGGCAACCTCTACGTCACCACGGGCGGGGCGCCGGGCGGCGGCGGCGCGGTGAAGATCTACCGGCCCGACGGCGGCTACCTGGGGCGCATTCCGGTGCCGCAAAGCACCACCAACGTGTCCTTCGGAGGCGCCGATCGCCGCACGCTCTTCATCACCGCGGGGACTGCGCTGTACCAGGTGCGCCTCCAGGTGCCGGGCAAGCCGTGACGGCCGCGCTGCTGCTCCTCCTCGCCGGCTTGCCGGCCCGCGTCGACGTGAAGACCGAGACGGCGACGTTCTCGGCTGCGTACGACATCGCCCTCGACGAGGGGAAGCTTCACTGGCGAAGGCGTGGCACCACCGAGTGGCGCCTGATGCCGCCAGACGGCCTGCCTGCGCCTCGCGGCCGGCTCGAGGCGCTCAAGGAGCTGCTGCCGATCGACCCGACGCCCTTCACCCGGCCTTCGCGCATCGTCCGCCTGAGCGCCGACGGTGACAACCTGCTCGCCGTCACTCCGGAGGGCCGCGCGTACTACACGAAGCTCTCGACGCTCGACTGGACCGACACCTGGGGGCCGGTGGGTCTCAAGGGGCCGCTCATCGTCGACGCCTCCGTGCAGGCCTTCGCGATGAGCCACCGGAAGATCCCCTACGAAGATCTCGACGGCAACCCGCACCCCGTCACCGCGGGCGTGACGACGGTGTACGCGCTGTTCGACGGGGGCCAGCGGCTGGCCTACGCCGATCCGTGGCTGCCTCCGGGCTTCGGGCGCGCCATCTGTCTGCCGGAGCGCAACACCTTCGTGGCCAGCGCGCTGTCGGCCAGCGCCTCGACGCTCTTCGTGATGGACGGCTCGGGGCGTGCGTTCACCCGCCTCGCCGACTTCGACACGCTCGGCGACGATCCCGCGCTGCCGTACTCGTGGAAGCGCGAGCGTCGGCGGGGCGCCGCCTCGGTCATTCGCACGCTGCCGGCCGAGCCGTGGTTCGCCCAGCCGCGCATCGAGGGCACCCACTCGACGCGCCTCACCATCGTCCAGACCGGCACCCACAACCGCGATCGGGAGCTGCGCGTGGAGGGAGAGGGTGGCTTCTGGAAGAAGCCGCTTTCGACGGGCACCTGGACCTTCGAGCGCACCGGAGCGCCCATGCAGGGCCAGCGCGTGGTGCCCGGGCTCCACCTGCAGCCCTTGCGGGCCACGACGTGGGTTGGCGAGGGCACCTTCGAGGGAGCGGCGCTGCGCCTCGAAGAGTTCGATCCCGACTGCTCGCCCGCGCGCTTCGTGCTCGATCGTGGCACCGAGCGGCTGACGGTCGATCTGCACTTCCATGGCAGCCTGCTGCCCGGGAAGCTCGCTGGCGCGCTCCTGTTGCCCAAAGGGCGGCTGCCGCTGCTCACGAAGCTGCGCGCGCTCGCCCTCGACCAGGACTTCCTCGAGGTCGACGTCGAGGTCGTGGCCGACGCCGTGGTGGTGAAGCGGGCCCCGCTCGTCGAGTGGCGCTTCCGCCGTCGGATGTAGGTCTTCCCTAACTGCCTGAATTGCTTCGAGACGGGGCTGAATGTCAGCCCCTCTTGATACTGAATGCGTGTTCAGGGAGAGATCCCTCCATGGAGGCACGCATGACGAGCAACGCGGCAGAGGCCGGTATACCGGCCTGGGAGCGATCGCAGGCCGAACAAGACGCCACGAGGCGGGCGTCGGTGGTGGAGCGGCTGCGCGCGCAGATCGAGCGGGTGCAGGCGGCGCCGCGGCGGCTGTTGGTGCGGTTGTCGACGGGGTCCGAGGCGCTCGATGGGCTGGGGGTGTTCCAGCTGGGCGGCGCGGTGGAGCTGTCGGGCGAAGAGGCGTCTGGGCGCACGACGGTGGCGTTGTCGTTGGTGGCGTCGGCGAGCCGGGAGAAGCGGCTGTCGGCGTGGGTCGACGGGCCGCAGGAGCTGTACCCGCCGGCGGCGGTGCCGATGGGCGTGGAGCTGAAGCGGCTGCTGATCGTCCGGCCGCCGGCGCCGGGGCAGCTCGTCTGGTCGACGGTGCAGTTGCTGCGGAGCGGGGCCTTCACGTGCGTGGTGCTCGACGTGACGCACACGGGGGTGCAGCTGACGATGACGGACACCAAGAAGCTGCTCGACGCGGCGCGGGCGGGCGGGGCGCTGTTGGTGGTGCTGACGTCGAGCGCGGCGCCGGCGCAGGGGCTGGTGCGGCTGGTGATGGCGACGCGGGTGGGTGGGCGGCCCGCGCATCTTCGGGTGGTGGGGGAAGCGCCGGCTGGTGAGCCGCAGGTGCACGTGGAAGTCGCGCGGGCGCAGCAGCTCACCGGCCGGGCGCTGGTGGTGCCGAGGGCGACGTTCGGGCCGCAGGCGCGCAGCCGGCGCAGTGAGCGGGTGTTGGTGCCCGGGCTCGCGGTGCCGGCGGTGTCGTCGGTGTCGTCGCTGCAGCGGCCGAAGAAGAACGAGCAGCGAGATGGGCGGGGCTTCTACGTGGTGACGCGGCCCGGGCGGGAAGGGCAGCTGGGGTTGCCAGAGGCTCCGTCGGCGGTGCGTTCGTTCGCGCCTCCGGGGAACCGGCGGCGGCCGGCGGCGAAGCTGGCGGCGCTCGAGGCGATGCGCACGGGCGCTGACGCGGCTTCTGCGCGGGTGAAGGTGAGGTCGTTCCGATGAGGGCCGGTGGGTATGCTGTGAACATGGTGGGTGACGAGGATCAGGCGCAGCCGCGCATGACGTTGGCCGAAGCGGCGGCGCTCGATCCCGACACGCACGCGGGCGAGGTGGTCGGGGGGCGGTGGGCGGCGGTGACGCGAAACACGTGGATGCATGCGGCGTTGGTGTTGCGGTTGGGGTCGAAGCTCGAGCAGTGGGCGTCACAGCACCCGCAGTGGGTGGTGGGCGTGGGCGATCCCGGGACGAAGCTGGGGCCCGACACCCTCCGGGGCCCTGACGTCGGCATGCTGCGGCGGGAGCGCTTCCCGACTGGAACGGGCGTCGACGGCTGGCTCGATGGTTCGCCCGAGCTGGTGATCGAAGTGAAGGGCGACTCGCAGACCTTCGAAGCGCTGACGCGCAAGGTCTTCGAGTACCTGAGCGCTGGAGCGCTCCAGGTGTGGGTGGTGAATCCGGGCACCGAGACGGTGGTGACGTTCTCGGCGAACGGCTCTACGCGGCTCTTCAGCCTCGGCGACGTCATCGACGCGGGCGCCCTCGACGGCCTGGGCAGCTTCCCGGGCCTCACGGTGCCAGTGGCCGAGCTGTTCCGCCGCTGAAGCGGCTCGCCCTCTCGTTTCTTCTCGTGCGGCGCCAGCGTGGCTTTCAGCGCGCGCGCCCAGTGCTCCAAGCCCCCCAGGATTCCCAGGTCCCCCGTCATGCGCCTCGCCTACCTCCACCTCCCACGCTTCCCCCTCCAGCGGCTGGTGCTCGAGCAGCCGTCCTTCGCTGGCAAACCCGTGGTGCTGCTCGAAGACGTGAAGGGGGCCGAGCGGGTGCGCTTCGTATCGCGGGCGGCGAGCGCGCTGGGGGCGCGGCTGGGGCAGACGGGGGCGGCGGCGGCGGCGACGGTGCCGGGGCTCGAGAAGCGGCGGTTCGACGCCGAGGCCGAGTGGCTGGCGTTGCGCAGCCTGGGGGAGTCGTTGCTCACGGTGGCGCCGGCGTTCGAGCTGGACGCACCCGATGGGCTGTGGCTCGACGCCTCGGCGGCGAACCTGTCAGGAGGTGAAGCGGGGTGGCGCGAGGCGGTGCTGGCGCGGTGCGCGGCGGCGGGCCTGCGGGCGAAGGTGGTGGTGGGGAGCGAGCGCTTCACCACGCAGGCGGTAGGGCGCTTTGGCGAGGCGGCGGTGTTGCCACCCGGGGGCGGAGACGCCTTCGCGGTGACGCCGCTCGACGCGCTGGCCTGCGCGGGGGTGGTGCCGGCGGTGCTGGGGCCGCTCAAGGCGCTGGGGCTGTCGACGCTGGGCGAGCTGGCGGCGTTGCCGGTGGGCTCGTTGGCGGCGCGCTTCGGCACCGACGGGCACCTGGTGGGGCAGCTCGCCCGCGGGCAGGACGAGTCGCAGCTGTCGCCCGAGGTGTTGCCCGAGCTGATCGACGAGGCGGTAGCGCTCGACTGGCCGGCGGAGCAGCTCGAGCCGGTGCTCTTCGCGATCAAGATGGTGGTCGACCGGGTGTGTGCGCGGCTGCAGGGGCGGCAGCTCGCGGCGGTGCGGTTGTCGGTGGGGCTGACGCTCGACGGCGCGGGGCTCCAGGCGTTGCCGTTGGTGCTGGCGCGGCCGGCGTCGCACGGCAAGCTGTTGCTCGAGCTGATTCGGCACCGGCTGACGGATCTGTCGGTGCAGCACCCCATCGCGGGGGTCCGCGTGGTGGTGGAGGAAGCGTGCCCCGAGCCGGGGCGACAGCTCCTGCTGGGTGACACGCCGGCGGGCGATGCGCAGCTCGAGGTGGTGCTCTCGAAGCTGCAGTCGGCGCTGGGTGAGGCGGCGCTCTTTTCGGCGGAGCCGGTGGCCCGTCATCGGCCCGAGGCGGCGTGGCGGCTGGTGCCGTTCCGGCCTCCCGACGCGGGGCGGCCGTCGGAGCTCTGGGGGGCGGTCGACGCCGGGTGGACGCTGGGCGGGCGCACGCCGGTGGAGTCGTCGGACGCGGTGGTGGCGGAGCGGCAGCGAACGAACGACACGCTGGCCCTGTTGCCGCTGGAGCCGTCGTCACCGGAGCCCGAGATCGAGGCGCCACGGGGGCCCTGGGAAGGTCCTCGGGGCCGCGCGGCGCCGGGACCGAACGAAGCCGAGGTGATGGACGTCATCGCGGGCCTGTCGACGGGCGCGAAGTGGCGAACGGCGAAGGCGAAGGTGACGCCGGTGCCGGTGCTGCATGAGGCGACGCTCGAGGCGCGGCCGCCGAAGTTGTTCCGTGAGCCGGTGGCGCTCCACGCCGACGTGACGGCGGCAGGCTCGATCACCTTCGTGACGTTGCAGGGCCGGCGGCGGCGGGTCGAAACCATGGAGGGCACAGAGCGGCTGGTGGGCCAGTGGTGGTCACCGGACGCCGTGGCGCGGGACTACTACCGGGTGCGCCTCGAGGGCGTGGGGGTGCTCTGGGTCTTCAAAGACGCGGCTGACGGCCGTTTCTACGCCCACGGAATCTTCGACTGACGATCCGCCCCAGGTCTCCAGCCCCCAAGTCTCCCAAGCCCCCCGATGTACGCCGAACTCCTCGCCCGCTCGAACTACGCCTTCCTCCGCGGCGCCTCGCACCCCGAGGAGCTCGTCGAGGCTGCGCAGGCGCTCGGCCTCTCGGCGCTCGCCATCGCCGACGACGACGGGCTCTACGGGCTGGTGAAGGCGCACCTCGAGGCGAAGCAGCGGCAGCTCAATCTCATCCTCGCCAGCCGGCTCACCCTCACTGGAGGGCCCCCCGTGGCCGTCTACGTGCAGAACGCGACCGGCTACGCCCACCTGTGCGAGCTCGTCTCGGAGAGCCGCCTGGCGCACCCCAAGGGCCATGCAGGCCTCCCCTGGCACCGGTTGCTGCCGCGCGCCGACGGGTTGGCGCTGGTGCTGCTCGACGACCCGACGCGCCCCACCGACGTCCGCATCGCTGCCCAGCTCGCCGAGGCCTTCCCCGGCCGCGCGTATGTCGGCACCTCGCGGCACCTCGAGCCCGCCGACGAGCCCCGTCGCCTCGCCGCCGAAGCGCTGGCCCGCGCCCTCGAGCTGCCGCTGCTGGCCCACAACGACGTGCACACCCACACCCGCGAGCGCCAGCCCCTGCAGGACGTGATGACCTGCATCCGCCTCGGCACCACGCTCGCCGCCGCCGGCACCCACGTCTTCCCCAACGCCGAGCGCACCCTGAAGTCCCCCGATGAGCTGCTCGCGCTGTTCCACGACGATCCCGAGTGTGTCGGGCGCACCCTCGAGCTCGCCGACGGCTGCGACTTCAGCCTCGATCAGCTCCGCTACACCTTCAGCGAAGAAGAGCTCCCGCCCGGCCTGGATCGCGCCCAGTACCTCGCGCACCTCTGCGAAGAGGGCCTGCGCCAGCGCTACCCCTCGGGCGTGCCCGACGCCGTCCGCCGGCAGGTCGAGAAGGAGCGCGCCCTCATCGGCGCCCTCGAATACGAGGGCTACTTCCTCGCCCTGTGGGACATCGTCCGCTTCGCGCGGGCCCGCGGCATTCTCTGTCAGGGGCGGGGCAGCGCCGCCAACTCGGCCGTCTGCTACGTGCTCGGCATCACCGCCGTCGACCCCGTGCGCATGGGGCTCCTCTTCGAGCGCTTCCTGTCGATGGAGCGCAAGGAGCCGCCCGACATCGACGTCGACTTCGAGCACGAGCGGCGGGAAGAGGTGCTCCAGTACGTCTACGAGAAGCACGGCCGCCACCGCGCCGCCATGGTGTGCGAGCACATCTGCTTCCGCGGCAAGCTCGCCGTGAAGGAGGTCGGCAAGACGCTCGGCCTGTCGGTCGATCAGCTCGACCGGCTCTCGAAGGCGATGGATCTGTCGGACGACGTCGGCCCCTACCAGCTCCACCAGGCCGGGCTGTCGGCGTCGGACCTCGCGGTGCAGCAGACCATCGCGCTCGCCCGCCAGCTGTCGGGCATGCCGCGGCACCTCTCCATCCACGTCGGCGGCTTCGTCATCACCCACGGCCCGCTCGTCTCACTCGCGCCCGTCGAGCCCGGCGCCATGGCCGATCGAACCGTGGTGCAATGGGAGAAGGACGATCTGTCGGCCCTCGATATCTTGAAGGTCGATCTGCTCGGCCTCGGCATGCTCACCTGCGTCGCGCGCAGCTTCGAGCTCATCGAGGCCACCACCGGCCGCCGCTACGACATGGCCACGGTGCCCGCCGAAGATCCCTTCGTCTACGACATGCTCTGCGACGCCGACACCGTGGGCGTCTTCCAGATCGAGAGCCGCGCGCAACAGAACATGTTGCCCAGGCTCAAGCCGCGGACCTTCTACGATCTGGTGATCGAGATCGCGATCATCCGCCCCGGGCCCATCGTCGGCGAGATGGTGCACCCGTACCTGCGCCGTCGGAACGGCGAGGAGCCCGTCACGTACCCGTCCGACGAGGTGCGCAGCATTCTCGAGCGCACCTTGGGGATTCCGCTCTTCCAGGAGCAGGCGATGCGCCTCGCCATGGTGGCTGCGGGCTTCTCGGCCGGAGACGCCGACGCCCTGCGCCGCGCGCTCTCACACAAGCGGGCCCACGAGAAGCTGCCGCTCTTCCGCGATCGCTACATCGAAGGCTGTGTCTCGCGCGGCTACGAGCGCACCTTCGCCGAGAAGAGCTTCGACAGCTTCAAGGGCTTCTCGCACTACGGCTTCCCCGAGAGCCACTCGGCGTCCTTCGCGCTGATCGCCTACGTCTCGTCGTGGCTCAAGCGGTACTACCCGTCGGTCTTCTGCGCGGCGCTCCTCAACGCGCAGCCGATGGGCTTCTACGCGCCGCATACCCTCGTCGACGACGCGCGCCGCCACGGCGTCGAGGTGCGGGGCCTCGACGTCAACCGCTCCGGCTGGAAGTGCCTGCTCGAGGTCGATGGCCGTACGCCGGCCGGCCTGTCACGCGCGCCGGCCCAGGGCCGCATGCCCGAGCAGCCCGCGCTCCGCCTGGGCTTCGCCCTCGTAAAGGGCCTGCGCGAAGAGACCGCCCAGCGCCTCGTCACCGAGCGCGAGCGGGGCGGCCCCTTCAGCTCCATCGCCGAGCTCGCGCGCCGCACCCGCACCCCGAAGGCCGAGCTGACCCGCCTGGTGCTCGCCGGCGCGCTCGCCTCGCTGACGCCCGATCGCCGCGCCGCCCTCTGGGAGCTCTCGGCGCTGGGCTCGTTCGACGAGGGCGATCTCTTCTTCGGCCTCCCCATGGCGGCCGACGCCCCGGCGTTCCCGGTGATGAGCGCGACCGAGCGCGTGGCCACCGACTTCGACACCGCCGGGCTGTCGCTCGAGTCGCACCCGGTGGGGCTCTTGCGGCCGGCGCTCCAGAAGGCCGGGGCCGTCACCGCCGCGCAATTGCAAGACGCGCGCAGCGGCGCCTCGGTGCGCCTGGGCGGGCTCGTCATCGTCCGTCAGCGCCCGCCCACCGCGAAGGGCTTCTGCTTCATGTCGGTCGAGGACGAGACGGGCCTCGCCAACCTCGTCATCGAGCCCAGGCGCTTCGAGCAGTACCGCAAGGAGATCACCGGCACCGCGCTGGTGTTGGCCCAGGGCCGCGTCGAGCGGAGCGGGAAGGTGGTGAACCTGAAGGTCGAGCACCTCGAGGCGCTCATGCCGTGACGCGCTCCAGGTCCGGCGTCGCGAGGCGCGACCGCATCGCTCCCGCGCGAGCTGGCGGGATGCGCTGGCCGTTGTCGCGCCGGTGCCGCCGGGTGGACTCGGCCCTCGGCAACCGCCCGAGGGTCAAGGCGCTCACCCCGCTCGAGGGCTCTGGATCCAGTGCTCCACGTCCTCTGCAAGCCTGGGAAATGGACCAGGCGAGCCGGGGAGACCCTCGAGAAAGGCTACTGCCTCGGGGATCGTCCGGAAGGACTTGAGCGGTGTCTGGGAGCGCGCCAGCAGGCTCATTCCGGCGATGAACGGACGCACCATCACCCCGACCACCCCCGACGCGAGAATCACGATGGCGCTGCCGATCGTCTGGGCCGAGAGGTCGTCGGTGATGCCTGCCGTGTCCTTCAGCACCGACTCCCGCTCGGGCCCCGTGAGCGTCAACGCCACCGACGCGCTCCGCGCGACCTGCACCTCGAGCGGCGGAATGACCGACAGCGTGAGCACTCGGCCATACTGCCCAATCACCGCTTTCTGTGCGGCTGCCGCGGCCTGAAGTGAGGCGCGGTTGGGCCAGCCGAAGAAACACGACACCACGACAGGGCCGCGATGGCCAACCTCGACGTCGGGCGACGATGACGGCAGCGAGAGAATGCCCACAGAAAGGAAACCGCTCGCGCGTCACTCCTTGCCGGAGCCATGGGGCCCCAACGCACGAGCCGACTACGACAACCCCGGGAGCGGGCTGCCGAAGCTGCTCGCGTCGTAGTCGACGGGCCACAGATTGCCGTCCTTGCCCGAGGTGCTCGTCGAGCCGTACCCCCGGGCTCCACCGCGCTCGTAGTCCGCCGGGCTCAGCCCGAACGCCTGCAGCACGCTCACGAGGAACCGGTTGTGCGGAACACCGCGGATCACGTTCCCATCTTCCTGGCTGAAATACGCCCGGCCGTTCCAGTCGATGTAGTCGAGGTACCGGCCCGGCCGAATCGCTCCGGCCGCCGAGCCCGCCAGCAGGCACGGCACGCTGTACGCGATGTGGTTGAAGCCCAGCTCGTTGCCCCAATAGATGAGCGACTCGTCGAGGAACGTGCGGCCATTGCCCGAAGGCACGTCGAGGCGGCGGCAGAGGCCAGCGACGAGCTCCGAGGCGATCCACGCGTTGATCCCCCGCAGCATGCGCCGCGCGTTGGCGTTGCCCCAGTCGTGCGCGAGCCCGTGCCAGGTGCCGCCGCTGGCGTCCTCCGAGTGGTAGTGCCCGAAGAGCGCCGGGTTGGACGCGTCGGGGCCCGGGCCCAGCGCCTTGTGCACCGCGATGGTGGCCAGCCGCGTCTGCCCACACATCACCGCCGCCGCCACCACGTCGAGGAAGAGCTGCCACTTCGTCGCGATGTCGGTGGGGTTGGTGCCCTGGTTGTTCGCCAGCGAGCCCGGCATCGCGGGCGGCGTGCACGCGAGCTGCTGGGTCGCTGAC
>JALOQF010000006.1 GCA_025459425.1 Myxococcaceae bacterium | reverse complement strand
CCGCGCCTCGGCGAGCCCCATCACGCGCTGGGGGTGAAACCGCGAGAGCGTCTCGGCCGTCGACAGAATGTTCGACGCGCTCTCGTAGTCTTCCGAGGCCAGGTAGTACTCGCCCAGGCCCACGAGGGCGCGGAGGTTGCGGCTGTCGAGCTGGGTGGCCTTCTCGAGGTGCTTGAAGGCCTCGTCGAGCTTCTTCTCGGCGAGCAGCACGCGCCCGGCCTGCGCCTCGACCAGGCTCGAGCTTCCATCGGAGCCGAGCAGCTGCTGCTTGCGGCCCGTCAGCTCGGCCGCGTCGGCGACGAGGTATTCCACCACCGTGACGATGGCCGGGTGGGCTTCACGCACCTTCGGCTGGTCGAGCGCCTTCCGCGCGGCCTCCCGGTCGGCCAGCGCCCCGCCGTGCTCGGCGTAGAGGAACGCCCGCGCGAGCGCCTGGTACGCGAACGCGTCGACGTTCGTCTCGTCCATCGACAGCGCGAGGTCGAGCGACTGGAGCGAAAGCCCGTACTGCTCCTTCGTGTCGGCGTTGATGGCCGCCTTGCCCTTCGACAGCGCGCCATCGAGGCTCTCGCCGCCGTGCCGCTGCCGGGTCGCGAGGAACGAGCCCGCGAGCGCGACGACGACGACGACGAGGCCGACCGCCAGCCCCACCTTGAGCCCGTGCTTCTGGAAGAACGTCTTTTCCTGCTGCCTGGCCTTGAGCTTCTCGCGCAGCTCGCGCTCGTACTCCTTGGCGATGGCCTCGGTGGCCTGGGTCGAGAACTCGACGCGCGGGGCTTCGACGTTCGCCGAGGGCGGCTCGAGAGACTCGTCGGGGATCTCGTCGAGCAGGCCGCCCGACGACCTCGGCGGCGCGGCGCGGGGGGCCTCGGGCGCCGGCTTCATGCCCGGCAGCTGGAACTCACTCGTCGGCATCTCGGACTGCGCCGACACCACCTCGTCGAGCAGGCCGCCGCCGCTCGCCGCTGGGATCTCGGCCGACGAAGACGCCGGCAGCTTCAGCTCGTCCGAGGGAATGACGGACGGCACCTCGGGCTGGCTGGGAACCGGTGGACCGGGCGGCGGGCCCAGGGGCACGGGGAGCGGCGCAGCCTCGGCCTCCTCGAGCGCCTGGAAGGTGCTGGTGAGCCCGCGGAAGGTCTCGGTGGACTCGGTGCGGCCGCCCATCAGCGCGGTGAACGGGTCGGGCGCCTCGGCGACCGCGCCCTGGGCCAGGGGGAGCTCGGCGGTGGAGGTGCGATCTTCCAGCGTGCCCACCACCATCGGCAGTTCACCGGTAGCCGGGCCCGGGGGCGGGGCGGGGATCTCCATCGTCGGCCGGAAGTCCTCGGCGCGGGCCTGCGCGAGGACGGCGGGCATCTCGGTCGTCGGCACCGGAGGCCCTGGCTTGTGATCCATCGGCCGGGGCGCCGACGGCCAGGCCCCGGGAATCTGCCCGGTCTGCGTGGGCACCTCGAGCGTCGGCCGGCCATCGGTCGCGGCCGGCGTGTAGGCGCTCATCAGCACCGTCGGCTCCGCGCGCGGATCGGCCTTCGCGGGCGTGAAGGCGGCGAACACGTCAGGGTCGGCGTTGGGGAACTCACCCGACGGGCTCGAGACGGGCGCGGGCGGCGCGGGCGTCGGCGCAGAGGCCCTGGCCGCGCGCGGTCCGCTCGCCTTGGGAGGAGCCGGTGCGGGCTGCGGGGCCGACGGCGCGGGCGGAGCTGGCGGCGCGGCCGCAGCGGCGGCGTCGGTCTTCGGCTCGGGCGACAGCGCCTGCGTGCTGACGCTCGTCTCGTCGTACAGCACGGGCGCCGGGCCACCGGACAGGGCCGTGCGCGCCTGCTCGAGCCACTGCTTGATGCGGCCGTCGTTGGGCTGCAGCGCCGAGGCCTTGCGCAAGATGGGCAGCGCCGAGCGGTAGAGCCCTTTGCGCAGCAGCACCTCGCTGATGAGGTTGTAGGCGTGGGGGTTTTCTTTGTCGATGTTCACCGCGGCGTCGAACTGCTGCATCGCCTCGGCGGCCTTGCCGGCGTTGATGAGGGCCTTGCCCCAGAGCACGCGGCCCGCGACCGACGCAGGGTGGTGCGTGCAGCCCGACCGGCACACCTCGATGGCCTTCTCGTTCTCGCCCTTGTCCAGGTAGGCGCGCGCGAGCTCGACGAAGACGGTCGACGCGGGGTCCTGCGAGAGCATCTGCTCATACTTCTCAACCATCGACTTCGACATGGGCGCTCGGGCGAAACGGGGGCGGCACAACGAGAGGCGGGCGGACTCTATCAACGACCTGCCAGCGCTCTAGCGCCCAGTGAGACCGGGGCCCAAAACTCGCCCGGAGCGGGTCGAATGGTACCGTGCCTCCCCATGACGAATCGGGTCCTTTCAGCCCTGGCCTGCGCCGCTCTGTCGGCCTGTGCCACCATGCGCAGCAAGCCCGACGTCGAAGAGCTCAAGCCCACCATCGAGGCGTTCCACCAGCGCGCCCGCTGGAAGGACTTTCGCGCTGCAGCCGACCTCATCGTGCCCGAGCGGCGCACCTCGTACGTGAAGGCGCGGCTGAAGACCGACGACGAGCGCGACCTGTTCATCACCGACTACGAGCTCGAAGACGCGAAGCTCTCGGGCGATGGCACCGCCGAGGTGGTGTCGAAGATGACGTGGTACCGGCTCCCGTCGGCGAGCGCGAAGACGACGGTGGTGGTGAGCGTCTTCGTCTGGCGCGAGGGCAAGTGGTGGCTCGAGAGCCAGGAAGACGGGCCCTTTCCGGAGCTGGCGGCGACGCCTCGCGCCGACGGCGGGGCGTGAGGCTCGAGCGTTCGACCACCGCGGCGCTGCCCAGAAGCCTCCTCGGCGCGCTGCGGGAGCTGCTCGAGCTGGCGTACCTCGGAGACTTCTCGGCCGACGACTGGGCCCACGCCCTCGGCGGGCTGCACGTGCTCGCGTGGGACGGTGCGCTGCTCGTCGGCCACGGCGCGCTGGTGCCCCGCACGCTGCTCACCGCCGGGCGCGCCTGGCACACCGGCTACGTCGAAGCGGTGGCGGTGCGGCCGAGCCATCGGCGACGCGGGCTGGCCTCGGCCATCATGGAGCGCCTCGAGGAGGACCTTCGGGCGAACTTCGAGCTGGGCGCGCTGAGCCCGAGCGACGACGCGCTGGCGCTCTACCGCGCACGGGGCTGGCAGCCGTGGCGCGGGCCCACCTTCGCCTCGGCTGGCGCGCACGCAACGCGAACGCCCGACGAAGACGGCAACGTGTACGTCTTCGTCGTGCGAGCGACGCCACCCTTCGACGGCGAGCTGACCTGCGACGCGCGCTCAGGAGACCCGTGGTGAGCCGGCACGCGCAGTCGACGTGACGGTCGAGCGGCTGAGCGCTCGCACTCGATGAGCGGCTGCCGGCCGGCCAGCGCCTCGGCCGCTGCGAGCGCACGGACAAGGGCCGCTCGTCGGGCAGCTGCAGCCACGTCACGTGGCCCGGCGCCGCGTGCACGTCGAGCAGCCGCTCGCCGGTGGGCGACGTCGTCGAGCACCCGACGCCGGAGCGCCCAGGTGACCGCCAGGTTGCGGGCTCGCGTGGAGGACCCGGGGCCGTGCCCCCCGCCCGAGCGCCACGCAGGCCGCTGGCCCGACGACGTCGACGGGCTGCGCGCCCTGCCCGGCTTCGGGCGCTCCGTCGGCCACGAGACGGGGCGCTCGTAGGTTTGGGCAGCACGCGCATCGACCTCGAGCGCGAGGCAACGCGCGTCGAGGACCTGCGGGTCGTCGAGCACCGCGCCGAGAAGGAGCCCCATCACGGGGCGTACGAGGTCGTCGACACCCGCCGCCGCACCAGCACCGTCGCGACGACCACCAGCACGAGGGGCAACAGGTGGAACACCAGCAGGTGGCCGACGTCCCGGTGCGGACACTTGAGCTGCATGACGGCGAGCGACAGCGTGCCCGCCGCCCAGCCGAGCACCATCGCGCGAGAGAGCCGCGGGGCGTAGTGCCGCGCCGCGACGATGGCCACGGTGGCCGGCACCAGCGACGCGACCAGCTCCCAGACGAAGCAGCCGAGCTTCGGAGTGAAGGGCGCCAGCTCCATCGACACCACCTGCGTCACCAGCACGGTGCCCGCGACGAGCGTGCCCAGCACCAGGGGCCGCGAGGTGCGCTGCGGCCACGGCGCCAGGCCCGCGACGCCAGCCACCAACGAAGCCGCCAGGAGCGCCAGCGCCTGCGTCCACACGCCGGCGTCGAGGGCCAGGGGCGAGACACTTCGTTGAAACGCGAAGCAACCCACCGCGAACAGCGCGAGCGTGACGCCGACGAACACGACTGCGTCACGCCACCAGGGCCGGGCCGGGCGCGCCAACTCGGCCTCGATCGACGACGACAGCCGTGCCTCCAGCTCCGGCGGGAGCCTGGCGGGAGAGCGGCCGAATGGAGCAGGTGCACTCATGACTCGAACTCCCAGACGTCCTTCAGCTCCTCGCGCAGCACCTGGGTGCCACGAAAGGCCCTCACCTTGACGGCCGTCTCACTCGCGCCGACGGCCTCGGCGATCTCCGCGAAGCTCCACCCCTCGAGCCGGTGGAGGATGACGGCCTCGCGCTGTGGCTCCGGCAGGCGTTGCAGCGCCTCGAGCAGGCGTCGGCGCAGGCCCGCGTCTCCGTGCACGGCGTCGAGCCCGGCTTCGACGGCATCGTCCGGCCCGCTCGACTCCCGACGCGTCCGCCGGTGGCGATCGCGCGCGGCGTTCGAGGCGATGGCGTAGAGCCAGGGCTTCACGCGCGACCCCGAGAGGAACTGATCTCTCGAACGAATCACCGACAAGAAGGTGAGCTGCACCGCGTCCTCCGCTGCCGCCGCGCTCCCGGTGAGCCGGGTGAGGTAGCTCGTGAGCGGCGCCGCATGGCGCCGGAACAGCTCGTCGAACGCCTGGCGATCGCCGCCACGAAAGCGCACCATCAACGCCTCGTCGGAGCCGGCGTCATCGGCCATCGACGAAGCCTCTTCCCACGCGAGCGCGCCGACCGTCATCGACAAGCGGTACGCAGGATCGGGGGAGCCTGGTTACCAGAGGCTCGACCCCAGCCGCCCGCGCAGGCAAAAAAAAGCGCCCGTCGTCTCGGGGCCGGCCGAGGCGACGGGCGTCGGGAGTTCCCCTATGGAACCCCCTTACCGGGCGGAAGAGAGAGCAACCGCGGTGCCACGCCCATGACGCCGTGTTTATGCCGTCGTTCCGGGGGGTTGTCGTCAACCCACCCGTGAGAACTGCGACATTCCGCCGGCAGATCATGACAACGGCGTCAGGGTTCGACCGAAACCCGGTGGAGATCAGGTGAGATCCGACAGCACGGCGCGGATCGTCTCGCGCATGCTGAAGCGGGGGCTCCAGCCCGACTCGGCCTTCCATCGACTCCCGTCGACCATGCAGAGGAACTGAATGTGGTCGAGCTCTTCGGGCGGGTAGCTGGCGAGGCGGTACTTGAAGAGGCGGCTGACGAGCCCACGGGCGAGGGGGTGCGGTACGGGCAGCGGCGCGGCGCCGAGCTCCTTGAAGCAGGCCGACAGCGGCACCTCCCCGGGGCCCACCACGTTGTAGACGCCCTTGAGGCCGGGCTTGAGGGCGGCGACGAGCGCCTCGCCCACGTCGTGCATGTGAATGAGCTGCACCATCGGGTCGAACCCGAGCAGCGTCATGGGCCGCTTCAGGCGCAGGTAGTTCGACGGTGCGTTCTTGATGGTGGGCCCGACGATGTGTACGGGCCGGAGCACCACCGTCTCGACCGACGGCTGCCGCCAGAAGAAGCCGTGCGCCAGCATGTCGACCTCGATGAGATCGCGCACCGACGGAAACCGGCTGGCCGCCATGAGCGGCGCCTCTTCCGAGAGGAAGTTCGAGTTCTCGGGCGAGGGCCCGTAGACGTTCGCGCTCGACAGCACGATCAGCTTCTTGACGCCGTACTTCGCCGCGCAATCGAGGATGCGGGTGGTGCCGAGCACGTTGAAGCTGTGGTGGTCCTCGGCGCTCATGCGCGGGTCGTGCATGATGCCCATGTGCACGATGGCCTTGACCGGCAGCCGTCGAAACACCTCTTCGGTCTTCTTCTTGCGCAGGTCGATCTGGAAGTGCTCGACGTCCTTCGGCTTGCCGACGAAGGGTCGCCGGTCGATGCCGACGACCTGCTGGGTGCGGTGCAGCAGCTTGGCCACCACGCGGCCCAGGTTCCCCGAGATGCCCGTCACCACCACCGCGCCGTCGCCGCTCAAAAGAAGACCCCGGTGCGCTCGGCGAGGCCCTTCTCGAGCATCGCCTGAATCGACGCCTTCACCACCTTCACCTTCTTCTCGAGCTCGGCGTCGTCGTCGTCGGGCCGGCCGGTGAAGGTGAGCGGCTCGCCGAAGTGAATGCGGTACTTCGTCGGTAGCGGAAACGGCACCCCGTACGGCGTCAGCGGGAGCGCTGGCATGCCCAGCAGCTTGCCCACCGTCTCGAGGTTCACCAGCGCGGGCGCCTGCTCCTCGCTCCCGACGACGGCCACGGGCACCACCGGCGTCTTCGTCTCGAGCGCCAGCCGCATGAAGCCCAGGCCGAACTCCTGCAGCTGGTAGCGCTGCGAGTACAGCTTGGTGATGCCCTTGAGGCCCTCGGGGAAGACGAGAATGGCCTCGTCGTTGTTGAGCAGGCGCCGGCAGTTCTCGGGCGTGCCGACGATCTGCCCGACGCGCGAGAAGAACGTCGACACGAAGGGCAGCGAGCCGACCCACTTCTCGACCATCGACCGAATGGCGCGCGGGGGCCGGGCCTCGGTCAACATGGCCACGCCGATCATCATGCCGTCGAAGGGCAGCTGGCCGCCGTGGTTCGACACCAGCAGCACCCGCCCCTTCGGGACGTGCTCGATGCCGAACGTCTCGCAGCGGAAGTAGTGCTTGTAGAGCCAGACGATGGGGCCGACCGCCGAGAGCGCGTAGTCGAGCGAGAAGCCGAACGGGTCGACGCCGTACTCGTTCTGCGGGCGGTGCCCCTTGAGGCGCTCGTCGAGGTCGTCGCCCGTCATCGAGAGCGTCCACTGACGCAAGCGCTGCCTGATGGAGTCGGAGAGTCCCACGAGGTGCGCTTCTACACCGTCGCGACGCGCGTGCACCGAAAGGCCCGCAAATGAAGGCCACGGAGACGCCGCGCCTTTGCCATACTGTGGGGCGCGATGACGCTCTGGCCGAGCACCGCCGACCGCGACGTGTGGTGGAGCCCCCGCCCGTGACGGGACTCGTCGTCGCGGCGCTCCTGGCGGCCCAGCCGAACCCGTTCCTCGCGCAGGCGAAGGAGCTGTACCAGTCGCTCGACTTCGAGCGCTGCGTGAGCCGCCTCGAGCAGGCCTCGACCCAGTGGCAGTCGACGAAGGACGAGCTGCGCGACATCGAGCTGTACGGTGGCCTGTGTCACCTGAGTCTGGGCCACCGCAAGGAGGCCGCCGAGCACTTCCGGACCGCGCTGCGCATCGACGAGGCCGCCGACCTGCCCCCGTACTCGAGCCCCAAGGCGGTCGACCTGTTCCTCAAGGTGAAGAAGTCGCTCCTGGCCCCGCCCGCCCCGATGCCCGAGGACGATCTGCCCCCCGACGCGCCGCGCGCCACCACGCTCGAGCCGGGAGTCCCGGCGCCGACGAGAGACACGAAGTCCTTCATCGAGCGCCGGCCCGCCACCACCGCGCTGGGCTTGTCGACGGGCATCGCCTTCATCGTCGGCGTGGGCCTGGGCGTGAACGCGCGCAACCTGTCGATCCAGGCGAACGAGGCGCGCTTCGAGGCCGAGTTCCAGGACAAGGCCTCGGCCGCGCGGGCCAACGCCACGGGCGCCAACGTCGCCTATGGCCTGGCGACCGCAGCGCTGGTGGGCGCCGTCATCGCCGCCATCGTGGAAACGCCCCCGGCCCCCTGACACCGCATTTGAAACCCGACGGCAGGTCACTATGGTGCTCTGCATGCGCGTCCTGATGCTCTCGGCCCTGTGGGCCTCCCTCGCCGTTGCCCAGTCGAAAGACGCAGGCGCCCCGGCGCCCAGGAAGCTGGCCGAGCTGTCTGCCTCCGAGTGCGACAAGCTGGAAGATCACATCATCCTCCTCTCGGTCGACGAGGCGCTCGCGAACGACCCCGAGGTGAAGAAGATGACGCCGAAGGAGCGCGAGGTGACCGAGAAGCTCGCCCGCCGCGAGGCGCTCGCCGACCCGAAGCTGGTCGAGCTGAAGACCGCGTGTCCGTCGCGCTACGACAAGAAGACCGAGCAGTGCATTCTCAAGGCGAAGACCCTCAAAGACGTCGACGCCTGCTCGAAGTGACGCCACCGCCGGCGCGAAGGGGACTCAAGGTCATGCGAAGACTCGTGTTGCTGTTGGCCGTGACGGCCGTGGTGCCCGGCTGCTCGTGTGACGACTTGTTCGAGGAAGAGCCTCCGCCGCCGACGGGTGGTGGCCTCGCGGGCCCGGGAGGCCCCGGCGGCCGCGTGTCCGGCACCGTGACGCCGTTCCAGGGGGCGACGAGCTGGCGGGGTCAGGCGCGCGTCGACGGCGCCATGCGACGCGCCCTCGAGAGCCGCACGCTGCCGGCGACCGAGGTTTCCCGCGTCCGTGGGCTCGACCGGTTGCTCTCGACCCCGCCCCGCCCGGTGTTGACCGCGACGGGTCGCCTGCACGGCGCCCACGAACCCCAGCGCATCGTCGCCAGCGAGGTGCTCGTGCGCCTCACCGAGAAGCTGCCGGCGGAGCGCGCGCTCGAGCTCTTGAAGCTGCCGGGCCTCGTCGCTTCACACGGCGGCTTCTCGAGCGAGTACCTGCACCTCATCAAGTTCCGCCGGCCAGGTACGCTCAAGCCGCTCTCGGTCGGCGAGACGCTCGAGCTGGTCGCCCCACTGGCCTCGCGGCCCGGCGTCGTCTTCGTCGAGCCCAACGCCGTGCACCACCCGCTCGCGGTGCCCAACGACAACCTCTACCCGGCCATGTGGCACCTGCCTCCCATCAACATGCCAGCGGCGTGGGACGTCGAGCGCGGCGCGTCGGCGGCCGTCACCGTGGCCGTCGTCGACACCGGCATCTTCGCGCACCCGGACCTTTCGCCGCGGGTCCTCCCGGGCGCCGATCTCATCAGCGACCCGGCCATCTCGCTCGACGGCGACGGCCGCGACAACGACCCGACCGACACCGGGCGCGACCTGCCCAACGGGCAGTCGTCGTGGCACGGCACGCACTGCGCCGGAACCATCGGCGCGGCCACCGACAACGGCAACGGCATCGCCGGCATGAACTGGAACGCTCGCATCGTGCCGGTGCGCGTGCTGGGGAAAGGCGGCGGCACCACCGCCGACATCGCGGCTGGCTTGACCTGGGCCGCAGGCCTCACGGTGCCGGGAATGCCGGCGAACCCGAACCCGGCGCAGGTGGTGAGCGTGAGCCTCGGCGGCGAAGGCGACCCGCGGCAGGTCTACCAGGACGTCATCGACCAGGCGGCGGCGCGCAACGTCATCTTCGTGGTGGCCGCGGGCAACGACAACATCGACGCCTCGCGCTTCACCCCCTGCAACCAGTCGGGCGTGCTGTGCGTCGGCGCGACCCGCTTCAACGGCCGCCGCGCCAGCTACTCGAACTTCGGCAGCCGCATCGACGTGATGGCGCCCGGTGGTGAGGCGGCCGAGGACTCGAACGGCGACGGCTACCCAGACGGAGTGCTCTCGACCTTCCGCAACGACGACACGGGCATGCCCACCTACGTCTTCGAGCAGGGCACCTCGATGGCGACACCGCACGTGGCCGGGCTCGTCTCGCTCATGCGCGCGCGCAACCCCACCCTCACCTTCGCGCAGGTAAGGCAGATCCTCGTCGACACCGCGAACCCGGCGTCGCGCTGCAACGAAGGCTGCGGCGCCGGCCTCATCAACGCGCACGCGGCGCTCCTGCGCACCACCAACAGCCAGCCCACTGGCCCCGCGCGGCTCTCGATGAGCGCGTCGGACCTCTTCTTCACCCAGGCCTCGACGACGCAGACGCTCACCCTCACCAACACCGGCGGCATGCCGCTCACCGTGACGGTGGCCGGCGGCGGGGCCAACGGCTCGCGGCTGTCCTTCGACGTCACCCAGCGCACCATCGCGCCGGGGCAGTCGGGCGCCGTGCAGATCACCGCCAACCTCCAGGGCCTCACCGAGGGCCGCGCCGAAGCCGCGACGGTGAGCGTGACGTCGAACGGCGGGAACGCGAGCGTGGGCGTGAAGCTGCGCGCGGGCGGCGCCAGCGGGCGACCGGTGACGGTGGCGCTCGTCTTCCAGCAGGGCGAGGAGTGGAAGGTGGGCGGGGCCGTCGACGCGCAGGCCGCGCAGAACTTCGCCTTCACCGTGACGGCGCCGCCGGGCCGCTACTTCCTCCTCGGCGCACAGGACGCCAACGGCAACGGCCAGTTCGAGGACAACGAGCCGCTGGGGCTGTGGCCGAACACCGACTCGCCGCGAGAGATCGTCCTCGCCGACGGCCAGATGCTGAACGGCAACAACTTCGTGGTGGCGCCGCAGGGCAACGTCTCGGGCAACGAGTCGCGCCTCATCGGGTCGGCCTGCACCGACGACTCGACCTGCGGCCAGGGTGGCATCTGCGGCACGGGCTTCCCCGGGGGCTACTGCACGCAGGACTGCAGCACCACGTCGTGTCCGCTGGCCTCGAAGTGCCTGTCGGGTGAGACGGTGTCGCTCTGCCTCGACACGTGCACGGCCCCGCGCGCCGGCCGCTCGACCTGCCGCCAGGACTACGTCTGCGAAAACGACGGCACCGGACAGGGCGTGTGCATTCCGGCCTGCACCACCATTCAGGACTTCTGCGACGCCCCCCAGCGGTGCAACGCCTCGTCGGGCTACTGCGAGTAACCGGCCCGTCCTTCTGGTTGACGTGAGGGGCGGCCCGGCCTTACCCGTGGCCCCGCGTGGGAGACGTCTTTCAGCGGCTGGTGGCCTCGGTTCGTGACGCGCGGCCCACCCACGTGCGCACCACGGGCCTGTCGGGAGCCGCCCGGGCGTGGGTGCTGTCACGGCTGTCGAAGGCGGTGGGCGCGCCCCTGGTGTGCGTCACGGCCGATGACGACGCCGCCGACGCGCTCGCTTTCGATCTCTCGTACTTCCTCGGAGGCGAAGGCACCCGCACGGCCCCGACGGTGCTGCGGCTGCCGGCCGACGAGGTGCTGCCGTGGGACGAGCTGCTGGCCGACCCGGCCATCGTCACCGAGCGGCTGTGCACGCTCCACCACCTGGCGCAGGGCACCCGCTTCGGAGCGCTGGTGCTGTCGGCGCGGGCGCTCCATCGCAAGGTGGTGCCGCCCCAGGTGATGCAGAAGCTGGCCCGTACGGTGCGCCTGGGGGAAGACGTGGGGCGCGACGCGCTCGCGCTGGCGCTCGCGGGCATGGGCTTTCGCAACGTGCCGCTGGTGGAAGACCCGGGCACCTTCTCGCTGCGCGGAGACATTCTCGACGTGTGGGCGCCGCTCCAGGACGAGCCGGCGCGCCTCGAGTTCTTCGGCGACACCATCGAGTCGATGCGGCGGTTCGACCCCGAGACCCAGCGCACCAGCGACAAGCTCGAGGCGCTCTCGCTCTTCCCTGCGCGCGAGCTCTTCCTCTCGGAGGAGACGAAGCTGACGGCGGTGGGGGCGATTCGTGATCTCGCCGAGCACCAGCGCGTGCCCTCGTCGAAGGTGCGCGAGCGCATCGAGCAGGTGCGCGACGGCCTGGCCTCGGCGGGGCTCGAGGCGCTGCTCCCGTGCTTCTTCTCCGGGGGCCTCTCGACGGTGTTCGACTACCTGCCGCGCTGGAGCGAGGCGCCGCTGGTGTGGCTCGACGAGCCGGCCTCGCAGGCGCAGGGGCTCGACGACCTCTTCGTCGACCTGGGGCGCAGCCACGAAGACGCGGTGCGGCGGCAGGAGCTCACCCTGCCCCCGGGCGCCCACTTCCTCTCGCGCGACGAGGTGCGAACCCGGCTCGAGGGCTTCCGCGTCATCGACGGCGGCGGGCTGGCGCTCGACGAGTCCGTCGACGAGCGGGCGCGCTTCGGCTTCCACTTCGGCAGCACGAAGGAGCTGCGCGAGGCGATCCGTTCGCACCACGGCGAAGAGGGCGCGCTGACGCCGCTCCTCGAGCGGCTCGAGCGGTGGCGCGAAGACAAGGTCGTCACCACCATCGCGTGCGGCTCGAAGGGGCAGGCCGAGCGGCTCGAGCGGTTGCTCAAGGAGCGCGGCGTCAAGGTGAAGACGCACGCCAGACCGCTCGACGACCCGGGCGCCCTGTTCGACACGAAGCGGCTGGCGCACCTCTTCGTGGGCCAGGTGAGCGCGGGCTTCGTCGACGTGCCGGGCCGGCTCGTGGTGCTGTCGGACGAAGACATCTTCGGGGCGCGGGCCCGGCGGAAGGTGCGGCGGCGGCGCGGCGACGCGGCGGGCTTCATCGCCAGCTTCCAGGACCTCAAGGAGGGCGACCTGTGCGTGCACGCCGAGTTCGGGGTGTGCCGCTACCTGGGCCTCACCACGATGCAGGTGGCGGGCGTCAACGCCGACTTCCTCGTCCTCGAGTTCGCCGCGAAGGACAAGGTGTACCTGCCGGTCAGCCGCATGCGGCTGCTGTCGAAGTTCACCGGCGGCGACCCCTCGAAGGTGGCGCTCGACCGGCTGGGCACCAACAGCTGGGAAAAGAAGAAGCAGCTCGTCCGCGAGCAGCTGCTCCAGATGGCGGCCGACCTCTTGCGGCTCTACGCCGAGCGCCGCGCGCACCCCGGCTACGCCTTCAGCCAGCCCGACCGCTACTACCGACAGTTCGAGGCGGACTTCGAGTTCGAGACGACGGTCGATCAGCAGAAGGCCATCGACGACGTGCTGGCCGACATGGCGAAGCCGCTGCCGATGGACCGCCTGGTGTGCGGCGACGTCGGCTACGGCAAGACCGAAGTGGCGATGCGGGCGGCCTTCAAGGCGGTGCTCGACCGCAAGCAGGTGGCGGTGCTGGTGCCGACGACGCTGCTCGCGCACCAGCACTACAACTCGTTCAAGCGGCGCTTCGACGGCTACCCGGTGACGGTCGAGGTGGTGTCGGGGCTGCGCAAGCAGAGCGAGGTGCGCGATCTCATGCGTCGCGCGCAGGAAGGGCGGCTCGACGTGCTGGTGGGCACGCACAAGCTGCTCTCGGGTGACATCGGCTTCCGCGACCTGGGGCTCGTCATCATCGACGAGGAGCAGAAGTTCGGCGTGAAGCAGAAGGAGTTCCTGCGGAAGCTCAAGTCGACGGTGGACACGCTGACGCTGACGGCGACGCCGATTCCGCGCACGCTCAACATGGCGATGAGCGGCATGCGCGACATGTCCCTCATCACCACGCCGCCGGCCGACCGCCGGGCGATTCGCACCTTCGTGAACCGGTTCGACCCGCAGCTGCTGAAGGACGCCATCACGCGGGAGCTGCAGCGCGGCGGGCAGGTCTTCGTGGTGCACAACCGCATCTCGTCGCTGCCCAGCATGGAGAAGCTGCTCCACGAGCTGGTGCCGCACGCGACGGTGGCGACGGCGCACGGGCAGATGGCCGAGGGCGAGCTCGAGCGGGTGATGCTCGACTTCGTCGAGAAGCGGGCGCAGATCCTCCTGTCGACGAGCATCATCGAGAGCGGCCTCGACATTCCGTCGGCGAACACGATCATCGTGAACCGGGCCGATCAGTTCGGGCTCGGCCAGCTGTACCAGATGCGCGGGCGGGTCGGCCGGTCGAAGGAGCGCGCCTACGCGTACCTGCTGGTGCCGCAGGGCCGCGGCGTCGGCAAGGACGCGATGCGCAGGCTCGAGGTGCTGCAGGCGTTCACCGAGCTCGGCGCGGGGTTCTCGATCGCCTCGCACGACCTCGAGATCCGCGGCGCGGGCAACCTGCTGGGCAAGGAGCAGTCGGGCAGCATCGAGGCGGTGGGCTTCGAGCTGTACTCACAGATGCTGGAAGAGGCGGTGGCCGAGGTGCGCGGCGAGCCGCTGCGCACGGTGGTGGAGCCCGAGGTGAACCTGCCGGTGGCCGCGTACCTGCCGGACTTCTACGTGCCCGACGTGCACCAGCGGCTGGTGCTGTACAAACGCTTCAGCCAGGCGCCGCACCCGGACGACTTGAACGATCTGCGCGCCGAGCTGGTCGACCGCTTCGGAGACTGCCCCGAGGAGGTCGACACCCTGCACGAGCTGATGATGCTCAAGATCGACCTGCGCGCGCTCCAGCTGCGGTCGCTCGACGGAGGCCCGGGGCGCATCGTCGTGACACTCGGTTCCGACGCGCTGCTCGATGGGTACAAGGTGGCGGCGCTCGTGCAGAAGTCGAAGGGTGTGTACCGCTTGACGCCAGACCTCAAGCTGGTGGCCAAGATGGACGCGCACCTGAAGGGGAAGGACTTCATCCCCGCCGCGAGGAAGGTGGTGCGCGACCTGCTCGCCTGCGAGCGGCGCGGGTAGCCGTTCAGCCGCGCGCGGCCTTCAGCGCCGGCTCCATCTCGCGCAGCCGCTCGCTCGCCTGCACCAGCGTCTCGATGAGCGCCTTCTGCACGTGCAGCCGGTTCTCGGCCTCGTCCCACACCGCGCTCTGGGCTCCGTCGATGACCTCGGCCTCGACCTCTTCCCCCCGGTGCGCTGGCAGGCAGTGCAGGAAGATCGCCTCGGGCTTCGCGTGAGCCATCAACGCGCGGTCGACCTGGTAGCCCGCGAGATCGGCGAGGCGCTTCTTCGACTCGGCCTCCTGGCCCATCGAGGTCCACACGTCGGTGATGACGACGTCGGCGCCGCGCACGGCCTCTCTCGGGTCGCTCACGAGGTGCACATGCCCCGGCGAGTGCTTCAGCACGTCGTCGGCCGGGTGGTACCCCTTCGGAGACGCCAGCACGAGCTGGTAACCGAACAGCTTCGCGCCCTCGGTGAAGCTGCGCCCCATGTTGCTCGCGGTGTCACCGATGAAGGCCAGCCGCTTGCCGGCGACGGTGCCCAGGCGCTCCTCGATGGTGAACAGATCGGTGAGGATCTGCACCGGGTGGCCGCCGTCGGTGAGCCCGTTGATGACCGGCACCTCGCAGTGCTTCGCGAACTCGGCCAGCCGCTCGTCGCCGAAGGTGCGCATCATCACCACGTCGCAGTAGCGGCCCGTCACCCGCGCCGTGTCCGCGAGCGGCTCGCCGCGCGCCATCTGGCTGTTGGCGGCCGAGAGATCGATCGCCGAGCCACCGAGCTGCGTCATCGCCGCCTCGAAGGACAGGCGCGTGCGCGTCGACGCCTTCTCGAAGATCATCACCAGCGTGCGCCCGGCCATCGTCGACACCACGCGGCGCTGACAGCGGGCCTCCTTCAGCGTGCGGGCGCGGTGGAACAGCGCCTTGTGCTCGTCGCTGGAGAGGTCGAACAGGTTGAGGAAGTCGCGCTTCATGGCACGTCCAGTCGGGTCAGGGTTTCAGATCGCTGCAACGGACAACTGCTCGAACAACGAGGGCAGGCTCGGCACCGCCGCCGCCTTCGTCGCCCGCGCGCCGGCCTGTGACGACAGCGCCGACAGCTGCACCTCGACCGCCTTCGGCCCCGTGCTGCCGGCCGACAGCTTGCGCGCCACCGCGCCCGCGGGCTCGAGCACCGACAAGGCGTCGGCGTCGATGGCCGGGTCGATGGACTTCGCCAGCTCGACCGTCGCCTTCGTCAGGGGCAGGCCGAGCTCCTGGCACTTTCGCACGAGCGCCCCGACGTGCTTGTACGCCACGCGAAACGGCATGCCCTTCTTCACCAGCGCCTCGGCGAGATCGGTCGCCTGGGTGAAGCCCTCGTCGAGCCCCACGCGGCACTTCTCGGGGTGGAACGTGACGTGCGGCAGCGACAGCCGGAGCACCGACAGCACGCCCGTCAGCAGCGGCCTCGTCTCGAGGAGCGGCCCGCGGTCTTCCTGCAGGTCGCGGTTGTAGCCGCCGGGCAGCCCCTTCACGGTGGTGAGGAGCCCCATGAGGTTGCCCACCGCCCGGCCCGACTTCCCGCGAATGAGCTCGAACACGTCGGGGTTCTTCTTCTGCGGCATCATCGAGCTGCCCATCGAGATGTCGCCCGAGAGCGAGGCGAAGCCGAACTCGGGCGTGGTGAAGTCGATGAGGTCGGTCGACAGCCTGCTCGCGTGCACGAGGAAGCGCGCCGTCGAGTAGAGGTAGTCGAGCGCGAAGTCCCGCTCACCCACCGTGTCGAGCCCGTTGAGCGTCAGCCGCGAGAAGCCCAGCAGGCCGCGGGTGATCTCGCGGTCGATGCCGAGCGAGCTGCCCGAGATGGCGCCGCTCCCCAGCGCCAGCGCGTCGGCCTGGTCGAGCGCGAACGCGAACGCCTGCGCGTCCCGCAGAAAGGCCGCGCCGTACGACGCCAGCCAGTACCCCAGCGAGATCGGCTGCGCGCGCTGCCGGTGCGTGTACGAGGGCATCAGCACGTGCCCGTCCTTCTTCGCGCGCTCGACCAAATCGGCCACGAGGCCACACAGCGACGCGAGGGCGCTCCCCAGCGCGTCCCGCACGTGCAGGCGCAGATCCGTCGCGACCTGATCGTTCCGGCTCCGCGCCGAGTGGAGCAGCGCGGCCGGCGCCCCGATGGTGCGGTTGAGCTCGACCTCGACGGCCATGTGCACGTCTTCCTCGTCGGGCAGCACCAGCGTGCCGGCGGCGTCGCGCTTCCAGAGGTCGACGAGCCCGTCACGAATCGCCTTCGCCTCGGCCTTCGGGATGACGCCCGTGCGGCCCAGCATCGTGACGTGCGCCATCGAGCCGAGCAGATCTTCCTTCAGCAGCTGCCGGTCGAGCGACAACGAGCTCGAGAACGCGAGCACCTCGGGCAAGAGCCCGGAGCCTCCAGAAGCATCGGTCTTGGCGAGCGCCATGGTGTGACTCCTCTTCGAAAAAAGCGACGTGGCTCAACCCAGGGTGACGAGGCTGCCGATGCCCTGGTCGGTGAAGAACTCGGCGATGATGCTGTGCGGGGTGCGCGAGTCGATGACGTGCACCCGCTCGACGCCCCGCTCGAGCGCGGTGATGGCGCAGCGGCCCTTGCGCGCGATGTTCGTCTTGAAGGTGCCCGCGGCGATCTTCGCGGCGAGGGTGGTGGTGTTGATCTGGCCGAGCAGCGAGTCGTCTTCGGTGAAGCCCGGCACGCCCACCAGGTACACGAGCTTCGACGCCCTGGCCGCCACCGCGATCTCACTCGCCACCTGATCGGGCTCGAGCGGCACCGTGGTGCCGTCGTCGAGGAACCCCACCGGCGAGATGACCGGCACGTAGTTGCGCTGGAGGAACAGCTCGAGCAGCTCGCCGTTGATGCTCGTCACCTCTCCACGGGGCGCGTCGACGCTCGAGTCGGCCGAGAGCTTCGAGCGCAGGAACGACGCGTCCATGCCCGACAGGCCGATGGCGTGCGTGCCCGAGCGGTTGAGGAGCGTGACGAGCTCGGTGTTCGTCTGGCCGTTGAGCACCATCTCGCGGCTGCGCGAGTCTCCCTTCGAGGCGCCTTCGGGGCTCTCGCCGTGCACGATGATCGGCACCATGCCTACGGCGCGCAGCAGCGACACGTCCTGCGCGATCGAGGTACGCAGCGAGTCTTTGCCCATCGCCTGGCGGCCGAGCTTGAGCACCACCCGTTTGCCCGCGAAGCGCGAGATGTACGTCAGCGCCTCGGTGACGAGGTTCACCTTGAACTTGGGCGAGTAGTTGGTGAGCCGATCGTCCTTCGCGACGCTGCCGTCCGACGTCGGGACGAGCAGCGAGGTGTAGTCGGCGTTGATCTTCACGTAGTCGTACGAGAGGTCGCAGCCCCACCCGACGGAGGCTTCTCCGCCCTGGCGCAGATCGACCTCGACGAGCACCTCGGGCGCCCGCATGCGCGCGCGCAGGCCCTTGTGCCCCGGCACCGTCGGCCCCTCGTTCGCGTCGTTCGCGATGAAGGGCCCGGGCGGCGTGCGCGGGTCGAACATCGGCCGCTCGTCGTAGACGCAGACGCTCTGCACGGTGACCTTCGCCTTCGCGGGGTCGACCGGGTACTTCTGGCTGCCGCAGCGCGCGCCGACGGTGGCGAGAATGCGGCCCCAGTTCGGGTCGGCGCCGAAGATGGCGGCCTTCACGAGGGTCGAGCCGGCGATGGAGCGCGCGAGGTCGACCGCGATGGGCTTCGACGGCGCGCCGCTCACCCGCACCTCGAGCAGCTTGGTGGCGCCCTCACCGTCGCGCGCGACCTCTTTCGCCAGCTCGGCGCACACCGACTGCAGGTGCGACGCGAAGAGCTCGAAGTCGGGCCCCGGCTCGACGAGCTCGGGGTTGCCCACCGCGCCGTTGGCGAGCGCGAGCACCACGTCGTTGGTGCTCATGTCGTTGTCGACGGTGAGGTTGTTGAAGCTGCCGTCCATCGCGGCCGAGAGAGCGCGCTGGAGCAGCTCGCGGGAGATGGCGACGTCGGTGCAGATGAAGGCGAGCGTGCTGGCGAGCTGCGGGGCGATCATGCCCGAGCCCTTGCAGAGCGCCGTGATGCGGCCTTCCTTGCGGCCGAGGCGCACCGTGCGCGAGGCGACCTTGATGTGCGTGTCGGTGGTGAGAATGGCCTCGGCGGCCGTCTCGACCGCCGCCTTGAGCTGCCCCTTGAGGCGCGGGAGCGCGTCGACGATCTTCTGCTTCGGCAGGCGCTGACCGATGACGCCGGTCGACGCCATCACCACCTGCGCCGGGTCGAGCTCGAGGCTCTTCGCCGCCGCGGCGCACAGCTCGGCGACGTCGGCCACGCCTTCGGGCCCCGTGAGCGCGTTCGCGTTGCCAGAGTTGATCAGCACCGCCCGCACGGGCGCCAGCGGCAGGCGACGCTCGAGATCGATGATGGGCGCGGCCTTCGCGGCGTTGATGGTGATGGTCGCGGCCGCGGCGCACGGCCGCTCCGAGACGATGAGGGCGAGGTCCTTCTTGAACGGCTTGATGCCGCAGTGCAGGCCCGCAAAGGTGAAACCGCGCGCGATCGGCATCGAGGTGGCCGCGACATACGGACAGACGCCGACGGCTTCAAGCCGCTTGGCAGGCCACGGTCTGGTGACGCCTCAGGCCAGGCCCACCGTCTCGGGGAAGCCGAGCGCGAGGTTGAGGTTCTGCACGGCCTGGCTCGCCGCGCCCTTGAGCAGGTTGTCGATGGCCGCGATGGACACGCACCGTCGGCCTTTGACCGACACGCCAACGAGGCAGCGCGGGGTGTTGGCGACGTCGGCGATGCGCACCGCATCGGCCGAGGCGAGCAGGCGCACCAGCGGTTCCTTCGCGAAGGCGCGCTCGAAGGCGCCACGCACCTGGGCCTCGTCGACGCCGGGCTTGAGGAGCACCGTGGCCGTCGAGAGAATGCCGCGCTTCATCGGCAAGAGGTGCGGCGTGAAGACGAGGGACACCGGCGCGCCGGCGACGGTCGAGAGCGTCTGTTCGATCTCCGGCGTGTGCTGGTGGCCGAGCACCTTGTAGGCGCGGAAGTCGGCGTCGATCTCCATGAAGGTGTAGTCCTCGCTCGCCTTGCGGCCCGCGCCCGAGACGCCCGACGCGGCGTTGATGACGATGGAGTCGAGTTCGACCAGGCCGGCCCGAAGCAGCGGCGCCACCGAGAGCGCGGCGGCCGTCGGGTAGCAGCCCGGGTTGGCGATGAAGCGCTGACCGACCACGCGCTCGCGGAACAGCTCGGGCAGGCCGTACACCGCCTGCGCCAGGAGGGCCGGCTCGGGGTGCGTGAGCTTGTAGAACGAGGGGTAGAGCGAGGCGTCCTTGAGCCGGAACGTGCCGGCGAGATCGATGACGCGTGGGCCCGCCGCGAGCAGCTTCGGCGCGAGCTCGAGGGAGGTCTCAGCGGGCGTCGCGAGGAACACGGCGGCGCAGCCGGCTGCGCGCTGCAGGCCCTCTTCTACCGAGACGTACGTCGCTGCGTGCCCGTCGCGCGGTGAGACGCCGGCGCGCGCGCTCACGGCCTGGCCGACCCAGCGGTCGGACGTGAGGAAGTCGATGACGACCTGTCCGTGGCTCCAGAGGAGTTTGGTGAGGTCGAGGCCCGAGTAGCCAGAGGCCCCGATGATGCCGACGCGCGCGAGGGTCATGCGGGGCACATACGCAGCGGCCGACGATCAGTTCAACTGTCGAACTGCGTCGAGGCGGCGCGCGGGGCGGAAGCGTGACTTTTTCCCGGGCCGCGAGAGGATGAGGGGGTGCTGACGCGCCTGAAAGTGCAGGGCTTCAAGACGCTGATCGACTTCGACGCACCGCTTTCGAAGGTGACCGTCCTTGTCGGCCCGAACAACGCGGGCAAGTCCAACATCCTCAAGGCGTTGGGGTACCTCAGTGACGTCGCACGAGCAGGCTCAATCGCTGCCGATAGCGCCGCCGGTGGTGTCGAAGAACTGACGACGCGCGGCCGGAGACAGAGCCCGAGCTTCTTGATCGAGGCCGAACTTGCCGGCTCGAAGTACACCTACGAGTTCTGCCCGAACGGCCCATGGTCTGGAGGGCAACCGAAGGAATCACTGACCGTCCATGGAAAGCGTCTCATCCAGTGCTGGTGGACGCCGCAGGGGTCTCAGTTGCAGGTGAACGGCGTTGCTGAACGCCCGCCAGGAGCATCGACTCCGGGAGAGCTTCTCAACGCGGTGGGCCGATGGGGTTCGACGGAAGAAGTCACTGCTTTCCACTCATTCCTGTCTGGAATGATCATCGCCGACCTTTCGGCTGACTCCATTCGGGAACCAAGTGAGATCGTTCCGTTGCCAACGCTCCACCCTTCTGGTCGCGGCCTCGCTGCAGTCCTTGATGGGCTCCAGAGCAAGCCGCTCATGCGGGCGGCGATCGATGAGGCGATCCGACAAGCGATTCCTTCCGTGAGCGCGGTGGTAACGCTGCCTGACGACAAGCCGGGGTACAAGGTCGTTGGGGTAGCCGAGGGAAACACGGCCTATCGGGCCCGGCACGTCTCAGACGGCGTCCTCCTGTTCATCGCGATCACGACAGTGAGCCAAATGAGTGGCGGGAAGACCGTCATCGCGCTGGAGGAACCCGACAAGGGTATTCATCCCCGGCGCATCGTCGACATCATCGATCAGGTCAACCGAATCGCGAATCAGGGCACGCAGTTCCTGATCACCACACACTCTCCGGTTCTGCTGAACGCATTCCGGGATTTCCCGGAGTCCGTATTGATCGTCGACAGGGGTGACAGGGGCACGGTCGCCAAGCGCCTGAGTGACATGCCGAACATCGAAGAGCAGCTCCGTGACGTGCAGCTCGGAGACCTCTGGTACTCCGGAGTTCTCGGAGGCGTTCCGACGCCGTGAAGCTCGCCTTCTGCAGCGAAGATCGAACTGACATCGTCATCCTCCACGCGTTGGTCGAGCGTTGTGTCGGCGAGCCGGTCGAGACGGCCAACCTCCCTGCGGCGCTGCCGTCGCGGCAGGGCGGGTGGAGCAAAGCCCTCGCACTTGCGCCAAAAGTGGTTCGCAACGTCTTCAACTCCGACGCGCACGGCGCCGTCCTCGTCATCGACTGCGACGAGACGCTCCCGCATGACAAGGGCCACGTCGGCCAACCAGCGCGCGGCTGCAGGCATTGCGAGCTTGCTCGCGCCGCCGATGTCGCCACCGTGCTCGCCTGGGAGCGCCCGATGCTCCCGCCGCTCCAGTGTGTCATCGGCGTCCCGGTTCGAATGCTCGAGACGTGGCTGCTCGTCGCGACCGGAACCTTCCCCAGAAACGAGAGTTCCCTCGTCTACGGCCGAAACAGTGCGGAGCGCCGTGCGCTGAAGTTTGCCCTGTGGCGCGAGGAGCGCCCGACGCGAGAGCTGATGATCGAACGTGGGAAAACGATCGTTCAGAACGCAGACATTCCTCGACTGACGACCGAGAGCCCCTCGTTCGCCTGGTTCCGTGACGAGCTGATCCGAGCCCATCGAGCGGTGCTTGGCTGGACGCCGCCGCCACCTGCGTGACCTCGAACGCTCGCGTGGGCAGCCGGTTCAGCGCCCTGGCCCGAGGAGGAACCGCAGCGCGCCCGGCAGTCGCTCGGCCCAGTAGCGCTCGCTGTGCGTCGCGCCGCTCTGCACCACGTACTTGAGCGTCACCTCGTCGGCGTACCCGCGGTCCCGCCAGGCCTGCGCGAGCTGGGCGGTGTTGGCCGCGTCGTCCATCGAGGCGCCCGCATTACCGCTGTCGACGTACACCTTGAGCGGCCGGGCGGGCGCTGCGCGAAGCCCACCGACCGAGCCGAGAATCCACCGGCCGTCCCACCACGTCGACGGCGACAGCGCCCCGACGAGGCCGAACGTCTCGGGCCGACTGACGCCTGCGTACGTCGAGATGAGGCCGCCGAGGGACGAGCCCATGACGGCCGTCGACTCACGCCCGGGGCGTGTCCGGTAGTCACGATCGACCACCGGCTTGAGCTCCTCGACGAGGAAGCGCAGGTACAGATCGCCGCGCCCGCCGCCGTACATCGTGGTGCTGGTGGGCGTGTACTCGTCGAGGCGCGCCGCTCCCCCGTTCTCGGGGCCCACGACGATCGCCTCGGAAATGGAGCCATCGTTCGCGGCCCGGTTCATCGTCTCGTCGACCTGCCACTCGGTCCCGCCGAAGGCCGTCTGCGCGTCGAAGAGGTTCTGGCCATCGTGCATGTAGACCACCGGCGCGCGGTAGCTCGTGTTCTCGAGGTACGTCGGCGGCAGGTACACCCACACGACCCGCACGTTCCCGAGCACGTTCGAGCGGAAGTCGACCCACGGCCGGCGCACCTCGCCCACGTCGCGAAAGAAGCGCGGGTACACGTCGACCGTCTCACCCGGTTGCACCACGAAGTTGGGCCCCTTCGACCACTCCTGCTCGTCGAGCCTGGGCTTGAACTCGAGCGGGCCAGCGTGCGCGGGCATCGAGTACGTCCACGTGTCGGCGTCGACGGGCTGCATCGCCACGCCCGTCGTCCACGAGAGCGGCGGCAGCGCCCCGCGCAGGTGCATACGGCGGGTGCCCGTCGGGTAGTGCACCCGAATCGTCGTCAGCCGGACGCCCGCGTCGACGATCCCCGCGTCGAAGGAGCCACCGTCGACCGCTCCGGCGTCGGAGCGGCCGCCCCCACCCTCACCTCCCGCGACTCCGCCGCCGGGGCCCAGCCCTCCCGCTGTCCCGCCGCCCGCCCCGCCGTCACTCGCCGGCCCGGGCGCGCCGCAGGCCGTCGCCAGGAGCAGCAGCATGAAGGCAGAGGTGGGACGCATGGCGCGCGCCGCTTACCGCAGCTCGAGCGCCGGGCGAAAGGTGGCCCCCAAAGACCTGCGCGGGTCTTTGGTTCGTGCTGGGAACGGATCTGCCGTTGGGACACACTGCGCCGGACTTCATGGCGGACCAGGTGCGCTGCGGGGTGATGTACGACACGCCGGCTGAACTCCAGTCGGCGGTCGGGCCGCGCCTCGAGCACGGAGAGATCTTCGTCCCCTACCCCGACGACGTCGCCACCGGGACCGAGGCCTTCGTCGACGTGATGCTCGAGTCGGGCGCCAAGGCCGAGCTCGACGGCACGGTGAAGGGCCCCGACTTCGACGATCGCGGCAACACCGGCGTGCTGGTGCAGCTGTCGGAAGACTCGGCCATCGCGCTCAAGGGCTTCATCGCCGCGCTGCTGGCGCCCACCGAGTCGGTCCCCTCGGGCCTGTTCGCCACCACGCGCTTCACCCGGCCGAAGACGGTGCGCACGAAGGACGGGCAGGAAGTGACGTTCCCGCCCGACGCCGACGAGAAGCTGCTCGAGCCCGGCACGCTGCTCGAAGAGCGCTTCCGCATCGAGGCGCACATCGCCTCGGGAGGCATGGGCGAGGTCTACCGGGCCGCGCACGTGCACCTCAAGCGGCCGGTCGCGCTCAAGCTGCTCAAGCGCGCGCTGGCCGCCGACCCCGAGATGTGGGCGCGCTTTCAACGCGAGGCCGAGCTCGTCAGCCAGCTCGAGAGCCCCCACATCGTGCGGGTGTTCGACTTCGGGCGCACCTCGTCCGGTCAGCCCTTCCTGGCCATGGAGTACGTCGAGGGCGCGGCGCTCGACAGCGAGGTGGCGCGCGGGCCGCTCGAGCCCGCCCGCGTGGTCGAGATCCTCCGGCAGGTGTGTGAGGGCCTCGTCGAAGCCCACCACCTCGGCGTCGTCCACCGCGATCTCAAGCCCGCCAACATCGTGCTGGGCAAGCGCCGCGACGGCACCGAGCTGGCGAAGATCCTCGACTTCGGCATCGCCCGCGAGACGGACAAGGGCGCGAGCCCCGACGGCCGCGTCACCCAGCTTGGCATGGTGGTGGGCACGCCGATGTACCTCGCGCCCGAGCAGGCCCTCGCCGCGGCGCTCGACGAGCGCACCGACATCTACGCGCTCGGCTGCGTGGCGTACGAGCTGCTCACCGGCCAGCCGCCCTTCGTCGCGCCCGAGCTCGCGAAGGTCATCAGCCTGCACCTCACCCAGGCGCCCGACGACCTGATCTCGCGCCGGCCCGAGCTTTCGCGCTACCGGGCGCTGTGCGACGTCGTCTTGAAGGCGCTCGCGAAGAGCAAGGCCGACCGCTTCGCCAACGTCTCGGAGCTCTCGAAGGCCCTCACCCAGGCGCTCGCGACCGCAGCGTCTGCGGCGCCCACCGAGATCTGGCCACCCGCGCCGGCCGCCGAAGACGTCTGGCCACCTGCGCCATCGAGCGCTCCAGTCGCGGCCGTCACGAAGGCGCCCACGCCGGTGCCGCCACCAGGCCCGGCCATCGCGCCCCCCGATTCGGCAGACGACTTCTTCTCGACGAAGTCGCCCCTGCCGGCCACCCGCGCCGGGCCGTCGACACGGGCCCCGGCGTCGGAGCGTCGCGCGCGCCTCGAGGCGAGCCGGCTGCCGCTCACGGCCCAGGTGCTCGACGAGCTGGCGAAGTCGCGCGAGGCCTTTGGCGTCACCGGCAACCGCCTGCTGGTGGTCCACGTCGAGGTGATCGGCGCGGCCCCGGGCTCACCGCGAGCGCTGCGCTGCCTCGCGCGGGCGCTGATGGTGGCGCGCGGCTGGAACCTCGTCGTCGACGCCGTCGAGGCCGACCGCGCCTTCCTGCTGCTCGGTGGCGAGGCGCTGGCCACCTCGGCGCGCGCGGCCCTGGCCCTGGTGGCGATGCGCGAGGCCATCGCCGACGAGGCGACCCGCGGCAGTGACGCAGGGCCGGCCACCCTGCGCGCATCGGTGCTCCAGGCCTCGACGAGCTCGGAGCTCGACAAGCCGCTCGACCCACGCGTGGCGCAGAAGGCCCGGGCGCTGGCCGCCGCCGCCTCGGCGGGAGGGCTGCTGCTCGAGCGCCAGCTGGGCACCGAGGTGGCCGATCTCGTCGAGACGCGCTCACTCGACCAGGCCGAGGCGATCGAAGTGCTGGGCCGGCGGTCGCGCATGGCGTCGGCGCCGGCCGGAATGGTGGGCCGCGAGGGCGTGCTGCAGCTGCTCGACAAGCGCCTCTCGAGCCTCGCCGCCGGGGTGGTCGCGCCCTTCGTCGTGCGCGCGCCCCGTGGATCGGGCCGCTCGAGCCTCATCGCCGAGCTGGCCAACCGCGCCCGCCCGCGCGGCACCGTCGTGGGCATCGGCCGGTCGCCGCTGTCGCTGCGCGGCGTGCCCTTCGGCGCCATCATCGAGGTGATCTGCGCGATGACCGGCGTGGCGCCCGAGGCGCGGCACCGGCAGCTCAAGCCCGCGCTCGAGAAGCTCGGCCTGAGCGACTCGACGCTCACGGCGGCGCTCGTCATCGCCGGCGTGGTGCAGCTGCCCCACCCGTTCACGGCGGGGCAGGCGGCGCACGCGCTGCGGGCGGTGCTGAAGGCCGGGGCCGCGGGCCGCCCCGTGGTGCTGCTCTTCGATGGCATGGAGTCGTACGACGGGCCGAGCCTCGAGACGGTGCGCGAGCTGCTCACCCGCGCGGCGCCGAAGGAGCTCACCATCGGCTTCGTCGACCCCGAGGTACCGCTCGAGCGGCTCGGGTCGATCCCGTCCGTCGACGTCACCCCGTTGACCCGCGCCGACGTGGCGCAGTGGCTCACGAGCGCCCTCGCGGCCCCGCCCGCGGCGTCGCTCACCGAGAAGGTCTTCACCATGTCGGCCGGCGTTCCCGGGCGCATGGTGGACCTGACGTGGTGGCTGCACGACCGCGGGCTGCTCCGCCAGCAGGGTGGGCAGTCGGTGCTGACCGGCGACGTGCCGGGCTTCGACGTCGACGGGCTGGTGCGGGCGCGGCTGGCGGTGATGCCGCTCGAGGTGGTGCGGCTCCTCGAGGCCGCGGCGCTGTGTGGCGACACCTTCGACGGGCCGACGGTGAGCGTGGCGCTCCCGAAGGTGAACCCGCAGGCCTTACAGCAGGCCGTCCAGGGGCGGCTGTTGCGCAGCCTGCCGAACCGGCGTTGGGCCTTCGCGGCGACGCGGTTGCAGCAGCTCGTGCTCGAGGCCGGCAGTCCGGAGCGGCCGCTCATGCACCAGCGCCTCGCCGCGCAGCTCGTCGAGCAGGCGCGCAGCGCCCCGGCTTCCATCGACCCGGTGAAGCTCGGCCAGCACCTCAACGCAGCGAAGGACGGGGTACGCGCGGCGGCCCTGTGGAAGCACGCGGCCGAGACGGCGCTGGCGGGCCGGGCCCTGCGAGACGCCATCGCCGCGGTGCGCGGGTGGGTCGAGGCGCTCGGGCAGACGACGCCCGTCACCGCCGAGCTCACCCGGGCGCGGGTCGATGCGCTGGCACGGGCCGCGGGCATGGCGCTGTCGCTGCAGGACGCGGCGCTGGCCCGCACGCTGGTGGACGAGGCGGTCGCGCTCCAGCAGGGCCAGGAGCTCGGCTCTCCGGAGCTGGCGCTGTCGCTCGCGCGGGTGCACCGGAGCGAAGCCCGACGCGCGCGCGCCGCCGAAGCGCTCGGCCTCGCGGAGCAACGGGCGGGCAAGACGGCGTTCCTCGCGCTCGTCGAGGCCGAGAAGGCCGAGGCGCGAGAGCAGGAGAACGATCTCCCCGGCGCGGTGCTGGCCTGGGAGACGAGCCTGTCGCTGGCACCCGCCGCCGAGGAGCTGGGCCGCTGGCACGGCGAGGTGAACCTCACGGCGCGCGTCGAGGCGCGGCTGGCGGGCGTGAAGCTGCTCCGCAAGGAGGTGGCCGGGGCCCGCGGGCTGCTCGAGTCATCCCTCACGCGCTGGCGCACCACCAACTGGCCGTCGGCCGAGGCGCGGGTGCTCGCGAACCTGGGCACGCTGTGCGTGCACTCGAGTCAGCTCGCCGAGGCGTCTCAGCACTTCGACCACGCTGGCGTCGCAGCGGCGGCGTCGGGCGACCTGCTCTTCCAGGCGAAGATGCTGCTGCAACAGGCGAAGGTGGCGAAGAAGCAGGGCCAGGCAGCGCAGGCGAAGCAGCTCGCGGCGAAGGCACGCCTGCTCTCCGTCGACGTCGGCTGGGACGAAGGCCGCGTGCAGGCCGAGCAGCTGTAGTACGCGGCACCGGGGCTGGCTCGGTGCTTCGCAGAAAGAGCGGACCGCCGTGAGTCACCCTGAAGCGCGCACGTCAATCGAGCTCCCGGCCAGCATCGAGCGCGTCTGGGAGCGCCTGTCTGCGCTCGACCGCTACGGCGACTGGAACCCCTTCATCGTCCGCGTCGACGGCGCGGCCGTTCCCGTGGTGGGCCAGCGCCTCGTGCTGCACGTCAAGCTGTTCGACTGGGGCACCTTCGCCTCTGGCGAGCAGGTGACGCGGGTCGAGCCCCCGGGCACCTCGGCGACGCTCGCCTGGCGTTTCGCGGGCGTGCTCCCCGGGCTCGGGCTCGTCCGCGCGGAGCGGCTGCAGACCCTCACCCGCCTCGATGCGTCACGCACGCGCTACGAGACCGTCGAGACGTTCCACGGGCTGCTCGCGCCCTTCGTTCCCCTCGCCAGCGTGCAACGTGGGTTCGAGCGACAGGCCACGGCGCTGCTGGCCGCGGTGCGCTGACATCAGGCCGATGGAACGAGCACCACCGAGCCCGTCGTCTGCCGGCCCTCGAGCGCCCGGTGGGCCGCGGCCACGTCTCGCAACGAGAACCGGGTGGGCTCGGCCACCGTCACCACCCCGCGCGTGACGACGTCGAAGAGCGCGCTGGCCGACGCCTCGAGCTCGGCGCGGGTGTGCACGTACGCGTGCAGCGATGGCCGGGTGACGAACAACGAGCGTGCGCCGCCGAGCGCGGCCAGGCTCAGCGGTGCCGGCATTCCCGACGACTGCCCGAAGCTCACCAGCAGGCCGCGGGCCTTGAGCGCGTCGAGCGAGGCGTCGAGCGTGGCCTTGCCCACCGAGTCGTAGACGACATCGACGCCTCGCCCGCCCGTCAGGCGCTTGACTTCGTCGACCAGCGACTGGCCCGGCGTCACCACCACGTGCTGGGCACCGCAGCGGCGCGCGATGGCGGCCTTCGCTTCGGAGCCCACCACGCCGATGACGGTGGCTCCCAGGTGGCTCGCCCACTGACAGAGGAGCTGCCCCACCCCACCCGCCGCCGCGTGCACCACCACCACCTCACCGGGGTGCACCACGTGGAGCCGGCGGACGAGGTACTCGGCCGTCATGCCCTTGAGCATCATCGCGGCCGCGAGCAGGTCCGAGAGGCCATCGGGCAGCGGCACCACCCGCTCCGCGGGCAGCGTTCGCACCGATGCGTACGCGCCCAGCACGCCCGCGTAGGCCACCCGGCGGCCCAGCAGCGTCTCGTCGACGCCTGCGCCGATGGCGCTCACCACGCCCGCCCCTTCCGAGCCGGGGACGAAGGGGAGCGGCATCGGGTACAGGCCGCTGCGCTGGTAGGTGTCGAGGAAGTTGAGGCCAATGGCCGTCTGCGTCAGCTGCACCTCGCCGGGGCCTGGCAGCGGCGCGGCGTCTTCTTCGACCTCGAGCACGTCGGGCCCACCCACCGCACGGACACGCACCACGAGCCGGTTCATGCGGTGGGGGTGTAGCCGCTTTCAGCCCTCGTGGCGCCGGCCCTTGTTGCCCTTCATGCGGCGCAGCTCGTCACCGACCTTCGCCAGCACCAGCGCGAGCTTCGCCTTCTTCTGCGCCGGCTGCCCTTGAGACAACGTCGCGAACAGCTCCTTGTCGAGCTGGGCCATCTGCGCGCGGCCGTCGAGCACCCGCTGCATGTTCTGGTCGACGTTCGCGAGCGCGGCGGGGTCTCCGTCAGCGGCGGCCTTCACCTGGCGCATCGCCTCGTGCATCGCCTCGCGCACCGGGCGGCGCTTCTCGTCGAGCGCCTTGAGCGTCTCGGACAGCTTGAGCGCCTGCGCTTCGTTCAGCTCGAGCGCTTCGGCGACGGCCACCAGCAGCACCATGCGGGCCTGCTTCGCGCGCTCTTCCTGCCGCTCGGCGCGCTCTTCGGGGTCCATCGCTTCCCAGCGGGCGGGGTCCTTCTTCGGGCCCGCCAGGGCCAGCGCCGACGACAACAGGGTCACCACCAACACGCTCTTCTTCATGGAGTCTCTCCTTCGGGGAAGTCCGGCCACGTCACCTCGAAGAACACCTCGTCGGGCCCGAGGTTGGGTTCTTCGGCCTCGGCCACCAGCGCAGGTGCCTCAACGACGCGCTCGACGACGACCTCTCGCACGGGCCGGGCGGTCCAGAAGCCGGCCGACGCCACCAGGGCACCACACGCCGCCGCCGCGGCGTAACCGAACCACGACGGCCGCGCGCGCGCCTGGCGTTGCTGCCAGGCCTTCCAGGTGTCGGCTTCGAGCGACGCGAGCGCCGCGCGATCGGCCGCTGACAAGGAGACGGGCGCCGTCAACACGCCGAGCTCGTCGGCGAACGCGCGGCACGCGGCGCAGCCCGCGAGGTGTTCGTTCACCTCGGCGCTCGAGTCACCCTCGATGAGGCGCCCTTCGATGTCGTCACACGTCATGGGCCTTCTCCTCCTGGCGTGGCCGAGAGAGCGCGCACCTCGTCGCGCAGGCGCTTCACGGCGTAGTGAAAGTGGGACTTCGCGTTGCCTTCGCTGATGCCCAGTACCTCGGCCACCTCGGCGAAGGGCAGGCCCGCGTCGATGCGCAGCGAGAAGACCTCGCGTTGGCGGGGCGGCAGCCGCTCGACGGCCTTGCGCGTGAGGGCCTCGGCCTCGGCCTTCTCGAGGGCTTCGAGGGCCTGGGGCCGGCTCGAGGCCGTCTCGTCGATGGTCTCGACGGGCGCGAGGGGCCACCTCGCGCCGTCGCGCGCCTGGTTCTTGCCGAGGTTCACCGCGATGCGCAGCACCCACGCCTTGAAGGGCACCTCGCCAGCCGTGGCGATCAGCTTTGGGAGGGTGCGCTGCGCCGCTTCGAAGGCCTGGAGGAAGGCCCGCTGCGTCAGGTCCTTCGCCTCTTCAGGCGTGCTCGCGAAGCGCCGGACGACGGCGAAGACCGGCAGCTGGTAGCGACCGACGAGCACTCCGAAGGCCTGCCGGTCGCCCGCGAGGAAGGCGCGACAGAGGTCCCCATCGGAGGGGGCCTCGGTCGGCACCAGGCGGAGAGCGTGCGGGCGACGCGACGTCACGAAGTCGACAACCCCCGGGCGCGGGAAAGGTCAAAGGCGCCTTCGTCGAGCATCGCACGGGACCGGCCGCCGGGGCCGCGCGGGCCTCAGCGCAGCACGGGCGTCGGCGGGCGGGGCTTCTCTTCGTCCGGCATGCGGTTGAGGAGCTGGGCCGCCGGGAACCACTGCTTGCCGTCGCGGGACAAGCGGGTGGTGGCGGTCACTTCGCCCGATCGGTGGAGTGAACGAATCTCATCGGCGCTCAGCGCGCCGCTGTCACGGCCCTCGATGAAGAAACGCAGGTGCTGCATGTCATCCCCCCAGCAGTGAGGTCGAAAGTGTCGATCGACAGGTGGCCTCCTGTCACGGAGGGGGTGCCTGTCGACTCCCATGCGTTTCAGAGGCCCGATGGCGCCCGAACGGGTCTCACGTTTGACCGTCGCGCGGCGGTGAAGGCTCGCCGAGCGCCGAAGGGGTGAAGCCCGGGGCCGAGGAACAACTCTTGCCGAGGGAGCTCGCCTCTAGCGGCGTTCGCGCTCGGGGCGCACCAGACCGGCTTGAGGTGCGCGGATCACCGACACGACCGCCTCGGTGAACGCGCGCGCCGCCGCGTGCACGTCGGCCACGGAGCCCGAGAGGTACCCGCCGGCGAAGTTCGTCTCGGTCGGCGGCCCGAAGAACTTCACGAGCTTCACGTTCGCCGACTTGAGCGCCGCGTCGAGCCCCACCAGCGCCTCGGTCGGAGGTGCGATGAGGTACGCGAGGGGACTGCCCACGGGCACGCCCGCAAGTGGCGCCAGGTAGCGGCCGGTCTCTTCGATGACGTGCGGGAAGAACGCCGGGCCGGTGGTGCCGTCGAGGGTGACGAAGTGGATGCTCCGGTTGAGCGCCTCGCGCAGCGCCCACAGCCCTTCCTTCACCTCGTCTGGGTTGGGTCCCGCCAGCACCCCGAGGATCTCTCCCGAGAGCGGCCCCGAGGCGTGCGCCGAACCCGCGTAGAAGCTCTTCGCGTACACCACGTCGACGTCGGCGAACTTGGTGGCGTGATCGAGCGCCGCGTAGAGCGAGTCGTCCTGGTCGCAGGTGACGAGCCCGACCGAGACGTGCCGCTCCCCGCAGCCCAGCGCGCGCCCGAGCGACGGCTCGATCTGCTCGAGCAGCCGGACCGACAACAACCGTGGAGGCGAGGGCCGGAGCGTCGTCATCGATCAATGGTTGATGACGTGCGGCCGGAACGCCGGGTCGCCGCCGGTGAGCTTCACGCCGCCGCCACCGGCCTTGAAGGTGTCCTTCATGAGGGCTGCGCAGCGGGCCGCGGCGCGCTCGGGCGCGAAGCCCAGATCGCGCACGTTCGAGATGCAGTCCTTCTCGGCGTTGTCCTGGCCCAGCTTCGGCCCGTACGCCGTGTAGATGCTCAACGAGTCTCCAGTGCCCAGGCCCGGCCGCTCGCCGACGATGATGATGGTGGACTTCGCCTGGGTGAGCACGCCGATCTCGTCCTGCACGCCGATGCGCGCGTACTTCACGAAGAGCGGCCTGCCGACGCGAAAGCCGGCGCCGCTCAGGTGCCGCTGGAGCGCCTGCATCAGCGCCGGGCCGTTCGTCTTCAGCGCGAAGGCCGACAAGCCATCACCGGCGATCAGCTGCACGTCGACGCCGCGGTCGGCTTCCTTCTCGCAGCGCGCCTTCGAGGCGTCGTCGAGCCGGCGCCCCTGGTCGGGGTGAAGGAAGAACTCGGCGTGGTCCTTCGCGCGCGTGCGCAAGGGGAGCCAGCCCTGCTGCTCGGGCCACCCCTCGGCGATCTCGGACTCGACCGCGTCGAGCGCGATGGCGTGGTCGGCGCGCAGGCCCAGGTAGCTCGTGGTGAGGTAGCGCGTGCCGGTGCGGCCGGTGACGATGCGGGCCGGCGTCGAGGCCTTCATGGCTTCGAGGGCCGAAGCGACGCGCGGCGCGGGCAACGGTCGGTGATGCGGCCCCCTCCGGGGTGGTTCTTCCCGCACCACTGCGCCCTGCCCGGCCGGCGTCGGCGCCGCAGTCTGCACGACTTCACGCACGACGTCCGCCACCAGCTTGCGCAGCTCGTCTTCCGTCATCGGCCGAACTCCCGCTCGAACACGCTCGCGTCGCCGGCGCGATCGGTCAACCGGCCGTTGCGCCACAGGCCCATGCGCTCGAGCCACGCCTCGAACTCGGGCGCGGGCTTGAGCGCGAACAGCTCGCGGAGCGCCGCGTTGTTGTGAAAGCTCGTCGTCTGGTAGTTGAGCATCACGTCGTCGCCCATGGGGATGCCCATCAGGTAGTTCACCCCGGCGGCCGCCAGCAGCATCTCGAGGTTCTCCTGGTCGTTCTGATCGGCGATCGCGTGGTTCGTGTAGCAAGCGTCGCACCCCATCGAGATGCCGGTGAGCTTGCCCATGAAGTGGTCTTCCAGGCCGGCGCGGGTGATCTCCTTGGCGTCGCGCAGGTACTCGGGGCCGATGAACCCCACCACGCTGTTGACCAGGAACGGCTGGTAGCGCCGGGCGAGCCCGTAGGCGCGGGCCTCCATCGTGACCTGGTCGGTGTCGTGGTGCGCGTTCGCCGACAGCGCAGTGCCCTGCCCAGTCTCGAAGTACATGACGTTGGGGCCCTGGGCCGTGCCCTCACGCCGCGCGAGATCGTACGCCTCGTCGAGCACCGACACCGACACGCCGAAGTTCTGGTTGGCGCCCTGGCTGCCGGCGATCGACTGGAACATGAGGTCGAGCGGCGCGCCGCGGCGCACGGCGGCCATCTGAATGGTGATGTGCGAGAGCACGCAGTTCTGCGTCGGCACGCGGAACCGGCGCATGAGGTCCTTCACCGCGGAGAGGATGTCGACCGTTCCCTGGATGTCGCCGGTCGACGGGTTGACGCCGATGACGGCGTCACCGTTGCCGAAGCTCAGGCCGTCCTTCACGGCCGCGAGCACGCCCGCGACGTCGTCGGTCGGGTGGTTCGGCTGCAGGCGCGACGAGATGCGCCCCTTGAGCCCGATGGTGTTGTTGCACCGGGCCACCACCCGCATCTTCTTGCCGGCGATGACCAGGTCCATGTTGGACATGAGCTTGGCCACGGCGGCGATCATCTCGGCGGTGAGGCCGGGTGAGACGCCTGCGATGTCTTCACCCGTCGTGCGATCGTCGAGCAGCCACTCGCGAAAGGCGCCGACGGTCCACCCCTGCACGCGCTGGAGCACGTGGGGCTGCACGCCGTCGACGATGACGCGCGTCACCTCGTCGTGCTCGAAGGGCACCGACGGGGCTTCGTAGAGCTGCTTGAGCGTGACGTCGGCCAGCACCTGCTTGGCGGCCGCCATCTCGCGCATCGAGCGGGCCGCGAGGCCGGCCTGGCGGTCGCCCGAGCGCGGCTCGTTCGCGCGACCGAGAACCTCCTTGAGGTCCTTGAAGGTGAAGTGTTCACCGTGGAGTCGGGTCGAGAAGGCCACGTTCAAGGGCGAGGTTGTCGATCCGTCGGGGCGCTCGGTCAAGGGAACCCGGGTGGTATGACGGGCCCGTGGAGCGGCTCCCGACGCAGGACGACTGCCAGCGCTGCGGCGCCTGCTGCTGCAACCGCGACGAGAACCGCGCCGCGGGGGTGCCCTTCTACGTCGAGATCGACGACCCGCGGAGCAAGCTCCTCGCGCGCGACGACCTTCGCAAGCGCTACACCGTGAAGGACGACGCCGGCGTGCCACACCTGCGGCTCGACCCGTCGGGTCGATGCACGGCGCTGGTGGGCCGGCTCGGCGTCGACGTGAGCTGCGTGGTGTACGCCTTCAGGCCGCGCGGGTGCCGGGTCGTGACGGCGGGCTCAGCGGAGTGCCTCGAGGCCCGACGGCAACGGCTCCACGGGCGCCCCTGACGCCTGCCCGGGGCGCGTGGCCTCGTCACGGCCCGGCTCGACCAGGAAACGGACGAGCGCCTGCGCCACGGCTGGGTCCTTCAGCAGGCGCCGGTGGCCCAACCCGCGGGTCGCCAGCAAGCTCGCCGAGGGCAGCAGTCGAACGAGCTCGGTCGCGTCGGTGAAGGGCACCTCGAGATCGCCCTCGTCGTGAACGACCAGCACCGGCTGGCGGACGCGCGGCGCCAACGCCGGTGCGCTCACCGCGGCCGGGCTGCGCCCCACGGTGCGCTCGACGATCTCGACGAAGGCGCGCTCCGCTGGAAGCGGGAGGCCGATGAAGCCAGCGAAACGTTGGAGCACGCCGTCGATCGACGCGGGCGCCCCCAGCACCGCCGCCCGCGCGACGGGCAGGCCTTCGGCCAACGCCACCAGCAGCGCGCCTCCACCCATCGAGTGCCCGAAGGCCCCGTCGAACGGACCGAGCGTGGCCGCGGCCAGGTGCAGGGCCTCGGCGAACACGACGGGGTGCGCTTCGCGGCCCGGAGACTCACCATGGGCCGGCGCATCGAGCGCGACCACCTCGGCGCCCGCTTCGACCAACGGCCGCGACAAGCTGCGCAGGTGGGCCGCGCGTGATTCCCAGCCGTGCAGCGCCAGCACTCGCGCCCGCGCCGTGCCCGACGGCGAAAGACGCCAGGCCACCACCCCCGAGGCCAGCACCAGCCGCTCGGCGTCCGGCAGTGACGAAGGGCGCCCGGGCCGGGGGCGCATGAAGATCTGCCGGGCCCGCTCGCCCACCACACCGGGCGCCACGCGCCCCAACACCTGATTCGTGAGCCGCACCAGCCGCATGAAGCCTCCATTGAGTTGCACGACGCAACTGACTTACCCCGATTGAGTTGTTTCACGCAACTCACTACGGTCGCGGCATGCGACGAACCCGCTTTCAGGACTGGCCCTGCTCGGTGGCGCGGACGGTCGACCTGCTCGGCGACTGGTGGACGCCGCTGGTGCTGCGCGAGGCCTTCTACGGGGTGCGGCGGTTCGACGACTTTCAGCAGGGCCTCGGGGTGGCGCGGAACATTCTCACCGAGCGGCTGACGCGGCTGTGCGACGAGGGGCTCCTGCGCAAGGAGCCCTACTCGGAGGCGCCGCTCCGCTACGAGTACCGGCTCACCGACAAGGGCCGGGCGTTCTTCGACGTCATTCTGGTGATGATGCGCTGGGGTGATGACTGGCTCTCGGGCGAGGCGGGCGCGCCCATCGAGCTCGTCGATCGCGCCTCGGGCCGGGTGGTGGAGCCGATGGTGGTCGACCGACACACCCTCGCGCCCATCGACCCGCGCGCGGTGGTGGCGCGCCCGGGCCCCGGATTTCCGAAGCGGCGGCTCGGCGAGCCGGCGATGGCCGAGCGGTTCGGCGCCCGCACCGCTCAGGGCGCGCCAGCGTCTCGGGGCTCGAAGCAGTCGACGAGATCGACGAGGTAGTCGAGCGCGGGGATCAGCGCCTGCCCCTCGGGCAACGGGCCGCGCCCGTCGAGCACCACGCCGTCGTCGACGAACGAAACGGCCAGCGGCCGCAGCCCCTCGGGCGCGCGGGGCAGCACGCGCTTCAGCGCGTCGAGCGCGAACACGGCGTCACCGGGCTGCGCGTACACGTCGAAGCCTTCCGGCGCGTCGAGGCTCGCGGCGGGGGGGAGCGCCGTGCGCGTCACCAACGTCGAGATGGTGCCGAAGTCCTTCGCCTGCCAGGCGCCGTCCTTCGAGGCGACCAGGGCCCACGAGCCGAAGGGCTGTCTGACGGCGATGCGCGCGCGCCAGGCGTCGCCGCCACCTTCCCGCAACAGGGCCACGGCCTCGAACGGCCTGTCCCGATGGAAGCCGCGCAGAATCCACCCGACCTGGCCCTCGTTCTTGTTCTCGACGGCCCAGTTGTAGGACTTCGCGATGGCCTTGCGGCGGATCTGCTGCGCGCCGGCCTGCCGCGAGATGACGAAGGCGAGCACGAGCGGCACCACCACGAAGATGGCCAGCACCACCCAGGCGGGCGTGCCCTTCGTCGACTTCGGTGGCAACGGCGGCGACGACACGACGGACGCCCGGGCGTCAGCCCTTCTTGCCGGCGAGCGCGCCCTCGACGTACTTCACGCCATTCGGGGTGATCTGGTTCCCCGACTTCGTGCGCTTCGAGTAGCCCGCGTGCTCACGCAGCGCCTTGGCCGCGTTGGGAGCCGCGAAGGTGACGCCGAACTTCGCCCAGAAGCGCGACGTGACGCCCGAGCTCACTTCGACCTGCGCGTCGCGCGTCAGGTAGAGCGGAATGAGCGAGCGCAGCAGCTGGTCCTTCTGCTTGCCGGCCTTCACCAGGGCGGCCTTCTTCGGGCTCGCGTCGAGCGCAGAGAGGACGACCGCGAGCGCGTCGACGGCCGGAGCCTTCACCGCGGCCACCTTCGCCTTCTTCGGCGCGGGCGCCTTCACCTTCGCGGGCGCGGGCCGGGCAACGGCCGGCTTCGACTTCGCGCCGAGGCCGAGGGCCTGCATCACCTCGTGCACCTTGCGCTCGACGAAGTCCTCGAGGCCGTGGATGTCGAAGAGCCCCTTCTTCAGCTGCTGCGCCTTGAACGCCATGTCTGTCTTCCCTCCGGCGAAACGATGCGACCGAAGCGCGACGCTCTAGCAGACACCCAACCGCGCGGAAGCCCGAAAAATCGGCCTCGGCGCGAACGGAGCGACTTCGGACTATGAGCGGGTGCATGGTCATCGAACTCGTCACCGCGCTCGTGATGGGCGGTGCGCCGAAGGGGCTCGCCGACGCCGAGCTCGTCACCTGGGCGCCGAAGCTGTCGGAGGTTGGCACGCTGCTGCCCTTCTTCACGCGGGCCGGTGAGGGCTCGGTGATGCTGGCGCCGGCCTCGTGGCGTGAGAGCGCGCACCCGCTCGTGCCCTTCGACGTGACGCGGCCCGAGTCGGCCACGGCCGTGGGCATCGACGTCACGCAGGGGCTGGCCCTGTCGACGCGCGGGCCCGTGTCGGTCGCCTGTCACGGCGTGAGCGACCTGAAGGTGTTCGAGGCCGCGTGCCGTGCGCGCCTCGACCGCTACGGCCCGGTGACGAAGGAGGAGCGCGGCGGCGTCACGACGCTCCTCTCGCGCGACGCGCTCAACCGGGTGCAAGGCGCGGTGGTGTGGAAGGGGAAGGAAGCCTGCGCGGTGCACGCGGCGGGGCAGACCGTCGAGAAGCAGCTCCCCGACGTGGTGAAGGCCCTTTCGGGCAAGCCGCTGGGTGGCCCGTGGGTGAAGGCCGCGGGCGAGCTGCCGGCGGCGCAGTACTTCCTGGTCCCCGAAGGCGCGCGGCTGCAGGGCTGGGCCGCCGCGGCGCTCAACGCGAAGGGCGAGGCCCTGACGGTCGACGTCAAGGCGAAGGGGCTGCCGGTCGCGTCGTTCGACGGCGCGGGCCCGTCACCCTTCGGCGCGCTCTCGGTGCCGGGTGTGCTCGTGCTGCGCCTGCGCGTGTCGAAGCGGCAGGTGCCAGCGCTGGTCGACCAGGTGCTCGCGCAGCTGCCGGGCGCGGCGACGCTCAAGGCCGCCGGGCAGCAGCTGGCGCCGACGCTGACGGGCAACGTCGCGCTCGTCTTCTCGCGGGTGAAGGTCACCTCGGGGCTCCGCACGCCCACCGCGCGCTTCTTCGCCGCCCGCTTCACGCTGGTCGCCGAGACGGCGGACGCCGCAGGGGCCTCGGCGGCCATCGCCAGGCTCGACGGCAAGGCGCTCACCTTCCGGGAAGGCACCCTCGAGGCGGGCGCCCGCGACGGCGTGGTGTGGCTCTCGAACGAGCCCGAGTCTCGTGACGCGGTGCTCGGCGCGCTCGGCAAGGCCAGCGGCGCGCAGAAGCACGGGGCCGAGTTCGACGTCGACCCGCAGGCGCTCTCGCGGGCGTTGGCGGCGGTGCCGCTCCTCGAGGTGGTGCAATCACCGGAGCTGTCGGCGGTGCTGGTGGCAGCGACCGAGCTCGGCCCGTTGCTCGGCCTGACGCAGCGGGTGCGCGGGTGGCTCGACGGCTCGACCGCGGGGCTGCGCGGGCAACTCACCTGGGCGCTCTCGCCGAAGCCTGCCTCGGCCAGCGACGCGGGGGTGCCATGACGACGCTCGACGAGCGCGCGGCGCTGTTGGCGCGGTGCGCCTTCTTTCACGGGCTGCCCGAGGGCGACGTGGCCCAGCTCGCGCGCCTCGTCACGGAGCGCTCGTTCGACAAGGGCGCCGCCGTGTTCCGTGCCGGAGACCCCTCTGACGCGCTCTTCGTCGTGGCGCGGGGCACCGTGGCGATTCGCGACGGCGGGACCACCCTGAGCCGCGTCGCCCAGCCCGAGTGTTTCGGTGAGCTCGGCGCGCTCGCGGAAGAGCCCCGCAGCGCCGACGCCCTCTGTGAGACGTCGTGCGAGGTGCTGCGCCTGTCGACCCGCGACCTCCACGCAGCGCTGCGCAGCCAGCCCGCCCTGCAGCGGCAGGTGATGCTGGGGCTCGTGAACAAGGTGAAGGAGGTCGGCCGGCGCGCGCGACAGTGACGGCCTCGACATGGCCACGACATCGCGAGCCGTCGGTCATCCCGACGTGTGCGACTTCGCGCAGTGGTCAGGTGTCACGAGAGCCAGGGCCTGCTCGCGTCGACCGATGCAGGCTGAAGAAGCGGGTCGGCAGTCGGCAGGAAGTCGAATGCCCTCCGGGGCTCCCTCGGGAGCGATCATGCCCTCGACCGGCTCAGAACGACGTGTCGTCGAGGCCAAGAGCCGCGCGCAGAGGTCCTGACTGGCGAAGCACCTCGACGAACTCATGCCAGGACTTCTCCACAGCGAATACCTCTGCCGCAGGGAAAGCCGCGGCGAGCTCCGCGTTGTGTCGATCGCCAACGCAGTCCGAGAACTCATCGTCCTTGGGCCGATCGACCTCATCAAGGAGCGCTCGATCGGACTTCCACCTCTCAATCAGGACGAGATGGGTCCGCTTCTCGTGGCGCTCGCGGCAGAAGCTCCGCAAGGCGTCGTTCGCTTGGTACAGCCAGGCTTCGATCGAGTAGCAGGGCGACATCGCGAAAAACCGGCTCATTCGCTCGTCCGCCGCCTCGGTCGAGAGCGGTACGAACTTCGGGTTCGCCCGCGGCGTCGTGAGCGTCAGCCTGACGTCGGCCCGCAGCTGATTGGCAAACTTGATGCGGTTCTCGCTCGTCCTTCGCTTCGACCAGGTCGTGTCACTGTCGAAATGGAGAACGACGAAACGGCGTTGCTCGAGTTCGTTGGCAATGGTGCGAATCAGCGCCGCCTTCTCGGGGCTGAGCCGGCGTTGCTTCCAGGCGTTCGCGCGAAGTGCGTTCGCCGCCAGATCACCCTCTGCAAGCGGCCGAAGTTCGAGGAGCCGGGTGTCGAGATTGGGCTTCAAGAGCTTGGCGGCCGCGGTCATCAGCGAACGAATCGTCGGCTGCGCCTGCTTTCCTGAGTCTTCGGACAGGAGCAGGAACCTCGCAGTCACCAGAACCCCTTTGCGATGAGGATCTCGGAGACGGTCTGAATGCCCGTCTCGTAGGCGCTGAAGAACTCTCTGGCTTCGTCCTCGGTCGGGTTGCGCCAGACCAACTCCCCACGCCCCACTGAACGCTCGCAGAGGACGAAGCCGTGCTGAACGTCGGAGACTGATTCGAACTCCATGTAATCGAGAAGAAGCGGGTTCTGGCTCGTGAGGAAGGCCTGCCGTTTGCCAATCTCTTCGATGCAGGCACGAATCCAATCGTGGTGGAGGCCGTTCACCAGTTCATCTGCAATGACGATGTCCGGGCAGGCGTCGCTCATCGCGAAGAAGGCAAGCAAGCGTTTCTCGCCGTACGAAAGGCTGGCGTGGGTGAAGGAGTCCTGACCGGCGCGAAATGCGAACCGAAGGTTGTAGTATCGGGTTTCGACAGTGCCGCCCGTTGTCTTGCTGTCGACGTCGACACGGCACTGCGCATGCTGGTAGCCCATCACGGCCGCGACCCGGTCCAGGAATGGTGCGCTGAAAAAGGGCCCCACCTGAGAGTCGTTCTGAATGTTGAAGTCCTGGAAACTGGCCGGGAGACCAAGCCACATGCTGCTCTCTGTCGGCGAGCCCTTCTTCCTCGTCTGAGAGAACGCCAGAAGCTCATTCAAGTAGTCGAGCGATTCGTCCAAACGCCGAGTGTCAGGCTGGAACGAAAAGAAGTGCATCAAGAGTTCCGGAGAGCGCGACCTGAGTTCGCGCACGAGCCTGGATAGCGGGAAGTCCCCCGGCGCCATCATGGGCTGCGGCTTGCCGTCGATCTCGAGCACGCCATCCCCGACCAAGGCGCTGAAGTTCCCCTCGGAGAACTCCGCCTCGAATCGGTCAACGGTGCTGAACTCCAACGGCCGGTTTCGGTCGAAGCTCTTCCTCGCGGTTGCCTTCGTCTCTCGGCGCAATGTCTGCGTTCCGTCCGTCAGGACATGGCGCGTACTCAGCTCGTCCTGGGGAGCCGGAAAGAGCCGGATAGAATCTGCCAAGAGCTTCAGGAGCGTCGTCTTCCCGGCGGCGTTCTTCCCGAGCACCACGTTGATGCCAGGCCGAAACTTGAGCGTGGTCTGCCGAACATTTCTGAACGAACGAACCTCGAACTCGCTGAGGTGCTTCATGTCTCGACCGCATCACAGGCGCTGTGATCGAGCAAGAAGTCCCGTGGCCGCAGGAGCTGTGCCGTTGTTCGTGACTGGCCTGCTGCGTGAACGCCCGTCACCAGCGCCATGACAGCGCCAGGGCCACGTGCGATATCGACCCCTGCCTTCCGATGCTGCGCCGCTACCTGTTCCGCGAGGTGCTCGGGCCGTTCCTCGGCTGGGTCGGGCTCTTGTGCGTCATCTTCTTCGTGATGGCCTTCCTGCGGAGCACCGACTTCCTCCTCGGCAGCGCCGTCACCGCGTGGGACGTCGGTCGCTTCACCCTCGCGCTGTTGCCGCAGTTCCTCGTGCAGGGCATTCCCGTCGCGCTGCTGCTCGCGATTCTCCTGGGCCTCGGCCGCCTGTCCGAGGACCGCGAGGTGGTGGCGATGCAGGCGCTCGGCATCTCGCCCTTCGAGTTCGTGCGGGGCCCGCTGCTCCTCGGCGCGGTGCTGTCGGTGGTGCTCGGGGTGCTGGCAAACACGGCCCAACCCTGGGGCATGCGCACGCTGCGGCAGGTGGCCCACGACATCATCCGCCGCAACCTCGTCAGCGACGTGAAGCCCGGCGTCTTCCACGACGAGCTGCGCGATCTCACGCTCTACGCCCAGGGCGTCGAGGCCGGCGGCAAGTGGACCAACGTCTTTCTCTTCGACGGGCGCGACCCGAACAACCCGCAACTGGCCTTCGGGCGGCGCGGCACGGTGCAGAACTCCGAGGTGCTCGAGACCATCGCCTTCGTGCTCGAAGACGGCAGCCTGCACCAGGCGCGGCGTGACACCGAGGAGTACTCGCTCGTCACCTTCTCGCGTGCCGACTTCCGCGCCGACGTCGGCGAGACGTTCTTCCGCAAGAACAACTTCCGCTCGAACCGTGAGGAGCAGACGCTCTTCGACGTGCTCGAGGCCCGGGACGCGGCGCGCGCGCGCAACGAGGTGAACCTGACCGCCGAGGTGACGCTCCACTGGCGCCTCGGGCAGGTCTTCATGCCGCTCGCCTTCGCGGTGCTGGGAACGCCGCTGGCCCTGTCGCGACGCCGGGGCGCGCGCGGCTGGAGCTTCTTCTTCACCATCGGCGCCTACCTCGCGTTCTACCTGTCGTGGCGCACCGCCTCGCAGTTCGCCGAGCGCGGAGAGTTCCCGCCATGGCTGTCGGGCCAGCTGCCGAACCTGCTCTTCTTCGCGGTGGGGCTGTTGCTCCTGTGGCGCGTCACGCGGCGGGGCGTGGCGTGAGGGGCCTGCTCTTCCGCCTCGTCGCGCGGCTCTATGCGAGCCTCTTCCTCGGCCTGCTCGCCGGCATCGCGTTGGTGTACCTGGTGGCCGACTTCGGCGACCGGCTCAACGTCTTCCTCGACAAGCCGCTGTCGGCCATCGGCGAGCTGTACTGGCACAAGCTGATGCAGACCTCGCACCAGCTCGCCCCGGCGGCGATGCTGCTCGCGGCCGGCGCCACCGCCTCGGTGCTGCGCAAGACGAGCGAGTGGACGGCGATTCAGGCGCTCGGCGGCTCGCGGTGGACGCTGGTGGCCCCGGTGCTGGTGTGCGCGGGCTTGAGCGCCGGCGGCATGGTGGCCTTCGACGAGCTCGTGGTGACGAAGTCGGGCGAGAAGGTCGACCACATGATGCTGCACGTGTTCGGCCGCTGGGGTGACTACGGCCTCTACTACCTGCCCAAGCAGTGGTACCGCGTGGGCGACGCCATCGTGCAGGTGCGCGGCCGCGACGACGCCGGCCGGCTCTCGGACGTCTCGGTCTACCACGTCGACGAGCGCTTCCGCCTCGCGTGGCGCGCCGATGCCGTCACCATGGAGTCGGCCCGGGGCGCGGCCTGGCGCCTCACCGACGTGACGCGGCGCACGTTCGACCCTGGCGGGGCGCTGACGAGCGAACGCTTCGACACCCTCGAGGTGACGCTCGCCGGCTCAGACCCGCTGTCCTTCGCCATTCGCCAGGGCCGGCCCGAGCTGATGCCGACGGTGACGCTCATCGAGCAGCAGGCCCTGCGCGCGCGCGTGGGCCTCCCCTCGCAGCAGTACCTGCTCGCGCTGCACAACCGGTTCGCCTACCCGTTCACTGGCGTCGCCGCGGCGCTGTTCGCCCTGACGCTCGCGCTGCGCCGGGGCCGCAAGGGCTACCTCACGCAGGCGCTCTTCGAGGGGCTGCTCGTCAGCGTGGTGCTCTTCACCGTCACCCTCGTCGCCCGCGGCCTGGTGATGGGCGAGCACCTGCCCGCGTGGGTGGCCGCCTGGGCGCCGGTGGCGATGCTGACCAGCCTGGGCGCCCTGCTGTGGCGGCTCGAGGAGCGCGCCCCCCGCCCGCGCGTCGTGGCGGCCTGACAGCCCATCGGCGGCTGTGCCATACCCCTGCGCATGCACGCGCTCCTGATCGCCCTCACGCTGACCGCGTCGTCGGGCCCCGCCGTCATCGAAGACGACTACGCGAAGGCCCTCGCCGCGGCGAAGAAGTCGAAGCGGTTGCTCTTCGTCGATGCGTGGGCGCCGTGGTGCCACACCTGCGTCTTCATGCGCGAGCACGTGCTGAACCAGCCGGCCTTCGCGGCCTTCGAGAAGGACGTGGTGTTCGCCGGCATCGACACCGAGAAGACGTCGAACGCGCCCTTCCTCGACAAGTTCCCCGTGTCGGTGTGGCCGACGCTCTTCTTCATCGACCCGGCCACCGAGACGCTCGTCTTCAAGTGGATCGGCAGCGCCGACGCGGCGCAGATGAAGGGCCTGCTCGACGCCGCGCGCCGGAAGGACGGCGCGATCTCCGAGGCCGACGCGCTGATGGCGCAGGGCCGCGCGCAGGAGGCCGCCGACAAGTACGTCGCGGGCCTCAAGGGCGACCCCTCGGTGCGGGGCACGCTGTCGCTGCTGAGCGCGCTCCACGCCTCGAAGCAGTACGAGTCGTGCGCCCGCACCGCCACCGAGCAGGCGGCGACCCTCGTCGCCACGTCCGATCGCATCAACGCGCTCACCTGGGGCCTGGGCTGCGCGCTCGAGCTGCCAGCCGAGGTCAAGGACAAGGCGACGCTCACCGCGGCGCTGGTGAAGCAGGCCACCGAGGCGACGGCGCTCCCCGGCGCGATGGCCGACGACGTGTCGGGCCTGTACGAGCTGCTCGTCGAGGAGCGCAAGGCCGCGAAGGACGACGCGCAGGTGCTGGCCCTCGGCAAGCGCTGGCTCGAGTACCTCGAAGGGGCTGCGAAGGCGGCGCCCACGCCGGCCGCGCGCGCGGTGTTCGATCCGCACCGGCTGCTCGCCGCGATGGCGTCGAAGCAGGTGGAGCGCGTCATTCCCGCGCTCGAGCAGTCGGAGAAAGACCTGCCGAAGGACTTCAACCCACCGGCCCGGCTCGCGCTCGCGCACAAGGAGCTGAACCAGCTCCCGCAGGCCGAAGCCGCGATCGGCCGCGCGCTCTCGAAGAACACGGGCGGCCCGCGCCGCATCCGCCTGCTCGAGGTGCAGGCGGCGATCCTCTCGGCGAAGGGCGACGCCGCGGGGCAGAAGAAGTCGCTGCAAGAGGCGGTGAAGTACGGCCGCTCGCTGCCGACCGCCCAGCGCCCGGAGAAGAAGCTCTCGGCCCTCGAGCGTCAGCTCACCGCGCTCGACGCTCCGAAGGCGCCGTGACGCCGCTCACTTCTCGCGGCGATCCTTCGCGTAGCCGAACGCGCGCAGCCAGCCTTCGCTCGCCGCGGGCACCACGTCCGACGGGCGCCAGCTCGACTCGACCAGCAGCTCGCCGAACAGCGGGGCCTTCGGGGCGCCGCCGCGACGGTCGATGCCGTCCCAGGTGCGGGTGGGCTCGGTGGTCATGATCGGGGTGGACATGGTGTGCTCCTCGGGTGTGCTTCAGGGTGGAACAGCGATGTGGCGCGATCAGACGCGAGGTGGAGCGATGATCAAGAAATCGGCCGCCGCGTTCGTCGCGTTGACCCTCCTGGCCTCCCCGGCGCGCGCCCTCGAGGTGGGCGATCACCCCTTCTCCGAACGGGGCCGCCAGAAACGGCTCGCGCTCACGCTCGTGGGCCTTGGCGGTGCCGTGACGGTCTCCGGAGGGGTCTTCTTCTTCGTCGGGCGCTCTGGGGCCGGCCTGCACCTCAACCCCGATGGCACGCTCCAGCCCAGGGGAGACCTCGAGGAGGCACGCTCAGCGCTCGCGCTCCAACGGGTCTCCATCGTCATCACGGCGCTCGGCTTCGCAGGCCTCGCGGCTGGCACCGTGATGCTGTTCTTCGCGACGCGGCCCCAGAAGCTGGCCCTGATGCCCGTCGTCGGCCCGCACGGCGCCAGCGTGGTGCTCACCGCGCAGCTCGACTGAGGGCGCGCCCACTCCAGCAGCGTCGAGTCTCGACGGAACCGCACCCGGTACGGACTGCTCGATACGCCACTCCACCACCCGCTGCAGCGTCATCGTCGATTCGTCGTCCCGCATGGAGGCATCGAACGATTCGAGGCGGTCGCGCGCCGGAGCGCACCTCGCGCTCAGGCGGAGCCGCAGGCACGCAGCACCAACGCCACCGCGGCGCCGACGAGGAGCGCGAGCTCGAACCAGCGCGTGAAGGGCTTCGCCGGCTTCGCACCGACGGATCGAGCCGTCACGTCGACGGGAAGCGACACCGCGCGCGAGATGGGATCGACGACGAGGGGAAGCGGCCGGGGTGGTGGGCGCTCGGGTGGAGGCAGCGGCTCGGGCTCGGGCGCCGGTGGAGGCCCCTCGACCTCGACGACGAAGCCTTCTCGAACGAACGACGCCCGCTCTCCGGCCGAGGGGTTCCACAGCTCGTTCGCCACCGCGACGATGCGAGGCGCTGCCCGCTCGGGGCTCGCACCCACGTTCCCGGCCACGGGCGCCTGCGCGACACCGCGCTCGCGAAAGGCACGCAGCAGCCCCGCGCGCACCTCGCTCGACTGGAACGCCACCAGGCCCTCGAGCGACAGCCGGCCCACGCCGCCACGGACGTCGAGCCAGAACCCCACCCGATGGTGGCCCGGCGACCAGCCGCCGAGCGACACCGCCCTGGCGCGCGCCCACGTCAGCACCTCGCGGACGAGCTCCCAGGGCGGTCGGCTGTCGTCGTCGGCGTTCGCTTCGAAGCCGACCAACAGGTGCTCGAGCCGCGTCAGCTCCGTGTCCTCCATGATGGCCCGCAGCGGCCGGTGGGCCGCCTCCGAGAACGGCACCGTGACGGTCAGGGCCTTCACCTGGGGTGGCAAACCGGCGAGCGCGACCTCGGGCCGGCACGCGACGTGGGTGACCGTCGGCGGGAGCACCGCGACTCCCTCGCGACGCAGGCCCGACACCGAGGTGAGCGCCGTCATCGTCCTCGAGAAGACGATGCGGCTGGTGTCGGCGAAGTCGAGGTGCTCGACGGTGGCCCACGCCGGGCTCGACGCGAGCGGCTCGTTCTGCTCGTCGAAGCAGACGGTCGCGCCCGTCAACAGCCCGCGCGAGAAGTCGGCGCTGCCGGGCGGAACGCACGAGACGAGCTCGCCCAGCCAGGCTTCGGCGTGCTCCTGCACGAGGGCGCGACGTCGCATCGAGGCCGCTCCGCTCCGTGGGCGCGCCAGTGACAACGAGATGAACTCGCCGAGCGGATCCCCGCGCTGCTGCAGCCAGTCGGCGAACACCAGCCGTTTGCCGTCGTCGAAGGGCGCCGCCGCGATGGCTTGCCGAAACGGCGCCTCGTCCGCCGGCCGTGGCGTCACCACCACCGGCTCGAGCGGCGTCGACGCCTCTTCCTGCAGGAACCACGTCGGCAGGCTCGTGGTGGGCAGATCGAGCCACGGCCGTACCACCCGGCCCACGAAGTCGAGCGCGACGCCGCGCTCGTGGCGGTGGCCGAGCACCACCGGCGCCGACGTCTGGTTGGGGTCTTCCTCCTGGTGGGCGCCCTCGAGACAGAAGGCCTGCCAGCACCGAATCGCCAGGCCGTTCTCGTCCCACGACACCCAGCGCGCGCGGGGGTCGTCGAAGTCCTGCGTGGCGCAGTACGAGCAGAGATCTCCATCACCCGGCTGATCGTCGTCGGCGCAGCGATGTGGCCAGCGGGGCACGTCCCGCGCGGACATCACGAGGTGCCCATGCACGGCGTCGTCGGCTTCGTCCGCCCAGTACTGGGCCACGCACAACAGCACGGAGCGCACCTGCGGCCGCTCGTCGAAGACGCGCTGGAAGAGCGGGCGCACCTCGTGCTCGAGCGACCACCGTCGCAGCGCGAAGGGCGTCGAGCCGATGGGCGGCGGCGCCGGCGTCGTCACGCGAGCGCCTGCCGGACGAGTTCGAGCTGCGCACGCCGCGCGTCGTCGGAGAGGAGATGCAGGTACGCCTCGTAGATGACCGGCAGCCCACTCGAGAGCCGCTCGCGGGCCCAGCCAAGCTCGAAGCTGTCGCGGCGCAGCGGGCGATGCGAGTCGTGGCGGCCGTCGTTCTGAGACACGTGCACCTCGACGACGTTCGGCGAGTCGAGCACCCGGCGCAGCGTGCCTTCCGTCAGGACCCCGGCCGTGCGCTGGATGAAGAGGTGCGAGACGTCGACGGCCAGCGGCACCGCGAGCGACAGCGCCTGCTCGAGGGCGGCTCCAGCGCCGAGGCAGTAGCCCGGGTACATCGTCTCGAGCACCTTCGCCTGCGCGTTCGCCTCGAGCCAGCGCGCGAAGTGACTCGCCGCCGGGCTGTCGTGACGTGGCGGGTGCACGCTGTCGGACGCGGCCAGACACGCGCCCTCGTCCGACCAGACCTTCCCGGCGCGGCGCTCGAAGACGAACCCGTGGTGCGTGCGCGTGGGGATGCCGCTGGCGGCCACGTGCTGGGCGAACCCCGGCGTCGGCTCATTGCCCGGCGTGAGCTGCACGCCGACGCCCAGCGCGGCGAGCGTGTCGAAGGCCTGCCGCATCGGCCGGCCCTGGAGGCACGACAGCGCGAGGTAGAGGCCGCCCATGGGCGAGCGATGATGCCCGTTGCGCGGGCCGCGTGCTATCGACCGCCGCCATGACGCGTCGCGCCCTCGCCCTGCTCGCTGCTCTGCCGCTGCTCGCCTGCCCCGACAAGAAGCAGGCGCCCGATGGAGAACCCCACGCCGCCGCGCCCGTCGACGCGAAGACGCTCAAGCAGGAGACGGTGTCGATTCTCATCACCGGCGCCGAGAACGGGTACCTGCTGCCCGTCACCGAGGGGGGCACCTCGCGCGGCGGCGCGGCCGAAGTGCTCGGGTGGTGGGTCGCGAAGGAAGGCCACTGCCCCGGCCCGCTACTGCCCAACGGCGACGCGCCCTGCAGGGACGCCAGCACCATCGTGGCGTCGACCGGAGACAACGCCAACGGCCAGGCCATCTCGAGCTTCTTCAAGGGCGAGCCGACGGCAGAGCTGATGCGGCAGATGGGCTACGCCGCCTCGGCGCTGGGCAACCGCGAGCTCGACTGGAGCCGTGACCAGTTCGTCGCCAACCGCACCCGCGCGGGCTTTCCGTACCTCGCGGCCAACCTCGCGGCGAAGGACGACGACGGCAAGGCGCTCGGCCTCGGGCACTTCCGGGTGCTGTCACGCAAGGGCGTGACGGTGGCCATCATCGGGCTGGCTGCGCGCAAGGCCACCGTGACGCCGATGCCCGGCCGCATGAAGGGGCTCGAGGCGGTCGACGAGACCGCGGCCCTCACCGAGGTGCTCGCCGAGGTGAAGAAGGCGAACCCCCACGTCATCGGCGTGGTGAGCGACGGCTGCCTCAACGACGCGCCGGCCATTCTCGAGAAGCACGCCGACTTCGGCCTCACCTTCTTCGCCGGGCGGCGGTGCGACGGCCCGTTCCCCGACTCGGTGGGCGGCACGCGCCTGGTGTACCCGGGCAGCCGTTGGTCGTCGTACGCGAAGGTGGCCGTGACGGTGACGCTCTCGTCGACGCCCGTGCAGGTGACGAGCGCGGTGTCGACCGTCGAGGTGGTGGGCGGCGACGGCGCGCCGGCCGCAGAGCCGCAGGCGAAGGCGCTCGTCGATGGGTGGAAGAAGAAGCTCGACGACGCGCTCGGCGGCACCATCGGCTTCACGAAGGCCGGCCTGGGCCAGGAGTCGAAGGAGATGACGCAGTGGCTGACGACGGCGCTCAAGGAGCAGTTCCAGGCCGACGTCGCGCTCCTCAACCGCAAGGGCGTGCGCCAGGCGCTCCCGCCGGGCCCGGTGACGAAGGCCTCGGTGTACGACCTGGTGCCGTTCGACAACCAGGTGGTGGTGGTGAAGCTGACGGGCGAGGCGCTGCTGACGGCGCTTGGCAACACCGAAGCGCGCGTCGCCGGAGTGAAGCCCAAAGGCGACGGGTGGGTCGACGCGAAGGGCACGGCCATCGACCCGAAGAAGACGTACTCGGTGGCGACGACGGACTACCTGTACCTCGGCGGCGATGGCTTCGCGCTCAACAAGGCCGACCCCGCGCCCCTCGAGACGAAGACGTCGTGGCAGGCCGCGCTCATCGAGTGGACGGCCGCGAAGAAGTCGGACGAGAAGCGGCCCCTCGAGGGCCTGCTGGGGGCGAAGTGATGCGCGGTGCCTGCCTGCTCGGGCTGTTGGTCGTCGTCGGCTGCGGCACGCCCGCGCCGGTCGATCCCCTCCCCTTCGCGCCGGCGGGCCCAACGGCGGCCCCGAACCCCGCTGCGCTCGGCCCGTTCCAGGTGGGCGTGCGCACCGTCACCTACGAAGACCGGCGGCGCCCCAAGCCCGACGGCACACCCCGGCTGCTGGTGACCGAGATCTGGTACCCGGCGACGCAGGACACGAAGGGCCAGCCCACCGTCAGCTACGACATCAAGGAGCGCTTCACCGACGAGCAGCGCGCCATGCTGGTGGCGGCCGGAGGCGTGCCCCTGCTCGAGACGCCGGCGGTGCGCGACGCGCCGCCTGCGAAGACGCACGGCCCGTTCCCGCTCATCGTCTTCAGCCACGGCCAGGGCGCGATCCGCTGGCAGTCGACGTTCTACACGGTGCTGCTCGCCTCGCACGGGTACGTGGTGGTGTCCCCGGATCACGAAGGCGGCACGCTCGACTACGCGGTGCGCAACCAACTGCAGGACGTGGGCATCGGCATCGCCACCCGGCCCGCCGACGTGCAGTACCTCATCACCGCGTACCAGCGCCTGCCCGAGAGCGACCCGCTCTACGGCCTCGTCGACGCCGAGAAGGTGGGCGTCACCGGCCACAGCTTCGGCGCGCTCACCTCGTTGCGCGTGGCGGCCATCGACAAGCGCGTGAAGGTCATCGTCCCGCAGGCGCCTCCGTCGACCGACCTCTTCTTCGTCGACCTGGGCCGGCCGAACCTCGGCATTCCGGTGATGATTCAGGGCGCGCGGAAGGACCGCACGCTCAAGTGGGACGAGCACGTCGCGCCCACCTGGGCCGCGATGCAGAAGCCGCGCTGGCTGCTCGACATCACCGAGGGCGGGCACTTCACCTTCTCCGACATCTGCGCGTTCGACCTCGCCGCGGTGAGTGACAACATTCGCCTCGACATCCCCGGCGCGAACGTGCGCAGCGTGTTGAGCGATGGCTGCGCGCCGCCGGCTCCGAGCGCCGCGGTGGCCCAGCCGCTCATGAACCACTTCGCCGTCGCGCTCTTCAACGCGACGCTGCGCGGCAGCCCAGGCTCGCTCGAGCTGCTCACTCAAGCGAACGCCGACACGCTGGCCCCGGGCGTGTCGGTGGTGACACCAGACCCCTGAGCGGCCCCTCAGCGGGCGTGCGCTCGTGACGGAGCCGGCGGCCGGCGCTGCACCAGCTGCCAGGGAGCCTCCGGCTCGCGCCTCATCGCCCTCTCGACGTGACCTGGGCCTCACACGGAAGTGATTGCGCCGGCAGCCCGGGCCCGGCATCAGGGAGCGCCATGACCGACCGCCCGTCGTCTCCGAGCCTGCGCATCCAGGGCACGGTCGAGCTGCTCCGCCAGCAGAGCCGGCTGTTACCGAAGGATCCACAGCGCGCCCGTGCCCTGCTCGACGCCGCCTCGCGCTCGATGCCGTGGCCCGAGGTGAAGGAATCTGACGCCGTCGTGGGCGGCGTGCCCTGCAGGCTCCTCTTGCCCGACGGCGCCTCGCGCGGCCTGCTCGTCTACGTGCACGGCGGCGGCTTTCACGGCGGCTCGTTCGCCACGCACGCGTACCTCTTGCGCTCGCTCGCCACGACGCTCGGCCGGCGCACCGTCTTTCCGCTCTACCGGCTCGCGCCCGAGCACCCGTTTCCCGCTGGCCTCGACGACGTCACCACGGTGCTCGACGCCGTGGTGTCCGAGACCGACGACGTGGTGCTCGCTGGAGACTCGGCGGGCGGCACGCTGGCGTTGGGGGCGCTTCTGGCGAAGCGGCCCGCGCAGGTGCATCGGCTGGTGCTGCTGTCGCCGTGGCTCGACCTCACCTGCCGCTCCCCCACCGTCGACGACGCGCCCCACGACTACCTCGAGGCCGAGGTGATGCGCCGCCTCGCGACGGCGTACCTGGCGGGCACCACGCCCGACGACCCACGCGCCTCGCCTCTCTTCGCGAACCTCGCCGGCCTGCCGCCGATCTTCCTTGCCAGCGGCGGGCAGGAGGCCTTCCGCGGTGAGATCGCCGACTTCGTGTCGAAGGCGCGAGCCGCGGGTGTGCACGTGACGCACGACGAGGCCGCCGATCTGCCCCACGCGTACCCCCTGGTGCCGGTGTTCGGCCCCGAGCGCCGGCGCCTGTTGCACCGCCTGGAAGACTGGATGCGCTCGACGTGACGGCGCTGCGCTTCGCGGTGCTGGG
>JALOQF010000130.1 GCA_025459425.1 Myxococcaceae bacterium | reverse complement strand
ATGGCGGCCGACGTGCCCAGAAACGTCACACGGAGCAACGACATGCCGCTGGAGCTCACGACCGCTCGACTGTAACCGCACCCGGCGCCTGACAGGCCCTCAAAAAGCCACGCGACCAACACCCGGGCCCGAGTCGGCTTGCGGCCTGCCAGAACCTCGCCCATCCTTGCGGCCTCACCCGATGACGTCCCGCTTCGGAAAGTACGAGCTCGTTCGTTCGCTCGGTCACGGAGGCATGGCCGAGGCCTGGCTCGCCAACGCGCGGGGCGCCGCGGGCGTCACCCGCCCCGTCGTCATCAAGAAGGTGCTGCCGGAGCTGTCGGAGAACGGCGAGCTGATCGACGGCTTCATCGCCGAGGCGAAGATCTCGGCCACCCTGTCGCACGGCAACATCGCCCAGGTCTTCGAGTTCGGTGAGTACGACGGCGAGTACTACCTCGCGATGGAGTGGGTGAACGGCCGGAGCCTCGCCCACGTCATCAAGCGCGCTGACCAGAAGGGCTACTGGCACCTGCCGATTCCCATCGCCGTCTTCATCGCCGCCGAGATGCTCAAGGGCCTGCACCACGCGCACACCCGCAAGGGCGCCGATGGCCGGCCGATGCACCTTGTGCACCGCGACGTCACGCCCGACAACGTGCTCCTCTCGTTCGAGGGCGAGGTGAAGGTGGCCGACTTCGGCATCGCCAAGGCCCGCCTCACCGGCCGCAAGGAGACGCAGGTCGGCGTGGTGAAGGGCAAGTTCCTCTACTTCTCGCCGGAGCAGGCCACCGGCAAGCAGGTCGACGCGCGCACCGACGTGTACGCCGTGGGCGCGTGCCTGTACCAGATGCTCACCGGCCAGCTGCCCTTCGAAGGCCCCTTCATGCAGGTGATGCCGAAGCTGGTGGCCGGTGAGAAGCGGCCGCTGCGCGAGCTGAACCCCGACGTGCCCGAGGCGCTCGAAGACATCGTCGACCGCGCGATGGCGAAGGACCTGCAGACGCGCTACCGCTCGGCGCAGCAGATGCTCGAGGCGCTCACCGCCTTCCTGTCAGAGAACGCGCCCAGCTTCTCGGGCCAGCGCCTGCGGCTGCTGCTCGACTTCCTCTACGACAAGGAGCTCTCGGCCGAAGGCGCGCCGCCGCGCTTCACCGAGGCCGAGCGCGACCAGCTCGCCGCCTGGAGCCCCACCTCGGAGCGGCCGCGCACCGGGCGCCGGAGCGGTGGCTCCGAGCACACCGTCGCCGAGCTCGAGCCCGTCGTCGACCGACCCGCGCCGGGCAGCCCGCTGAAGACCGTGGCGCTCGCCGCCGTCGCGCTCGTGTCGATTGCCGGGGCCGTGGTGGCCTGGCTGCTCGTCTCGGCGCCACCGGCCCCTCCGGCCGCAGACCCGTCGGTCGTCACGCCCCTCGAGCTGCCTGGCACCACCGCCGTGCGCTCCCCGAAGCCCGCCCCCGAGGCAGCGCCGCCTCGACCGGTGCTCCAGCCGACGGCGCCCGTCACCGACGACCGCCACCGCCTCATCAAGCTGGTGGCTGACACCCACACCATCACCCGTCGCCCCGCGCGCACGCAGTGGAAGACGCTCGACGACACCCAGGTCTGGCGGGTGACGCTCGCGCAGCCGGGCCCGCTGCTGACCAACGTCGTGCTCGAGCTCGAAGATGCCGGCGGCGGCGTGCAGCAGGTGCCCATCAAGAATGGCGAGACGCTCGAGGTGAAGGGCAAACGGAGCGTGGGCGTGCGCTGCGACCCCGGCGCCCGCGCGGCGCCCGACGAGACGGCCACCCTGCAGCTCACGCCGGCGAACGGACGGGCGGCGAGGCTCCTCATCGACCCCCGGCTGTGCCTCGACTACGAGCAGGCCAAGGGGCTCGAGCTCGACCACACCCGACGCCTTCGGCTCGCGCTGCCAGAGGCCGGCGACGTCGCGCTCGGAGACTCGGTGCCGCTGCGGGTCTCGTACCGGGCACGCCTGAAGGACGGCGCGTTCACGGCCGGCAGCCTCGCCCCCGGGGCCGAAGCGTCCATCGAAGGAGCCGTCTTCCTCGAGCTCGGCTTCCTCGACCAGTCCATCGCCGACAACCACGGCTCCACCACCGTCACCCTCGACGTCGCAGACGACAACGCCAACGCCTCGGGCAGCGTCGAGCGCGTGGGCAAGCAGAAGGCCGTCGTGGCGATGTCGTACGCCGAGTCGCTCGCGATGCCCGCGGTGAAGCGCGCGCGGGAGCTGATGCGCACCGAGCGGTTCGCCGAGGTGCTGGCCGTCATCGAGCCGTGCCTCAAGGAGAGCCGGCCCGTGCCCGAGTGCATTCGGCTGGAGGGCGAAGCGTTCGTGAAGCTCGACCAGCGCGAGCGCGGCCTCGCCAGCTACCGACGCTTCCTCGAGCTCGCCCCGGACGATCACCCGGGGCGGCGGTCGGTGCAGCTCTTCGTCGACGAAGAGACCGCGCACGCCCCCTGAAGGCGGCCCACCAGCGTCAGCCGCCGCACGCCAGGGGCACGTCGCGCGTCGGGCTGAACACCGTCTCGTCCCGGTCGAGTTCGCAGGCCGAGAACCCGAACATCGAGCCCGTGATGAGGTCGACCGTCACCGCGCCGGCCGCGCCGCCACCGCCACCGCCGCCAGCCTGGTACAGGCTGTTGTTCTGGTTGTCGGTGTAGGTGGTGCCCGGCTGCCCGACACCGGGGCTCGCGAACCGGGCGCCTCCCACCCCGCCATTGCCGCCGTTGAACGAGCCGCCCGCGCCACCAGGCGCCCCCAACGAGCCGGGAACGACGTTGCCATCGGCGCCGGGCCTCCCACCGCCGAAGAGGAAGCCGAGATCGACGATGCCAGCGCCCTCGCCGCCGCCTCCGCCGTTCGACACCAGGGTGGAGCGCGTGATGACGACGTAGGGCGCTTGAATCAGGAGCACGCCTCCGCTGCCACCGCCACCGCCGCCGCCCGACGTCGCGCCCGCGGCGTTGCCGGCTCCTTCTCCGCCAGCCCCGTTCACCAGGACTCGGGTGGCGTCCATGAGAATGCCGAAGCGCGCGACGAGCTGCACCGCGCCGCCGCCTGCGCCACCGTCCCCGCCCTGCATGCCACCACCGCGGCCGCCTGGACACCCTCCGAGGAGGTCGAACCGGGTCCGCGTGCGCGCTGCGCCCGCCACGCCTCCCGTCTGGAAGGTGCTGCCACCGCCACCTCTCGCTCCGGCCGAGTGGAAGCTGCCGCCACCACCGCCGCCCGAGGCCGTCATCATCGCGCCACCGGCACCGCCGGCCGAGGCGCCGCACCCGACGTTGCCGCCCGGGCCCGGCACCTGGCCGCGGCCAGAGGCATCGATGACCGCGTTGTTGAGCACCATGCCGGTGAAGGCGACGAGAATGACGGGCTTGTCGCCAGTCAGGCGCAGCGTGCTGCCCGCGTTCATCGAGAACTGGTCGAAGAGCAACACGCTCGCCGGGCCCGTCGGCGTCGTCACCGTCTGCACCAACGGCTGAGCCGACCAGCCGCCCGAGAAGCTGTTGGTGGTGCTGTTGAACGACGCCTGGCCCGAGATGGAGATCGGCATCATGGCCGGCTGCGGCAGCATCGACGGGTTGACGTTGGCCGGCGTGAAGCCGAACGCCATGCCCGGGCGGGGCCCACACATGCCATCGCCGCGGCACACCTCGTTCGCGTTCGGGCAGGTGCCCTGGAAGTTGGGCTGGTAGCTGCACGTCGCGTTCGCGAGGCAGGTGCCCTGGGCGGCCCAGCACGGGCCCGGCGGCGGCGTGTTGCACGTCAGGCGCTGCACGGGCACGCAGGCGCCGGCCTGACACGTCTCTCCGAGCGTACAGGGGTCGGCGTCGGCGCAGCGCTGCGCGTTGCACGACGGATCCGCGCAGTCGACGAGGCCGTTGAGGTTGTCGTCGGCGCCGTTGTCGCAGGCGATTTCGGTGCACAGCCCCGGTAGACAGGGCCCGCCGATGGCACCACCGTCGGGCAACGTCGCGATTCCGCCGGGGCCCGGGCCGGGGACGCCGATGACGCCGCCATCGGGGCCGATGACGACGGTGGGGCCGCCGTCGGGCAGAAGCGCGAACCCACCGTCGGGCAGCGACGGCGCGACGACGCAGAGGCCCGCCGCGCAGCCGTACCCCGTGGGGCACTGCACGGTGGCGCACGCCGTACTCACGCACGTGCCGAGCGGGCCGCAGGCCTGACCGCTCGGGCAAGCGCCGCCGTTCGAGCCGCACCCGTTCGACACACAAGCCCCCTGCGCGCACGCCTGGCCCATCGGGCACGTCACGCCGACGCAGCGGGCCTCGACGCACTGGTTCGCGATGCAGACCTGCACCGGCGTGCACCGGCCCCCACACGCCGCCGTTCCAGGACCGCCGGAGCCTCCCGAGCCGCCCGCGCCTGCGCCAGAGCCGCCCGTGCCTGCACCGGAGCCGCCCATGCCTGCGCCAGCACCACCAGTGCCAGCCGAGCCACCTCCAGTCGCTTGCGGAACGCGGTCAGGCCCGGGGCCGGTGCCAGGGCCACCACCCGCGCCGCCGCGGTCGTAACACTGGCCGTCGGCCGCGCACCGCTTGTCGGCCGGGCAGACGACACCGAGACATTTCTTCGACACGCATTCCTGGGCGACGCAGACCTCGTTCTGCGAACAGGACTCGAGCTCGCACGAGCGCACGTAGCAGCCGCCGCGCACGCAGGTGCCTCCACCCGCGCACGACTTGCCCACGCAGGCCTCGTCGGTGCACACCCCGCCCGCGCAGACCTGCCCGCTGCCACAGGTGCGGTTCGAACAGGCGCGCGAGTAGCAAGTGCCCGAGACACAGGCCTGACCATCGCTGCACGCGCTGTCGGGGCAGCGTGGCTTCGCGACGCACACCCGCTGGGGCCCGCAGAGGTCCGTGCCCGGGCAGTCGCCGTCGACCTGGCAGACGGTGCCCATCGGCGTACCGCTGTCACAGGTGCAGCCGACGACGAAGAGCGCGGCCGCGAGAGTCATCAGGTGAGTACGCATCGGCGCGCACTCTACCCCGTCGGCCCTGTGCCGCCCGGGTTCGCGGCTGGTCGACCGATGGCGTGTCGGGGTGTGTGCGACAGGCCCACAGCATCGGCTGGACGCTCGTCAGGGCGCGCGCCTCCCGACACCAGCGCAGAGACCGGGCGTCACGACGTCGGTGCTCCCGCGCGGGCGCGATTCCAGCCTTCACCCTCGGCACTGGGGGCATCGCCGAAGTGCGCCCCTGCACGTCATCGCAACAGCCAGGGCCGGCGCAGGAGCGCGAGGGCTTCGCGCACGGTCCAGAACAGGCGCCGCGAGGTGGGGAGCCCCCGGTGAACCGGCGCCGCCGCGACGTCGACACCCCGCCGGCGAAAGTGCGCGACGGCGCGCAGCACGTGAAAGTCGTCCGTCACCAGAAAGACGCTGCGAAGGTGCTGGGCGTCGAGCACGGCGGCGGTGCGTTGGGCGTTGTCGAAGGTCGAGCCGCTGTCGGCCTCGACGATGCACGCGGCGTCTGGAACGCCTGCCTCGAGCGCGAGGCGCCTCGCCACCACGGCCTCGGCAGCAGGCCCCGGCCCAGCGCCCGAGAACACCAGCACCCGGCCGAGGCCGGCGCGGTGAAGCGCCACGGCGTGCTCGACCCGCGCGGCCAGCGCCTCGGAGGGGCGCCCGTCGGGAAAGACCTTCGCGCCGAGCACGACGATGGCGTCACGCGGAATCAGCACGGGAGCGAGGCGACCAGCCCGATGGACGTACACCGCGAGGACCGCGACGAGGGTGAGCGTCACCGCGGCGAGCGCAACCAGCGCCGTCAGTGCCCCGCTCCAGTCAGTGAAGTCACCGGCCATGCGCACCGTCACGCGCCATGACGCCTGCCGAACGAGGCAGGCAATGTGCGCTGCGGCCCCTGCGCACGCGGCGCCTCACCGGGCCTCGAAGGTGAGCCGGCGCGCCCCCGACGCCAGCTCGAGAAACCAGCGGCCCGCCGACGGATCCGGGAACCCCACGTACGTCGTCCGCGCCGCTTCGTCGAAGGAGCGCGTCGGGTCGAGGTGCCTGCCATCACGAAGCCGCACCCATGCGTGGGGCCAGGCGCGGCCCCCTTCGATGAGGACCCCGAGCTGCACCGCGGCGCCAGGCGTGCGAGACGCGAAGGCCCGCGAAACCACCAGGCAGGTCCCCTCGAGCGGCGCCTCGAGTCCTTCGACCGCGACGCGCGCCAGCGGCCCACCGGGCCTCAGCACCGGCGTGCCGACGTCGGGGCCTGTCACCACGAAGCCCGCGCCGAAGGGGTCGGCATCGGCGCGGGGTTCGATCCGACTTCGCTCGAAGCGGCTCAACACGCCGCCGGCTCCGTCGAGCACGTCGGCCGACAGGAGCGCCCCGGCCCCGTCGTACGCCAGCCTCACCGGCACCCCGTCGAGGCTTGCCTTGCCCCCGCCCTGCTCGACGCACAGCCGCTCGGTGGCGCCCGTGCGCTCTTCTCGAACGTCGATGCACCCCGGCGCGGGCCGGCGCCGCAACAACCACAGCTCCGGCAGGCGCCCGGTGGCGTCGCGGCCCTCGGCGTCCACGGGCCACGCCGTCTCGAAGACGCGCGCCTGTTGCCGGAAGACGTGGCGCACCCGGTAGTGAAAACGGCCTTCGGCCACCGAGGCCTCGATGACGCCGACGGGCACGCCCTGGACGAACTGCACCAGCCGCAGCGGCGCGGGCACCTCGGAGAGGGCGAGCGAGAGCAACAGGCCAGCGAGCATGCGTCGCAACAGTCTGGAGCGACGCCCCGGCCCCGTCGAGTCCGTGGCGCGGGCCCCCAGTCGCGCTACGGTCGTGCCTTCCATGGAGAGCCGTCGTTCTCTCGTCGTCGCGGGGCTGCTCGGTGGCCTCTTCACTGGCACCTTCGTCGGGCTCGTCCTGCTGGCGGTGACAGGGCACCCCGCCACCGTCGGCGCCTGGGCGCTGCTGCTGGTGACGACCGCGCTGGGCGGCGTCGGCACCCTGCTGGCCACGGTGTGGCAGGTGTACGAGCGTCGCGCCGAGGGCCGCCGCGCCGAGATGGCCAGGCTGGCCGCGGGCGACCTCACCTCGCTCCCCGCCGACGCGGCCGACCCGGAGCTGCAGCAGCTGGCCCTGTCGCTGCGCCGCGCCATCTGGCAGGTGCAGCGCGTCACCGCGAGCCTGCACCGCACCAGCCGCGACGTCGAAGGCCGGGCGAGCGCGCTCCTCGAGGCGGCGCGCCGGCAGACGGGCGCCGTCGAGCGGAGCCAGACGGCCGTCGACGCGATGGGCGAGTCCCTGAGCGGGGCGGGCAAGCGCATCGCCCAGCTCGAGACGTTCGCGCGCGAGACGACGAGCGCGCTGTCGGAGATGACCGAGAGCATCGAACAGGTCGCCGGCACCCTCGAGGGGCTCGACCAGACGACGCTCAAGCTCGCCGAGCGCGCCGACGCCTTGAGCGCCCGCGCCACCACCGTCTCGACCGAGGGCGAGGCCCTGGTGCGGCTGTCGACGCAGACTCGCGAGGCCGTCTCGGCCGCCGAGGGCGCCATCAACGCCGTGCGCCGCCGCTCGGACGAGACGGGCGAACTGGCCGTCGAGGTGACGGCGATGGCCGAGCGCGGCGTGGCGCTGGTGAACGACAACCTGCGGGGGCTCCAGCGCATCGACGACACGGTGCGCACGGCCGCGCGGCTGGTCGACGCGCTCGGCGCCTCGTCGATGGAGATCGGCCGCGTCGTCGACGTCATTCAGGAGATCGCCGACCAGACGAACCTGCTCGCGCTCAACGCCGCCATCATCGCGTCGCAGGCGGGCGAGAGCGGCAAGGCCTTCGCGGTGGTGGCCAGCGAGATCCGCAACCTCGCCGAGAAGACGGCGCGCTCGACGCGGGAGATCGCCCAGAAGGTGAAGGCGGTGCGCGACGGCACCGAGCGGGCGGTGGGGCTGGTCAACAAGGGCCGCGACGAGGCGGCGGCGGGCGTCACCCTGGGCGAGAAGGCGGCGCAGGCGCTCACCGACATTCGTGGCATCTCGACGCGAACGCTGGCGGCCGTCGAGGCCACCCGCGCCGAGACGCAGCGGCTCGAGCAGCAGGGCCAGCTCGTCGTCGACTCGAGCCGCCAGACGGCCGACCGCGTCGCGCAGGTGGTGAAGCTGGCCCAGGAGCAGGCGCTGCAGGGCCGCGAGCTCGCCCGGCAGATGCACGAGATGTCTCGCAGCGCGAAGGAGGCCACGCGCCGGGCGCAGGGCCAGGTCGACGTGGGCCGCGACCTGTCCGACTCGGTGCTGCGCCTCACCGCCGCCATCGACGAGATCCGCGCGGCGCACCTGGTGCTGACGCAGGGCGACTCGGCCATCGGGGAAGAGGTCGCCGAGGTGCGCGAAGACGCCCGCACGGTGGTGCGCATCGGCGACGCGCTGTCCCGCACCGTGGAGCAGCTCGGACACGAGGCCGAGACGCTCGACGGCGAGGTGTTTCGCTTCAAGCTGCCCCAGCCACGCACGGGCGGCACGCTGACGGTGGGCCTCCATCAGCCGCTCCAGTGGGACCGCAGCCGCGGGCTCGACCCGCTCCACGTCATCGCCCTGCAGCTCGCCGAGGCCTCGTCGGCCCTCTACTCGACGCTGGTGCGGCTCGAAGACGGCATGCTGGTGGCCGACCTCGCCGAGTCGTGGGAGTCCGACCTCACCGGCCGCCGGTACCGCTTCAGCCTCCGCCGGGGCGTGATGTTTCCCGACGGGGTGCAGCTCACCGCTGCGCACGTGAAGCAGCACTTCGAGCGCCTGCTCGACCCCACCACGCGCGCCGCCGACGCCAACCTCTTCAAGGACGTGGTGGGCGCGGGGGCGATGCTCACCGGCGAGGCGAAGGAGCTCTCGGGCTTCGAGGTGCTCGACTCGCACACCCTCGACGTTCGCCTCGAGGAGCCGCGCGCCTTCTTCCTGCGCCTGCTCGCCCTGCCGTCGACGGGCATCACCCGCGTCGTCGGCGGCCGCATTCTGGGCACCGGGCCCTTCCGCATCGACGAGACCGCGAGCGCCTCGTCGCTCGTGCTCGAGCGCAACCCGGCCTACTACAAGCCCGGCCTTCCACTGCTCGGCCGCGTCGAGTTCAAGCAGCTCGCCGACCGCCACGCCGCCGTGGCTGCGTACGCCGCTGGAGACGTGCAGCTCGTGTCGAACCTGCACGCGAAGGACCTCTCGGAAAAGGGCCTCGAGCCCACCGACGCGTCGATGGTGAACACCCCCAACGTCTGGTTCCTCGGGTTCCACGCCGGGAGCGCGCCCTTCGACGACGCGCGGGTGCGGCGGGCGATTCGTGCGGGCCTCGACGTGCGGGCGGTGGTCGACCGCTACCACCCCGGCGCACGGGTGGCCCGGAGCCTCACCCCGCCCAACCTCCTCGAGGTCGACCGCATTCACGAGCCCCGCGCCGACATCAGCTTCGCGCGGCGGCTGCTCGCCGAGGCAGGGCACGCCCGCCTGCGCATCACCCTGCCCTACCCGCCCGACCGCGACACCCGCGACGAAGACCGCGCCCTCTTCGGCCCCCTCATCGAGGCCGGGCTCGTCGACCTCGACCACCAGGTGCAAGACGGCTTCTGGGACAAGGTGCGCGAAGGCCGCCTGGCCATCTTCCGCGGCAACTGGATCGCCGACGTCGCCGACCCGGACAACTTCCTGCACCTGCTGCTCAACTCGAAGGCGCAGAGCTACTACGGCCTGGGCTACCGCAGCGACGAGCTCGACCGCCTCACCGACGAGGCGCGCGTGGCCATCGACCCGGGCCTGCGCGAGCAGCTCTACCGGAAGGCCGAGCACATCGTGCGAGAAGACTGCGTGCTGGTGCCGCTGTACCACGAGCGGTTCCACGCCGCGGCCTCGGCGGCCGTGCAGGGGCTGCGGCTCCACCAGACGCCGCCGCAGGTGCGCTTCGACGAGCTGTGGATCGCCGGCTGACGCGAGCGTTGCCCGGCCCACGGGCGCGACGTTCGGGCGCCGCGAGGTGGCGCCGTGCATCGACGCGTCAGGGCGCCTCTCGCCAGCGGGCGCGACGCCGCTCGAGCAGGCGCTCGATGACCTCGGCGCTCCGGGCGCTGGTGCGCAGGCGGCGATCGTGCCGAACGCCCTTGCCATGGTTGCAGCGCGGGCAGGCGAGCCCCAGGTTGCCGAGGTCGTCGGTGCCCCCCGCCGTCTTCGGCACGATGTGCTCGAGCGTGATGGCCGAGACGGGGGTGCCGTCGTCGAGCAGCACGAGCGGGCGGTTGCAGTGCAGGCACCGGCCGCGGAGCGCGCGCCGCCCGTCGACGAGCACGGGCTCGAAGGTGGCGTCGGTTCGCGCGACCGCGAGCAGCAGCGCCTTCGCCGTCACTTCTTCTTCGGCGGCGTCGGCGGCGGGGCCTTGCCCGGCTTCACGGTGACGGCGCAGTGGTGAAAGGTGCCGTCGATGATGACGGCCGAGAACTTCAGCGAGGGGTGCCAGAAGGCCTTCTGCAGCTTCGACGACTCGCGCAGGCCCGAGGCGTAGCAGGTCTGCGTCTTGCCGCTCCCCTCGATGACCCAGCCCGGCGACTCTCCGTCGGTGACGAGCTCGGCCGCGATGACGAGGCCCTTCACCGAGGTGCCCGCTTCGCCCGGCGCCACCTGCTTCTGCCACTGGTAGGGCGCCTTGTTCACGTCGAGGAAGCGCACGCAGTCGAGGCCCGCTTCGGTCAGCTTGTCCTGCTCGTTGAGCAACGCTGGCCACTTCGGCGCCACCTCGCTCGTCTGGCAGAAGTACAGCTCGGTGATGTCGTTGCGCCCCGGTCGCTGGAAGACGAGCCACGAGCCGTCCTTCGACCAGCCGTGGAACACGTCGGTCTCGGCGAGCGCGGGCGTCGCGGCCAGCGCCAGCAGCGCCGCCAGCGAGCCCTTCACGGCCTTCGTCATGGCGTCGTCCCCGTCGGGGAAGGCGCCGGAGCGGGCGCCGGTGGGGGAAGCTCGCCAGGCGGCGTCGCGGGCACCACGGGCGCGGGAGGCGGCGGAGGCGTCCACAGCGCGACGGCGTAGGCGCTCACCCCAACGGGCACCTGCACCACCAGCACCGGGTTCTCGTCGAGGTACTTCTTCTCGACCGGCAACGTGAAGGTGCCATCGGCCGCGGTGGTGAGCTGCAGCCGGTTCTTCCACTCGCTCAGCTCGACCTTCGCGTTGGGCACGGGGGCTCCGACGCCGTCGGTGAGCTGGAGCTGCACCTGCTTGCCCTCGGTCTTCGCGGTGACGAAGTCGCGGTAGCGGGGGCGCAGGGCACAGCCCTGGGCGAGGAGGACGACGGCGGCGGTTCCGAGCAGGACAGGTCGCATGCGCGCACACTTCTAACGGGCCTTGCTGGCCGCGTCATGACCGAAGACGTGGGGGCCCCGGGGAACTTCACGGGCCTGCGGCCTCAGGCGTTCGTCAGCCCTTGAGCACGAGCGGCAGCACGATGCGGAAGGTCGAGCCCTTTCCACCCGCGCTCTCGACCGCGATGGTGCCGCCGTGGTTCTCGATGATGCCCTGGACGATCGAGAGCCCCAGCCCCGTGCCCTTGCCGTCGGGCTTGGTGGTGAAGAAGGGCTCGAAGATCTGCCGCTGCAGCGCCTCGGGAATGCCGCTGCCCGTGTCGGACAGCCGGATGACGATCTGCCCGTCCTGCGCGGCGGTGCTGATGAGAATGCGCCCGCCGGGCGGCGTGGCGTGGCAGGCGTTGGTGATGAGGTTGACGAAGACCTGGACGAGGTTCTGCCGCACCGCGAGGAAGCGGGGCAGCTCTCCGAACGAGCGCTCGACGGTGACCTGGTGCTTCTGCAGCACGTGCTCGCAGAAGCCCACCGCGCGCTCGATGGTGGCGTGCAGGTCGACCTCTTCGGGCGTGTCCTGCGCGGGGCGCGCGTAGCTGACGAGGTCGCGGGTGAAGCGCAGCACGCGGTCGGTGTTCTCGACGATCTTCCGGTACTTCGAGACGTCGTTCGGGTCGGCCGTGAGCGAGGTCGAGGCGCGGGTCAACAGCGCGTCGGCATAGGTGGCCACCGCCGTCATCGGGTTGTTGATCTCGTGCACCACCGAGGCGGCGAGCTGGCCGAGCGACGCCAGCTTCTCGGCCTGCACCACGCGGCGCTCGAGGTCCTTCATGCGCGAGAGGTCCTGGCCGATGGCGATGACGCCCTCGATGTCACCCGACTGGCTCACCGCCGCGCTCGACGCCATGGTGACGCGCACCTCGCGGCCGTCGCGGGTGAGCAGGGTCGTCTCGAAGGCCGACTGCGCCTGCCCGACGAGCGACTCGTTGAAGACCCGCATCACCTTGAGCTTCATCGCCGGGCCGACGAGCTCGTGCAGGTCCTTGCCCAGCACGTCGGACTTCGAGAACCCGGTGAGCTGCGTGAGCGCGCGGTTGAAGACCACCACCTTGCCCTCGCGGTTGGTGACGACAATGAGGGCGTTCGCGTTCTCGATGAGCTCCTCGAGGTACTTGCGCACGAAGGTCAGCTCGTCGATGAGCTTGGCGTTGCGCACCGCGACGGCGACCTGGTTGGCGAGCTGAATCAGAATGCGCTCGTCGGCCACCACGTCGGCGGTGAGCCCCGAGGGGTACTCGACGTTGACGGCGCCGACGAGCTGCCCCGAGGCGACGAGCGGCGCGGCGATGCCCCGCACCGAGCCCTGGAAGACGAGCGGCAGCTCGCCGGTGGTCACGATGACCTTGTCCTTCGCGAGGTGCGTGAGGTCGAGGTGCGTCTTCTCGACCATCGAGCGGCGCAGGTGGAACACGTCGCGCGGCCCGTCGCGCAGGCGCCCCTCGGCGTAGAGCGAGGTGAGGGCGCAGGTGCGTGGGTCGACGATGCGCACCACGAAGGTGCGGCCGGGGAACAGGCCCTTCACGCCGCGGGCCACGGTGGCGACCAGCTCTTCTTCGCCGGTCGCGCCCGCGACGTTGCGGCCGATCTCGAGGAGCTGGGACTCGACCCGCGCCTGCTCGATGAGCGCCCGCCCCGCCGCCGCGAGCGAGTCGAGCATGGGCGACAGGCGCCGGGCCACCACGGCCACCGTCTGGCCGCGCCGGCTCACCGTCAGCGTCACGTGCTGGCCGCTCTGGAGCACCACGTCGAGGTCGACCGGCTTCTCTTCCTCGGGCGCCGTCAGCGGGCCCGTACCGAGGCAGTCGGCCAGCGTGCGGCCGACGAGGTGCTTCTGGCCCGCGAGCACCTCGAACGGCGAGTTCGCGGTCAGCACCGTGAGCGAGAGATCACACAGCGCCGCCGGCGCGTCGACCATGTCGAAGAAGGCCTGAAAGGCGTCTCCGGCCGGCCCGACCGCCGCGAAGGGCCGCTGTGTCGAAGGCTCACTCTTCATGCGAAGACGCCTTGTCGAGGTCGACGATCTGCGAGTTGCCGACGTAATTCATGGTCTCGAAGCGCGTGATCTTACCAATCTTCCGGACGATCTCGGCCATGCGCTCGGCCTCCCGGTAGATGATGTCGATGGCCCGTGCTGACGGGTCATCACCTTTGAGTTTCCGTTTGAGCAACTCGGCGTAGCCCATCACCGAGGTCAGCGGCTGGTTGAGCTCGTGGGCCGTGGTGCCGGCGAGCGCGACGATGACGGCGTTCTTCTCGCTCTCGAGCAGCCGCGCCTCGACGTCGGTGAGCTTGCGCTCGAGGTTGAGGCGGTCGCGCAGGTCGGTGAAGAGCCCCACGGTGCCGACCTCGCGGGTGCCGTCGAAGATGATGCTGGCCGTCATGTTGACGGGAATGCGCTCGCCCGACTTGCTGACGATCTCGTAGCGCGAGGTGGCGAGCCGCCCGGGCCCGCCGTGCTCGCCAGAGCGCAGGCGCTGCATCACCTCGTTGGCGATGCCGTCGGGGTACAACCGGGTGACGTGGAGCTTGCCCACCACCTCGTCGGCCTTCCAGCCGGTGACGCGCTCGGCGGCCTTGTTGAAGAGGGTGACGTGCCCACGGGTGTCGGCGGCGATGATGGCGTCGACGCTCGAGTCGATGAGGCGCTCGAGGTACTCCTTGGTGCGTTGGAGCTCGTCGGCCATCTGGCGCTGCCGGGTGACGTCACGAATGGTGAGAATCGCCACGCCTTCACCGGTGTCGCCGGTGAGCGGGGCCGCCGAGATGGACAAGATGAGCCGCCGCCCGTGGCCCGTGCGCGCGTGCAGGTCGACGTCGGTGCGCGTCTGGCCCTTCGAGACGGAATAGAGGACGTCGAGGAGCAGCCCGTCGTCGGTCGGGTTGGTGAGCGCGTTGATGTGGCGGCCGACGGCCTCGCCGGGCGACAGCTCGAGCTGCTTCTCACCAGCGGGGTTGAGCGACAGCACGCAGGCCCGCTCGTCGAGAATGGCGACGCCGTCGGACAGGTGCGCGAAGTACGAGGCGTAGCGGCCGAGCTCTTCGAGGCGCTCCTCGGCGGCGAGCCGCGCCGTCTTCTCGAGCTCCCGCTTGCCGCGCTCGCGATCGAGCTGCCGGATGTTGCGGAACGCGATGGCGGTGGCGTGAGCCACGGTGGTGAGGAAGTCGACCTCGCGCGGGTTGAAGGCGCCGCGCGCCGACGAGCGGCGCACCAGCAGCACGCTCAGCACCTTGCCGCCCACGGTGAGCGGGAACGCGGCGATGTTGCGAATGTTGCGGGCCTTCACCGACTCCTTCACGTCCTCGAGGAGCGGGTGGCTCGGCGCGTCTTCCACGATGACGGGCTTGCCGGTGCGCACCGCCTCGCGAATCTCGGGGTACCTCGACAGCTCGATGCGCAGGTCCTTCAGGGCGGCGTCGTCGGAGGCGGCGATGACGGTGCCCTGCTGGCGGTCGACGTCGATGACCACCAGGGTGGCGCGGTCGATGTCGAAGTCTTCGGCGAGCTTGCGGGTGACGTCGTGCAGCAGCTCCTCGATGTTGGTCGCCTCGGCGTAGCGCGCGGTGAGCTCGAGCAGCACCTTGAGGTCGCGCTGGCGGGCCACGGCGTCTTGCTGGCTGACCAGGCGCGCCCGCAGCCGCCCCAGCCGCGCGAGCAGCTCGGTGTCGAGCGACTGCGGCGCCACCACCTCGAGCACCGTGCTCTCGAGCGCCACGTCACCCGAAGCGATGGCCAGCACGCCGAGCCGGGGCGACAGCCGCGTCAGCTCGCGCTTGCGCTCGAGGCCCTCGGGGCTCGTCACGTCGCACACCACCACGTCGACCGCAGACGACATCTCCGAGACGACCGGCACCCGCGCGCCTTCGAGGAGCGCTCGCACCCTCGGCAGAAAAGGACCAATGGACTCGACGAGAACGGGCCGGACCGGGACGGGCGTCTCCACGCGACGCACTGTAGCGAAGAGGTAGGCCTTTCTGCGACCCTCGTCGTGCTGGCGGCAGGGCAGAAGGCTCGGATTCTGCCCGTTTCCTTGACGTCACGCGTCGGGCGGTCGGCTCACAAGAGGGGCGCGAACAGCCGGGCGAGCCCCTCGGCGAGGCGGCCCGAGAGTGGAGGCGACGCGATCGTGTCGACGGGGCTGGCGCTGGCGAAGTCGCGGCCGAGGCGCTCCGACACGCGCTGCACCGAGGCCTCGTCGAGGAGCGTCGCGGTCACCTCGAAGTTGAGGCGGAAGCTGCGGTTGTCGAAGTTGAACGTGCCCACCGAAGCGAACGTGTCGTCCACCAGCAGCACCTTGGCGTGCAGCATCGAGGGCCCGTACCGCCGCACCTCGGCGCCCGCCTCGATCAGCGCCGGCAGGTACGAACGGGCCGCGGCGTCGACGAGGGCGTGGTCTCCGCGGCCAGGCACCAGCACGCGCACCTGGACGCCCGCGAGCGCGCGCGCCACCAGCACCTGGAGCATCGCCTCGTCGGGCACGAAGTACGGCGTACACAGCCAGACGCGGCGGCGCGCCGAGGCGATGGCCTCCATCCACTGCTTGTAGATGGCGAACCAGGGGTGGTCGGGCCCCGAGGCGACGACCTGCACCACCCCGGCGCCCTGCCCGCCTCTTGGGGGAAGCAGCCCCTCGATGGCTGGCAACGTTCCCGTCGAGAAGCACCAGTCTTCGAGGAAGAGGAGCTGGAGCGCTGCGACCGCGTCACCGCGGAGCTCGAGGTGCAGGTCCCTCCAGGCGGCGTCGCCGACGACGCGCTCGTCGTGCACGTCGTCGACGTTCATGCCGCCGGTGAAGCCGACGCGCCCGTCGACGACGACGATCTTCCGGTGGGTGCGGAAGTTCACGTACCAGGGGCGCAGCGCCCCGAAGCGCACGGCGTTGAAGCGCGCCACCTGCCCGCCAGCGGCCACGAGGGGCGCGAGGAAGGCGTCCGACAACGAGAGGCTGCCGATGGCGTCGACGAGCAGCCGCACGACGACGCCGCGCTGACAGGCGGCCACGAGCGCCTGCCGCAGGGCGGTGGCGACCTGGCCTTCGCGGAAGATGAAGTACTCGAGGTGGACGTGGTGCTGAGCGGCCCCGATGGCGTCGACGAGGGCCTGAAAGCAGACCCCGCCGGTCTCGAGGAGCCGCACCTCGGCGCGCAAGGGCGGTGGCTCTCCGAGCGAGACGGCGACCTGCGCCGGCCCACTCAGCGCCGCGTCAGGCGTCAGCACCGCGCGCGCTGGAGCCTCGTCGAGCACCCGCTCGCGGGACCGGGAGTAGCGCAGGCGTCGACGCTGGACCCGGCGGGGCCCCACGAGCAGGTAGAGCGGCAGGCCCACCAGCGGCAACAGCGAGAGCACCAGGGCCCAGGCCAGCGTGGCGACCGGGCTGCGCCGCTGCAACACGAGGTACGCGGTGATGCCGACGGCCCAGGCCACCTCGAGCCCGATGAGGACGAGATTCACGCAAGGCCCCATGGTGTGCAGGCGGCCGTTGCCGGAGGTGGCCGCGTGTGCTCAGTCTTCGGGTGGCCGGAGTCACCGTGGCGCGCGTCGGGGCGCGTCCCTGCTCGAATGAGGTCGTCTTCCATGAAGAAGCTCAGCGGTCTGCTCGCCTGTCTGGCACTCGTCGGAACGGGGTGTAACTGCGCCGTCACGCCTGTCGATGACTTCGATGCAGGGGTGGGTGGCGGCGTCGCGGGCGGCGCGATGGCCGGAGGCGGGAGCGCGGCCGGTGGCGCTGCGGGTGGCAGCGCTGGCGGAACGGCGGGCGGCGACGCTGGCGGGAGCGCAGGTGGGAACGCAGGAGGAGCAGCGGGCGGAGTCGCTGGCGGCGATGCGGGCGGCATGGCCGGCGGTTCCGCAGGTGGGATGGCTGGTGGTTCCGCGGGTGGGATGGCTGGTGGCTCCGCGGGTGGGATGGCCGGTGGCTCCGCGGGTGGGATGGCTGGTGGCTCCGCGGGCGGCGTGGCTGGTGGC
>JALOQF010000129.1 GCA_025459425.1 Myxococcaceae bacterium | reverse complement strand
GCCGAGCCGCCGCGACAACAGGTTCGAGTCGGGGCTGCGACCGACCCGCACCGCCACGTCCACCTCTTCGTCGACGAGGTCCACCTGGCGGTCCACCAGGAGGAGCTCGACGAGGACGCGTGGGTTCGCCTCGCGGTAGGCGGCGACGATGGGCACGAGGAAGCGGCGCCCGAAGAGGAGCGGCGCCGTCACCCGCAACGAGCCCACCGCCTCGGTCTGCACCGCCTCGGCCTCGGTCAACGCCTCGACGATGGAAGCGAGCGCCGGCCCCGCCCGCTCGAGAATGCGTTGGCCCGCCTGCGTGGGCTTGAGCGAGCGGGTGGTGCGCTCGAGGAGCGGCACCCCGAGGGCCCGCTCGGCCTCGGCCACGCGCCGACTCACCCACTGCTTGGTCGTCTCGAGCTCGCGCGCAGCCGCCGTGAAGCTGCCGGCCTTCACCACGCGCACCACCACCGAGAGGGCGTTGAAGTCGATTGTCATCCTGAGCGAGACAAAACGTCCGCTCTGCGCTCATTGTCAACCCGCGCGCCAGGGCGCAGGGTGTGGGGCATGAAACGCCTCTCCCGTCGACAGGTGATGGTGTCACTCGGCGTCGGGTCGGGCCTCGCCTTCGGAGCCACCATGTCGTCCACCCTCAAGCGTGTCGTCGCCCTCGAAGCCCTTCCCCGCCATCAGATGACGGCCGACTTCTTCTCGTGGAGCCTGCGCGGCCAGCTCGGCGGCAAGAGCCTGGACCCGTTCCTCAACCTCGACGACTTCCACATGAGCCAGCCCACCTTCCCGCCGCACCCGCACGCGGGCTTCTCGGCGGTGACGTACCTCTTCGAGGACTCGAAGGGCTCGTTCCAGAATCGCGACAGCCGCGGCAACGCGCAGCGCATCGGCCCCGGCGCCATTCACTGGACCGAGGCGGCCTCGGGCGTCATTCACGAAGAGGTGCCGACGGTGCCCGGCGTCGACTGTCACGGGCTGCAGATGTTCGTGAACCTGCCGGTGAGCCGGCACGTGGCCCAGCCGCGCGCGCTGCACCTCGACGCGAAGCAGGTGCCCGAGCACACGCCTTCGCCTGGCGTGCGGGTGCGCGTCCTCGCGGGCGCGCTGGCGAGCGCCTCGTCGCCGCTCGACGTCGTGCCGGCGGTGACGTTCCTCGACGTACACCTCGCGCCGGGCTCGCGCCTCGAGGTGCCGGCCGCGAAGGGCCAGACCGCCTTCGCCCTGGCCGTCGCGGGCGCCGGCCTGGCGGGCGCCGACGGTGCGTTGTCGGCCCACGAGGCGGTGCGCTTCGACGACGAAGCGGGCCTGCTCGTGCTGTCGACGAAAGGGCAGCCGCTCCAGGCGCTCGTGGGCATCGGCACACCGCTCGAGCAGCAGGTGCTGTGGCGCGGCCCCTTCGCGCTCACCACGCCAGAGGCCCACGACGACGCACGGCGGCGGTACGCCTCGGGCGCGATGGGGCACCTCGAGCCGTCGTTCTGACGCCGCGCTGGGCCTGGGGCCTCAGCCGGCCGGCCCCACCCGGCCAGCCGGGAAGAACCCAGCGGACGCGCTGCACCCGTGGTGCCAGTATCGGCCACCTCTCCACGGGAAGGTGCGTCGATGCCGTCACCATCACAGGTCGTCATCTTCGGAGCCTCGGGCGACCTCGCCCTGCGCAAGCTGCTCCCGGCCCTCGCGAGCCTCGCCTCGAAGCATCAACCGGCCGAGGGCTTCTCAGTGGTGGGCGTCTCACGCCGCGAGAAGTCCGACGAGGCATTTCGCGCCGAGGTGGCCGAGGCGATGCCCGCCGAGCTGAAGGCCGCCTGGACCGAGCTGGCGCCGCGGGTGCACTACGTGGCCGGAGACGTCGGCAACGTGCAGGACCTCGACCGGCTGTCGGCCCGCCTCGACGCGCTCCCCGGAGGCCGCGCGACGGGCCGGCTCTTCTACCTCTCGCTCAAGCCCGACCTCTTCGCGAACGCCATCTCGAACCTCGCCTCGAAGGGCCTGGTGCGCGTGGCCGAGGGCGAGAAGGACGCGTGGCGGCGGGTCGTCGTCGAGAAGCCCTTCGGCCACGACCTCGCGTCGGCGCAGGCGCTCAACCGCCACGTGCACACGCACCTCAAGGAATACCAGGTCTACCGAATCGACCACTACCTCGGGAAAGAGACGGTCCAGAACATCCTCGGCTTCCGCTTCCACAACGCCATCTTCGAGCCCCTGTGGAACCGCGACCACGTCGAGCTCGTGCAGATTACGGTGGCCGAAGAGCTCGGCATGGAGCGCGGCCGCGCCGCCTACTACGACGGCACCGGCGCGCTGCGCGACATGCTGCAGAACCACATGCTGCAGGTGCTCTCGCTGGTGGCCATGGAGCCCCCCGCCTCGCTCGACGCCAAGGCCGTGCGCGCCCAGAAGGTGGCGGTGCTCGAGGCGCTGCGGCCGCCGATGCCGTCGGAGATGAAGCGGAACTGCGTGCGCGCGCGCTACTCGAAGGGCACGGTGCGCGACCTGCCCGTGCCCGGGTACCTCGACGAAGAGGGCGTGCCAGCCGACTCGCAGACCGAGACGTACGTGGCGGTGCGCTGCGAAATCGACACCTGGCGCTGGAGCGGCGTGCCGATTCTCCTGCGCCACGGCAAGCGGCTGAAGAAGCGCTTCACCGAGGTGCAGGTGCAGTTCAAGACGCCGCCGCTGCAGCTATTCAACAAGCCCGACGGCATCAGCGACGACGAGTTCCGCCAGAAGCTGCGCGCCGGAGACCTCTGCCAGATTCGCCCGAACGTGCTCACCCTGAGCATCCAGCCGCGCGAGGCGATTCGGCTCTCGTTCGGCGTCAAGCGGCCCGGCGCGTCGATGGTGATGCACGGCGCCGAGATGGCGTTCGACTACCAGGACGTGTTCGGCGCCTCGACGGCTCCGGCGTACGAGCGGCTGCTCCTCGACGCGCTGCTCGGTGACGCGACGCTGTTCCTTCGCGGCGACGAAATCGAAGCGAGCTGGCGCTTCGCCGACGCGATGCAGGCCGCGTGGAAGGGCGCCGACGCGCCACCGCTCCTCGAGTACCCGGCCGGCACGTGGGGCCCCGAGGAAGCAGGCGACCTCTTTCACGGCTGTGAGGGCGGCTGGACCCGTGGCTGAGTCGACCATCACGCCCGTCGTCACGGCGTCGGCCCGAGACTGGCTCGCCCAGCGCGTGCGCGACGACGTGCTGGAGCGGTCGAAGGGGCCCGAGCAGGTGCGCCTCGCCATCGCCGGCGGCTCGGTGCTCGACGTGATGGCCCAGGTCGTCCGCCTGACGCCGCCCGACGTGTGGCGCCGCGTCGCGCTCACCCTCGTCGACGAGCGCGTCGTGCCCTGGAGCAGCCCCGACTCGACGTGGGGCGCTTCACGCGACCGCGCCGGCGCAGACGAAGCGGGCGCAGTGCTGCCGATGGTGCTCGATGGTGAAGCCGCCAGGACGGCGTGGCAGCGCTTCCGCGCGGGGTTTCACCAGCACTTCCGCGGCGGGCTCGACGTCGTGGTGCTGGGCATGGGCGAAGACGGGCACGTCGCCTCGCTGTTCCCGGGCCACCGGCTGCTCGACCAGCAGGGCCTCGTCGCCTGGCTCGACGATTCCCCCAAGCCACCGCCGACGCGCGTGACGATGCTCTTCGATGCGCTCAACCAGCCCCAGACGACGCGCTACCTCTACGCCGTCGGTCCGGCGAAACGGCCAGCGCTCGAGCGGCTGCTGCGCCGAGACCCGACGCTCCCCGCTTCACGCCTCGCTGACTTCACGCTGGTGACCGACCAGCCCCTCGAAGGCTGACCTCTCCTCGTGACGAGGCTCCGCGCTCACCTCAGTGGCCGGCGCTCGACGCACCCCCTCGTCCGCACACCAGGCCCGACGACCAACCCGCCCCCTGGGTGAGGGCTGGGCACATTTCTCGGGGACCGCTTGCTGCGGCTGGGCCATGCTCGCGTCGTTCACCGCGTTGGCCCCGGAGTCCGCACGATGACGACACTCAATGACGTGGCCGTGATTGGCCTCGGCGTGATGGGCGGAAACCTCGCCCGCAACTTCGCTTCCCGTGGCCTCGCCGTCGGCGGATACACGCTGCACTTCGAGAACGCGAAGGCCCTCGCCGCGGCACACCCCGATGCGAAGCTCGACATGGTGCCGACGTTGAAGGAGCTCGTCGCCCGCCTCGAGCGCCCGCGCCGCCTCGTGGTGCTCGTCAACGCCGGCAAGCCCGTCGACGACGTCATCGACCAGCTCGACCCGCTCCTCGAAGACGGCGACGTCATCATCGACGCGGGCAACAGCCTGTACACCGACAGCGACCGCCGCGCGGCGAAGGCGAAGGGGCGGCCCTGGCGCTTCGTCGGCATGGGCGTGTCCGGCGGCGCGAAGGGCGCCCTCGAGGGCCCGTCGCTCATGCCCGGCGGTGACGTCGACGCGTGGGAGCGCTTGAGGCCAGTCCTCGAGCCCATCGCAGCGCGCTCGTCGTCGGGGCTCTGTGTCACCCACTGCGGCCTCGGCTCGGCCGGCCACTTCGTGAAGATGGTGCACAACGGCATCGAGTACGGCGACATGCAGCTCATCGCCGAGACGGCCACGCTGTTGCGTGAAGGGCTCGGGCTCGACGGCAGCGCGGTGGCCGACACGTTCGACGAAGACGGGCGGGCTCCTCATCGACCAGGTGCTCGACCAGGCCGGCCAGAAGGGCACCGGGAAGTGGACCGTCATCGCGGCGTCCGAGCTGGGCGTGGCCATTCCCACCATCACCGCCGCCGTCGACGCGCGCATTCTGTCGGCGCAGAAGCCCACGCGCGTGAAGGCCCAGGCCGCGCACCAGCCCACGCGCAGTCGCCTCGTGGGCGTGTCGGTCGACGACCTCGCGCACGCCCTCTACGCTTCGAAGGTCGCCAGCTACACCCAGGGTTTTCAGCTGCTGAGGGCCGCGAGCACCGCCTTCGGCTACGGCACGCGGCTGTCCGAGGTGGCGCGCATCTGGACGGCGGGCTGCATCATTCGCGCGGAGCTGCTCGGCCGCATCCAGTCCGCCTTCGCCGCCAGCCCCGAGCCCGAGCTGCTCGCGCTCGCGCCCCAGTTCGTGAGCGACCTGTCGAAGCGCCTGCCGGCGTGGCGGCGCGTGGTGTCGGCCGCGGTGCAGGCGGGCCTCGCGGTGCCGGGGCTGGCGACGTCGCTTGGCTGGTACGACACCCTCACCACGGCGCGCGGCTCGGCGAGCGTCATACAGGCGCAGCGCGACGCCTTCGGCAGTCACACGTACGAGCGCGTCGACGCGCCGGGCGTGGCCGTTCACACCGAGTGGCTGGGGGGCGGCCGATGAGGAGCCCCTCGGTCGAGCGGCTCGCCTGGGTGCGTGATGAGCTGCGCCCGTGGGCGAAGCGCTTCTTCGAGAAGAATCGCGACGTGCAGTCGGTCCTCCTCGCGGCTGCGCAGTACTGGGCCGACGAGGCCGACGATGCCGTGCACCTCTCGGCGTGGAGCTCGAGCGAGCGTGTCCCCGACTTCTTCGCCAGCGATTGGGACGAGGGCGGCGCAGGCCCGACGCGGGGCATCGACTGGCGCGCGCGGCCCCGGTGGGACGACAACGGCAGCGCCATTCGCCACTTTCAGGCGTACTGCGGTGAAGGCGGCAGTCAGGAGCTCTCCACCTCGTCACAGGCCGAGCCGTTCGCCCTGCTGCAGCGCGAAGGCAACGAGGTGCGGCTCCACTGGCTGGGGCGCTGCGTGCGGCCATGGCTCGACCTGCCGCACACCGCGCCCGGCGGTTTTCGCGACGACGACGTAACCGACGACGAAACCACGAGCCCGGGCGAGGTGGTGCTGGCGGCGCAGCGCCTCGACGCAGACGACCTGCGCTGCCTCGACGTCATCTCGAGGGACCCGTTCGCCGAAGGGCCCCGGCGCGTGTGGGCCGACCTCTGGCTGTCGCGCAACGACCCACGTGGCGCCTTCATGCAGAGCCGCCACGCCGACCTCGACACGTTCTTCGAGCAGGCCGAGTTCTGGCTGGGTGAGTTGAACCAGGTGGTGCCCCTGGGGAGCGCCGGCTTCGAGTACGGCTCGCTCGCCAGCGCCGACGTGTTCTTCGACGAGCAGCGCCGAGGCCTCGCCGAGTCACCGTGGTGGCAGACGGTGCACACCCTGCGGTTCTCGGGCGACGAGCAGCCCTTCGGCTCGACGATGCGGGCGCTGCGCCACGTGTCGGGGGTGTCCGCGGTGGGCCTGATGGGCCTTCAGGACTTCGCGGGCACCTCGCGACTCGAGTCGCTCCATGCCGAGGTGGGCGAAGCCGAGCTCGACCTGCTGTGGAGCCTGCCGCTCTCGAAACTCTCGTCGTTGTCCCTCACGTGGCTCGGCGGCGCAGGCGTCGAGAAGCTCCGCCCGCCGTCGTCGTGGCGGTCGCTCGAGCACCTTCGCGTCTCGGTTCCCTGGGCGCCCACCTACGAGTGGGACGAAGAGGACGAAGCAGGCCCCGCGGTGGAGCTGCCTTCGGTGGCGCTGCTGCGAGAAACCAACCCCTCGCTCGAGCGCGTGTCGGTGTCGTCCGCCGATTCGTCGCACCTCCCGTCGGGGTACGAGCTGTCGCTGGACGCATCGGGCGCATCGCTGACGATGCTGCGGCTGGGCCCGACCGCGCGGCGCGAGGTGCTCGACGCGCTCGTCGAGGGGCTCCCGTCGAAGGTGCAGACCGTCACCCTCGTCGAGCGCCCGTGGTTCCGGCCCAGCGGGTCGTTGCTCGCAAAGCACGCGCGACGCTTCACCGTTGCGCTGGCCCCGTCCTGACCTCGCCTCCGTCTCGCAGGCCTGTGAGCCTGAGCGAGGGCAGCAGCGCGGGGTGCTCCACTCGAGAAAGGCGATGAACGCTTCTGGAGTTGGTCTCGGCGCTGCTGGCGGACTGCACGGCGACGGAGCCAGCACCGAGCGACTGCCGCTGCATCTTCACCACGCGAGGCGTCGCCGCTGGCTGTGGCATGCGGGGTGTCGGCGAGACCCGGTTCATCTGCCGCGAGACCGGGGCCGTCCTTGAATGAAACGGGATTCCGCTGCACGTCGAAGGCGACGGTCGACCGAATCAGCGCCGGGCCTCTCGAGGGAGCAGGCCGTTTCCCGGCCGCCGCACCTGCTTGCTCCAGCACGTGGGTGTCCGCCCACGAACTCGTTCTCTGTGTGCATCGTCACCGGGTCGCCGTTGACCACCACCGCCAGCGCACCCAGCCACTGCCTCTCCATCGGACCAATCGCCATCCTCGTCGAGGTTTCAGCCCGCCCGCTCCGAGGAGCGCTTCGTGTGCCGCTCGACCAGGGCCGCGACGACCTGAGGCGGACACACGTGGTCCACCCGCTCGCCAGCCGTGAGGAGCGCCTTGAGCCCCGACGAGCTCACCCCAGACAGCGCGGGGTCGGCCGTGACGAAGAACGTCCGCACCTCGGGCGCGAGTGACGCATTCAGCGCGGCCAGCTCGAGCTCGGCGGCCGCGTCCGTCGTGGTGCGCACGCCACGCACCAGCCAGGCAGCTCCGACGGCTCTCGCGTACTCGACGACGTAGCCCTCGGTGCTCGCCACGACGACCCCCGGCGGCACGACGGCCTGCAGCAGCGCCACGCGCTCCTCCCGCGTGAACCACGTCGTCTTCTTCGGGTTCACCGCCACCAGCACGTGCAGCTCGTCGACCAGGTCGGCGGCCTTCGTCACCACGTCCAGGTGGCCGAAGGTCACGGGGTCGAAGCTGCCGGCGTAGACACCAACTCGCCTGCGCTGCTGCATCGGGACTCCTGCTGGGTGATGCGGGGAAAGAGGACCGTCGCGACCACGGCCGCGACGAACGCGAGGCCGGCCGCGAGCACGAAGTGCGTCGTGTACCCGAGCGCCGAGGCGCTGAAGCCGCTGACCGCGCTCGCCAGGCCCGTCGCGATGACGACGGTCGACGCCTGCACGGTGGCGTCCGTCGCCGAGTGCTCCTTGCGCGACCAGTCCATGATGCAGGTGAAGAGCGCCGCCGTGGCCAGCCCTCCAGCGAAGTGCTCGAAGGCGATGAGCGCTGAGACCACGCCACGCGCATCGGCCGTCGTGACGAACGCGCACCCGAGCACGGCGAGGGCCTGGGTCGACCCGAAGGCCAGCAGCGCCCGGCGACGCCCGAGGACGCCGACCAGCGCGCCTCCGACGACGGCGCCCACGAGACCGGCGAAGAAGCCGACCGTGCCCACGACGAACCCAATCTCGGTCATCGGCACGCCGAGGTCGACGAGCCGGGGCTTCAGCATCGCGACGCCGAACGCCTCTCCGAACTTGAAGAGGAACAGCAGCCCGAGGAGCGGCACGACGTCGGCGCGCGTGAAGAAGACCTTCAGGTTCGACTGCTCGCTCGCCGCTCTCGGGGCCTCGCGCCACCGCAGCACCGGCATCGTCGTCAGCAGCACGCCCGCCGCCATCGCGAGGAACACGCCCCGCCAACCGAGCACGTCGAACGCCATCAACAAGACGCCGCCGCCGACCACCATGCCAACCCGGTACGCGCCCACCTGCAGGCCGTTGGCGAACCCCCGCAGCGCCCGCGGCACCAGCTCGACCGCGAGGCCATCGGTGGCGATGTCTTGCGTGGCGGCAAAGGCGTTGACGAGCAGCACGGTGGCCAGCACGAAGGGGAGCGCGTCGACGAACGCGGCCACCGCGAGCAGGGCCGCCGTACCGAACTGCAGCACCAGCACCCAGCGCCGTCGTGAGGGCGTGCGGTCGAGCCGGGGCGCGACGAGGAACTTGAGCGCCCAGGGCAGCGCGAGGAGCGAGGTGAGCCCGATGCCCTCGAGCGACGCGCCGGCCTGCCGGAGCATCACCGGCAGCGCCTGGGTGAAGAAGCCGAACGGGAGCCCCTGCGCGAAGTAGAGCGCGCCCAACAGGCCGAAGAGCCGGAGCGGCTTCATGACGCGCTCCCGCGCCGGGCCCGCGGTGGAGCGTGCCGCCGCGGCTCCGGAGCGACTTCCAGCAGCCCGCGGGCCATCGCCTTGAGTGCCGGCGCGGCCGAGTGCCGGGGAATGAGCGCCCGCGCGGTGGCAGCGACGACGAAGTACCCCTCGATGGTCGAGAGAATGGCCGCGGCCGCGGCGCGCGGGGGCTGGTCGACGAAGCGCCCGGCCGCGACGCCGGCCCGGAGGATGACGACGAGCCGCTCGAGCAGCGCGTCGAGCCCGGCGACGTACCGCGTCCGCACGTCCGCCGACTTCAAGGCCTCGGCGCCGAGCGACACCCAGACGGCCAGCGCGCGGGGGTTGGCCGATGCGCCCGTCGCGAGGTGACAGTCGATGAAGGCGTCGAGGCGCGCGAGGGGGTCGGCCCCGGCGGCCGTCAGCGCCGAGTCGAGCGCCGCGAGGTGCTCGTCGAGGAGCCGGTTCATCAACGCCTCGAGCACCTCGGCCTTCGCCTGGAAGTGGTAGTGCACCAGCCCCGGGCTCAGCTTCGCTGCCTTCGCGATGTCCTGCGTCGTCGCGCCCTCGTAGCCCTTCGTGCTCATCACCTTGAGCAGCCCGTCGACGATCTGCGCCCTTCGCTGGTCGGTGTTCGGTGGTCGAGGCATATAGGTTGGTTGACCAACTTATAATGCCGCGCGACGCTTCGACGCAAGTCAGGAAGGTCCGGGGGGCCGTCGCCCGGCGGCAGCGAAACGGCCAGACGGGCATCGCCGCTCCCTGGCGTCAGGACGGGCGCTCAGGGCCGAGCACGCCCCCGAGTCCGTCGCTGGAGCCACCTTGGGCGTGAGCCGAACGAGGGCGCTCAGCCGACCTGCACGAGGCAGTTGTCCTTCTTGCCGCGCGACAACAGCAGGTACCGGTCGGACAACAGCGCCGAGGCGTCGATGACCTTCATCGGGTCGGTCACCTTCTCCTTGTTCAGCGCCAGCCCGTTCTGCTCGATGAGCTTGCGCGCCGCGCCCTTCGACTCGACGAAGCCCGTCTTCGTCACCACCAGCTCGACGAAGGGAATGCCCTTCACCAGCTCGTCGCGCGAGAGCGTCTTCTGCGGCACGTCCTTGAAGATGGAGGCGATCTGCCCCTCGGACAACGCCTTGAGCGTCTCGATGGTGGCCTTGCCGAAGAGCACCTCGGCGGCCTTCACCGCGAAGTCGACGTCGGCCTGGGAGTGCACGCGCGCGGTGACGTCGTTCGCCAGCGCCCGCTGCAGGTGCCGCGCCGAGGGGTCCTTCGCGTGCGCCGCCTCGAGCGCCTCGACCTCGTCCTTCGAGTGCAGCGTGAAGATGCGCACCCAGTTGGCGGCGTCGGCGTCGGAGGCGTTGAGCCAGAACTGGTAGAACTCGTACGGCGAGGTGCGCTGCGGCGACAGCCACACGTTGCCCGCCTCGGTCTTCCCGAACTTCGTGCCGTCGGCCTTGGTGATGAGGTTGGTGGTGAGCGCCCAGGCCTGCCCCTGCGCGCGGCGGCGAATGAGCTCGGTGCCGGTGACGATGTTGCCCCACTGGTCGCTGCCACCCATCTGCAGCTCGACGCCCATCGTCTTCCACAGGTGGAAGAAGTCGTGGCCCTGCACCAGCTGGTAGGTGAACTCGGTGAAGCTCATGCCCTCGCCTTCACCCGAGATGCGCTTCTGCACCGAGTCCTTCGCCATCATGTAGTTGACGGTGAGGTGCTTGCCGACGTCGCGAATGAAGTCGAGGAACCTGAGCTCGCGAAACCAGTCGGCGTTGTTCACCAGGCTCGCCCGGCCCGAGTCGAAGTCGAGGAACTTCGCGAGCTGCGCCTTGATGCCCGCGAGGTTGTGCTGGAGCACCTCGTCGGTGAGCAGGTTGCGCTCCTGGCTCTTGCCCGACGGGTCGCCCACCAGCCCGGTGGCGCCGCCGACGAGCGCGATGGGGTGGTGCCCCGCGCGCTGGAAGTGCAGCAGCGTCATCACCTGCACCAGGTGCCCCACGCCGAGCGAGTCGGCCGTCGGGTCGAACCCGATGTAGCCCTTCACCGGCGTGCCCTTCGCCAGCAGCTCCTGCGTGCCGGGCATCGCGTCGTGCAGCATGCGACGCCACTTCAGCTCTTCGAGGAAGTCGGTCTTCACCCCGCTGCGTTTGGGCGCCCTGCCCGTCGGAGTCAAGGCTTCGCCGAAGCGCGCCGTCAGTCGCGGTAGTAGTGGCAGGTGTACCCGCCCGGGTTCTTCACCAGGTAGTCCTGGTGGTAGTCCTCACCCTTCCACCACTTCTTGAACGGCTCGACGGTGGTGGCCACCGGGCGCTTCCACTTCCCCGACGCGTTCACCTTCGCGATGACGGCCTCGGCCGCCTTCTTCTGCGCGTCGTCCACGGGAAAAATCGCCGAGCGGTACTGCGTGCCGATGTCGTTGCCCTGGCGGTTGAGCGTCGTCGGGTCGTGCATGCGGAAGAAGTGCTTCTCGAGCAGGTCGGCGTACGAGATGACCGCCGGGTCGAACACCACCTTCACCGACTCGGCGTGGCCCGACTTCGAGTCGTGGGTGTCGTCGTACTTCGGGTTGTCGAGGTGCCCGCCGGTGTAGCCGACCTCGGTCTCGAGAATGCCCGGCACCTTGCGCAAGAGGTCTTCCATGCCCCAGAAACAGCCGCCGGCGAGGTACGCGGTCTCGGTCTTCACGGTGAGCTTCTCCTTCGCAGTGCTGGACGTCGGTTGAAACAGCGCGAGGTACTCGCCGTACCCCTCGGCCTCGAGCTTCGCCACGGGGATGAAGCGCAGCGACGCCGAGTTGATGCAGTAGCGCAGGCCGCCCTTGTCGGAAGGGCCGTCGTCGAAGACGTGCCCCAGGTGCGCGTCGCCGGTCTTCGAGCGCACCTCGGTGCGGATCATCCCGTACGCCATGTCGGTGTGCTCGGTGACGGCCACCTTGCGAATCGGCTTGGTGAAGCTGGGCCAGCCCGAACCCGAGTCGAACTTGTCGGTCGAGCTGAAGAGCGGCTCGCCGGTGGTGACGTCGACGTAGATGCCGGGCTCGTGGTTGTCCCAGTAGGCGTTCTTGAACGGCGGCTCGGTGGCGGCCTCGCACGTCACCTTGAACTGCTCGGGCGTGAGCTTCTTCTTGAGCTCGTCCTTCGAGGGCTTCGTGTACGTCTTCACGGTTGGAATCTCCGGGTCGGCTGGAGCGGCCCCGCCGGCGGTCGGCTTCTTCGACTTCGCAGACTGCGCGAACGCGACCGCCGCAAAGACGAGCAGCGCGGTGACGACGAACCAGGCCAGGCGGGACATGGGCACTCCGTTGAGAGGGAACGGGGACCTTACGCACCCCTGTGGGCGGTGGTTTCAACCGGGCCTACCCGAAAGAACATCAAGAACGACGGGGGCTTCTCTCGCCCGATGGAACCGCGGCTCAGGCGCGCTCGAAGCGGGCCCCGGCCCAGGTGAGGCCCGAGCCCACCACGCACACCGCGACCGAGGGGCCCAACTGGCCCGAGTCCCAGTGCTCCGAGAAGACGCTGGGCGCGCCCGAGGCGCCGACGTTGCCGCGCACGTCGACGTTGAAGAGGTGCCGGCCCTCGGGCACCTCGCACCGCCGCGCCACGTGCTCGAGCATGCGCAGGTTGGCCTGGTGGCCGATGAAGGTGAGGTCGTTCACCCGGCCGCCGCCCTGCACGTACTCGTCGCGCAGCACCTCGTAGATTTCACCCGCGCGCTTCACCGCGAACTTCTGCACCTCGGCGCCCTGCTGCGTGAAGTGCCCGAAGCGGGGCACCTTCACCTTGTCGGCGCCGGCGGGCTCTCCCTTCAGGTACGTCGACGTCACCTTCCACGGGCCGGGCACGCGCGGCGAGACGATGGCCGCCGTCGAGCAGTCGCCCCACAGCACGCACGAGGAGCGGTCGCGGTAGTCCACCACCCGCGTCGAGTTCTCCGGGCTCACCAGCATGATGAAGTCGGGCAGCTTCTCGGGGCGCATGGCCTCGACGAAGTAGAGCTGGCTGCAGAACGACGAGCAGGCGCTGGCCACGTCGAGCGACGGGCCGTCGATGCCGAGCTGCTCGGCCACGCGGTTGGCTTCCGCGGGAATGCACTCGTCGGGGCTGCAGCTGCCGGCCAGCACCATGCCGATGTCCTTCGCGCCGAGCTTCGCGCGCGAGAGCGCGAGCTGGCCCGCCTTCGCGCCCGTCTGCGCGTTCGACATGGTGGCGGCCTCGATGGCGGCGCGCGGGTCGGCGTTCTTCGTGCGGCGGATGTAGTCGAGCGGCAGCACCGTATGACGCGCCTTGATGCCGACGCGGTCGAGAATCCACGCGTCGTTCGTCTCGATGTCGAGGCTCTCGAGGAACGCGTTGGTGATGACGTTCTCGGGGTGAAAGTGACCGATGGCGTGCAGGTACAACACGACGAAGCCTCCCCTCGTGGCCGGCGCTCACGTGCCGTCACCTGTACCGCGTGACGAACCAGTCCCGAATGCAGCGCGGTGAAACATTTCCTCGCGCTCGGGAGCGATGCGCCAGGGTCAGCCGTGCTTAGCCACGAGTCGGGCACGCCGCCGCAGGAAGCCCATGCGCGGGTGCGTCATGCAGGGCCCTCGGTGACGCTCCCATGACAAAGGAGCAGCGCTGGGCCACACGCGGACTACCGCCAGTCGACGGTGCGCAGCGGCGCGTCGTTGTAGTCGTCGAGGCGAATGCGAGGGTCGAGGGTTTCCTGCCGGGCCACCGAGCGGGAGCGCATCGTCTGATCAGCCCCCGTGCACCACCACGCGTCGTGCCCACCACCCGTGCGGCGGTAGGCCTTGAGCACCTCGAAGGTCGACCAGTAGAGCTCGCCGACGGCCTCGGGCGTGCTGCACCCGGCGAGGTCTGCCAGGTACGCGCGCTCGACGGCGTCTTGCTGGTCCGGGGTGGCGACGCCGTTTCGGGCGATGGCCGACATCGCGGCCTTCAGCGCCCCCGACACCGGCAACGCCTCGATGCGCGCCACCACCGCGCCTGCGCCGAGCTCGAGCTTCTTCTCCTCGGCCTGCTTCTGCAGCTTCCGGAAGTCGCTGGACGACGGGTAGTCGCTCCCGCCCCAGCGCGAGAAGCCCACCTCGCGGTGCACCACGTCCCGGTAGGCGTCGACCTGCTCCGGCGTGGTGGCCTTCTCGATGGCCTTGCCCAGCGCCTTGCGGAGCGAACGCCGCTCGAAGAAGCCGATGCGCTGGTCGGCCGCGGCCTTCGAGGCCAGTGCGGCGAGCTGTTTCGAGGTGGCGTCGAGGCTGGGCATGCAGCAGTGTCGGCCCAGAGCGCACACGAAACCACCCCCGGTTCCGTCAAGGCGCGTGACATTTCCACGCGCCTTTCAGGCCTTGCCTCAGCGCGCGCGGTTGCGCTCGGTGACGGCGTCGAGGTCCTTCACGGCGGCGCGAACGGCGCTGTCGAGGGCCTCACGGCTCGAGCCGGTGAACGTGGCCTTGCCTTCGAAGCCCGAGTTGTCGGACTGAATGATCAGCTCCTTGCCGCGAACCTGAACGAGGAGCGTGTCCTCTCCCATCTCGGAGTTGCGCAGGGACCACTGCATCGGCTTCTGGTGCCCCGGGTCCCACGCGTAGCCGATGCCCGAGTTGGGGTCGGAGAGATGGTTCTCGAGCAGCTCAGCGAACGTCTGGCGGCCCTGGGGGTGCGTCAGGGCGGCGTGGACGTCGCGGGCCACGTTTCCAGCGCCCCCGCTCCAGCCAGCCGCGCGCGACGGCGTGGCGGTCCTGGCGGCTGCTGGCTTCGCAGTCTCTGACGGGGGGTTGGTGATGGCGGCTGGCTTCTTGGGCTGAATACGCATGGCGGTGAACTCCGTTCGGGGGACGACCGGGGAATGACACCACAGATGCGCTGGGTGTGCAGCGGGTCCGTGCGCACCCGGCGCCCTTCAGCGGCGCTTGCCTTCCTGGAAGGTCACCTCGAGCTCGACGCGCTGGCCGTCGCGCACGACGACGCCCTTCACCGTCTCGCCCGGCTTCGCCTGCGTCAGCACGAACATGAGGTCTTCCACCGAGCCGACGTCGTACTTCCCGAGCTTCACGATGACGTCGCCGCGCCGCATGCCGGCCTTCTCGGCGCCACCGCCCGGGCGCACGTCGTCCAGCAGCACGCCCTTCACGCCGGGCAGCCCTCCGCCGTAGTTGGGCACGGTGCCCAGCGACGCGTTGAAGCTGCGGGCGTCGCCGCGCACCGGCGCAGGGAACTTCGTGTAGGTGAGCGTCACGTCCTTCGAGGCGCGCAGCACGGCGCCCACCACCTCGGCCACCTTCGCCGCGCCGGCCGCGTTCACCTTGTCGGGCGCGTCCGACGGCTTGTGGTAGTCGCCATGCGCGCCGGTGAAGAAGTGCAGCACCGGTAGGCCCGCCGAATAGAAGCTGAGATGGTCGGACGGCCCATAGCCGTCACCACTCGCAGCGCACGAGACCCGCGCGCCCTGACAGGCCGCCTCGACGAGCGCCTTCCACTCGGGTGCCGACTCGGCTCCCAGCACCGACAGCTCGTTCATGCGCAGCCGGCCCACCATGTCCATGTTGAGCATCGCCCACGCGCCCTCGAGCCACGCGGGCTTCGCCGCCACCAGCGCCGACGAGCCCAGCACGCCGGCCTCTTCCGCCGAGAAGGCGACGAAGACGACGTCACGCGAGAGCGGCTCTGACGACGACGCGACCTGCCGCGCCACCTCGAGGAGCGTCGCCACCCCTGACGCATTGTCATCAGCGCCGAGGTGCGCGGCCGTCGAGTCGGGCGCGAGCGAGTTGGAGCCACCGAAGCCCAGGTGGTCGAGGTGCGCGCCCACGATGACGGCGCCGCTCGCCCCCGCGCCCTTCCGCTTCGCCACCACGTTCACCGCGGTGGCCGTCTCGACGACGAGCTCGACGGACAACGACACCGCCACCGGCTGCTTCTTCTCGAGCATCGCCAGGAACGGCGCCACCACGGCGCGCTTCACCACGAGCACCGGCAGCCCCGCGTCCTGCAGGCTGTCGAGCCGCAGGGGCGGGAGCGGCGCCTCCATCACCGGCTCTCGCTTCTCGGGCCCGGGCGCCAGCACCGGCGCGTCCACCACGAGGACGGCCTTCGCGCCCTTCGACTTCGCGAGGAAGACCTTCTTGCGAAGGTCTCCGGCGCGGCGCTGCGCTTCGGGCGTGGTGAGCTTCGGGTGCTCCGGCGCGAAGCGGCGCACGAGGGCCACCTTGTTCTTCAGCTCGAAGCCCTTGAAGTCATCGAGGCCCAGCTCGGCGTCTTCGAGGCCGTAGCCCACCAGCACCAGCGGACCATCGACCTTCCCCTGCGCCGAGAAGCCCAGCGGCGTGAAATCTCCCTCGGGCACGGGCTTGCCGGCCAGGCGCAGCGACGTCTTCGCGCCCCGCGACACCTTCGTCGGCACCTGGAACGGGTGGCGGAAGCTGCCATCGGGCGCGGCGCCCTCGAGCCCGAGCGCCTTGAAGCGCGCCTCGACGAAGTCCACCGCCGTGTCGAGGCCCTTCGTGCCGATGCCGCGCCCTTCGCGCTCGGCCGACGCGAGCCACGCCACGTCGTCACGCACCCGCTCGGCGGGCCCTGCCTGGGGCTTCGGCGGCGAGTCGACCCACGTAGCGAGGAAGAGGTTGGTGTCGTTCTTCCCCTCGGCCGTCATGCGGTTCGACGAGAACGCCAGCGTCGCACCGTCGGGCGAGAACATCGGGAAGCCGTCGAAGCCCTTCGTGAAGGTGAGGCGCTCGAGGTCGGTGCCGTCGGCGTTGACGGCCCAGAGGTCGAACTCCCGGCCCTTCGGGTCTCCCGCGTTGCTCGAGAAGAGAATGCGCGCCTTGTTCGGAAACCAGAAGGGCGCGAAGGACGCCGCGTTCAAGTACGTCACCTGCCGCGCGTCGGAGCCATCGGCGTTCGCCACGTAGAGCTCGAGCTTCGAGGGACGCACCAGGCCCTGGGCGAGCAGCCGCTGATAGTCCTCGAGCTCCTTGCCGGGCTTCGGGCGAGACGCGCGCCAGACGAGCTTGGTGCAGTCCTTGTTGAAGAACGCGCCGCCGTCGTAGCCGGGCGTGAAGGTGAGCCGCTTCACGTTCTTCCCGTCCTGGTCCATGCGGTACAGCTCGAGGTCGCCGTCGCGCACGCTGGTGAAGACGATGCTGCCGTCCTTCCCGCACACGGTGGCTTCGGCGTCGTAGCCCTTCGTGTCGGTGAGGCGCACGAGCTGCTCGTCCTTCACCGGCAGCGGCGCGCCCGGCGTCACCTGCGCCTTGAAGAGGTCGTAGCTGTCGTAGAGCGCCCAGACGTAGCCGAGGCTCATGTCGGGCTTCGGCGGGCAGGCGGGGCCGCCGAGGTGGGTCGACGCGTAGACGAGCGCGTCTCCTTCGGGGAACCAGTGCGCGCACGTCGTCGCGCCAGCGCCGCTCGACACCTGCTGGATGGAGGCCTTCCCTGTCGGGTCGAGCGTCAGCGCCTGAATGCGGTCGCAGCCGTCGTTCACCCCGCGCGCCTGAAGCGAGAGCCCTTTGCCGTCGAAGCGCCAGTACGCCTCGGCGTTCTCACCCTCGAAGGTGAGCTGGCGCAGGTTCGACAGGTGCACCTCTTCGGGCAGTACGATGGGGGCCGGGGGCGGCTGGGGGGCTGGCTGCGGTGGAGGAGACACCGTCGCGCACGACACCAGCACCAGCGACAGGACGAGACGCTTCATCGAACGACTCCGGGGCAGCGAAGAGGGACGAGGGCCTCACGTATCGCTGCTCGTTGCTTCGCACCACGTCGACGAGGGGCACCGGCGTGGTTTCGGCACGGTTCGACACGTCAGTCGAAGCCCTCCTCGAGTTTGTGACGCGCCGCCAGCACGCTCACGAGGGCACCGGCGCCGACGCGGGACTAGACGACGGAGCCCGTCTTCCCGAAGGGAATGACCAACTCACGCAGGGTCGGGTCATCGACGCCTCGTGCCGGCCGTCCAGCGAACGGGAGGCACCTGAGCAACTCGCGCTGAGTGCGCGAGCTGCAGCCTCTTGCACAGGGGGTGCAACGCGCTGCACACGGTGCCGCTGCAACCACCCGCGACCACCTGTCCGTCGCGGTGGCATCGAAGCTGCTCAGCGCCCCGCGCCCTCCGCGGAGACACGTTCCGCCGCGGGCTCGTCGCTCACCCAGCAGTTGCCCGGAGTCTCGCCTCATGCGCCTCATCGTTTCGCTCTTCGTCTTCGCCGCTGGTCTCACCGCCTGTGGCCCGATGGACCTCACCTCGGACGCCGGCTCGTTCGTCGACGCCGGCACTCCCGCCTCGCCCGACGCTGGCGCGGTCGACCCCCTCGCCGGCGCGTGGCGGCTCGTCGGAACCTGGAAGCTCGAGAACCAGCAGGCGTTGCGAACGACCCACCAGGTGACCGCCACCGTCACGGGAGACGCCGTGCGCTTCGACGTCGGTGGCTTCTGCACCGTCCGGGCGACGCGCTCGGGCTCGACCATCACCCTCGATGCCGATCAGCAGTGCATGGTCACGCCGGGCGTGATGTTTCCGATTCAACCCGAGGTGATGTCCGGCATGTTCGGCATGCAGGTGCCGTTCACGGCGTCGTCCTGCTACGGCGTCTCGCTCACCAGCGCGCAGCCGGCAACGCTGACGCCGACGGGCTTCACCACCACGGGCATCGGCGCCGCCGACAGCCAGTGTCAGACGCGCGCCACCCGCCCCTGCGCGCTGACCTTCGAGTTCACGCGGCCGTAGCTCGCGACCCAGCCCGGCCGTGGCGCTGGCGAGTCTGCGGAACCGTTCCTCGAGCGGACTGCCGCGCTGCCATCACGTGCACCGTGCTCGGAGACCGACGAGCTCCACGTGGAACGGTCGAGCCCTCGGCCCGTGAGTCGTCCGTGCGCGCGGCTTTCGCCCAGTTCAAGGGGCCAGCAGCCGCTGGAAGCAGTACCCGCGCCCGCGCACCGTCACCAGCAGCGTGGGCTCCGCGGGGTTCGGCTCGAAGTACCGGCGCAGGCGCACGATGAAGTTGTCGATGGTGCGGTCGGTCGGGCACGCCTCGAGCCCCCACGCGGCGTCGAGCAGGTCGTTGCGGGTGAGCAGCTCGCCCTCACGCTCGACGAAGCGGCGCATGAGCAGCAGCTCGCGCTTCGAGAGCACGACCTGCCCCACGTTCGTCTGCGCCACGCCCGTCGTTCGGTCGAACCAGCGCGCGCCGAGGGTCACCCGCTCCGACCGCATCACCGGGCCCGGCGTCTGGCGGCGCAGCAGCGCCTTCACCCGGGCCCGCAGCTCGTCACCGTGCATCGGCAACGTGACGCAGTCGTCGGCGCCACAGTCGAGTCCGTGCACGCGCGCGGCCACGTCGTTCCGGGCGCTCACCAGCACGAGCGCCATCGACAGCCCGCTCGACCGCACCGCGCGAATGAGCTCGAAGCCGTCGCCGCCCGGCATCGCCACGTCGACCAGCGCCACGCCATAGGCCCCGCTCGTCACCGCGGCCTTCGCCTCGGGGAACGTCGTCGTGCTGCGCACCTCGAGCCCCAGCAAGCCCAGCTCGCGCTGCAGCACCGAGGCGGTGAACGCATCACCGCTGGCGATCAACGTTGGAACGACCGAGGTGACGTCCGAGCGAAGCAGTCGCGTCATGGCCGCCTCACGCCTGCCCGCGGGTGGACGAGAAGTGGCCCTGCTCGAGCGCCTGCTCGCGGTGCAGCACCACGCGCGCCTCGTTCAGCGCCGCCACGAGCCCCTCGTACGCCGCCGCGTCGAGCCGGAAGCTCAACGGCCCCACGTGCACCGAGAGGCTCCCGCAGTCGACACAGCGCTGCACCGTCGCCACCCGGGTCGACGCCAACGTTTGGTGACTGCAGCCAGCATTCGCCATTGCGCACCTCCCACTCGACGAGGAGGGCGAGCTCTTAGACGATTTTGCGAATCAGAGTCAATATCAAGAACAACTCCGCGCGGCACGGATGCTGCGATGGCTGGAGGCACCCATGAACCTCCTCCAGAATTCGAGTGGTTGTGACGCAGCGCAGCCCATCAATGGCCGGTTGCCAGTCAACTCTGACAGGCTGTCAGCCATCGACATGGGTGACTTCGGCAGTGGTCGGCAGGTGACGCGGGAGCTGCGGGTGCCGGAATTGGCCGACGCGCTGCGCGTGCGGGCGGTTCGGGTGGAGCGGGTGGGCCAGCCTCCGTTGGTGCTGCGGGTCTACGCCGACAGCGAGTTCGTGCTGGGGCGCAGCGCCGAGGCGAGCGTGGTGATGCCAGACGACGCGGTGTCGCGGCAGCACGGGCGGCTGTGGTGCGACTCGAGCGGGCAGCTCGTGTACCGCGACCTGCGCTCGCGCAACGGCACGCTGCGGCTCCCGGGTGGGCGGCGCCTCGACGAGCACGAGGTGAAGGACACGGTGCCGCTCAAGGCCGGCGACGTGTTGTGGCTGGGCACGGAGCGCGCGCGGGTGGTGATGCTGGCCGAGGCGCCCGAAGCCGACGCGCGCGTCTCCGCGGCGCAGTCGCCGGCGTCTCGTCGGCTCGAGCAGGCGCTCGACGTCGCCGCGCGCCATCAACTGCCGGTGGTGCTGATGGGCGAGTCGGGCACGGGCAAGACGCACAGCGCGCGGCGCATTCACGACCGCTCCGGACGCAGCGGGCCCTTCGTGTCGGTGAACTGCGGGCGGCTGCCGCGAGACGCGCAAGCGCTGCAGAGCGAGCTGCTGGGCCACGTGCGTGGCTCGTTCACCGGCGCGGTGCAGGACCGGCAGGGCAAGTTCTTCCTGGCGGACCAGGGCACGCTCTTCCTCGACGAGGTCGAGTCGCTGCCGCGCGAAGCGCAGGACTTCCTGCTCGACGTGCTCGAGGGCAGCGGCAGCTTCAGCCCGCTCGGAGGCACCGTCGACCGCGCGCCCGCGCCACGCTTCCGCCTCGTCTCGGCCTCGAAGACGCCGCTCCGGCAGTCGGCGCTGCGGCCCGACCTGGTGCAGCGGCTGCTCGGCGACGTCATCGTCGTGCCTTCGCTGGGCGAGCGGCGTGAAGACGTGCCCTTGCTGGTGAACGAGTTCCTCGCGCGCCTGAGCGAGACGCACAACCAGGACGCCGAGGTGACGGCCGAGGCGATGGCGCTGCTCCAGTCGCGCGCCTGGCCCGGGCAGGTGCGCGAGCTGCGGCGCGTCGTCGAGACGACGGTGGCGAAGCTGGCGGCCGAGCGGCTGGCCCGTGGCCTCGACACCCAGCGCCTCGTCGTCGGCGTCGACGCGCTCGTCGCGCAGCTCGAGAACGAAGCGGTGGCCCTCGGAGACGCCGCTGCGCCCACCACCTCACAGCCTGCCCTGGTGCGGCCCGAGCGGCGGGTTCGCCCGGCCGACCTTTCCCGCGCCGACTGTGAGGCGGCCGTCGCCGCGCACGGGGGCAACAAGACGCACGCCGCGAAGGCGCTCGGCATCGCGCTCAACACGCTGAAGGCGAAGCTGAGGTGAGGAGCGGGCGAGCTGAGCGACGCGGCAGGAGCGTCCAATTGAGTGGGGTACCGGTGAGGTCGCGAGGGCGTTGAAGGAAGCGACCACCGAGCCATCCCTGAAGAACCACCGGCCAGTGGGTTCACCCAGGGAGCGAACGCGATGGCCATCGAGGAGATGGAGCCGCTCGACCCCCTGCGCAAGCTGTCGAAGGACGTCGCCGAGGCGCTCATGAGCGACGAGGTCTCACGCCGTTGGTGAGCCGGCGGAGGCGTCGTCGAAGCGGGTGCCGTGCCGACGACGTCTCGCGCAGCGCGGGGACTTCAGTGCGTGGTGGGCGTCGCCTCGTCGGCCGGCTGCCGGAACTGCAGGTTGACGGCGATCTCCCCCGCGCGCAGGCCGGCTTCCCACGCGCTCAACGCCTCGGAGAAGCGCCGGTTGGCCTCGGCGAGGTCGAGCAGTGACGCCGTCGAGGCATCGAGCCCGCGCGCGAACGTGGCGGCCGAGCGGAGCTGCTTGAAGGCCGGGTGCTCGATGCCCGCGAGGAGCGACGTCGCCGCCGCCAGCGTGTGCGCGAACGCGAACTCGATGCGCTCCCGATGCAGCGACGCCGCGTGGGCCATGATGCG
>JALOQF010000479.1 GCA_025459425.1 Myxococcaceae bacterium | reverse complement strand
CACCGCCATGGCGCGTGGCACGGCTCGCCGCGCCGGAGGACGTCCGGAGGGTCCAGAGCGGCTCCAGGTCCGCATAACGCCGCACTCCGCATAATAGCGGAACTCGATCGAGCCCCGAAAGAACAAGCTGTTTAGATTCAAGCCGTGGTAGCGATTATGTGGAGTCCGTGATTATGGGGAGCGGCGCTCGGAGAGCCCTCTCGCAGCCGCGCCGAGCGCTGCCCGACTCCACATAATTCTTCAGAGCTTCTCGAGGAGCGCGAGCAACTCGTCGGTCGGCTCGTACTTGTCGAGTGCCGCCGCCTCGTCGGGCTGCCCTTTCGCGAGCGCGGCCCGCTTCATCTCGGTGTTGGCCTCGACGTAGTGGTGCGTGGTCTCCTCCGAGGCGTGCCCCAGCACGGACCTGATGGTGGTCAGATCGACCCCCGACTGCAGCAGGTCCATCGCCGTTGTGTGGCGCAGCAGGTGCGGCGTCACCGAGCGACCGCGGAGGCTTGGCGTGCTCTTCGCGGCCTCGTCCACCGCACGTTCGAGGATGTGGTTCACGCCCCAGCGAGTCAGCCTCTCGCCGCGCGAGTTCGTAAACAGCGGATCGCGCTGCTGCTCGCGCGGCTTGCTCTTCATGAACGCCTGCAGCGTCGACACCAGCTCGGGCAGCAGCGGGACGACGCGGTCCTTGCTGCCCTTGCCGTGCATCAGCACCTGCGTGGGCGTGGTGAGCCGAAGGTCGCCGACGTCGACCGCGATCGCCTCCGAGACACGAGCGCCCGTGCGCACGAGGAAGAGCACCAACGCGTGGTCCCTGCGCCCCTGTGTCGTCGTGCGGTCGGGGGTTGCGAGCACGGCGGCGACCTCCTCCTTGTTCAAGAAGGACACGACCTTTCTCGTGGCGCGCTTGCCCGGGATGGAGAGGATCCGCTGGGCCATGCCGACTGCCGAAGGATCGGCGTAGGTCACGTGCTGGAAGAACGAGCGGATCACTGCGAGCCTGGCGTTGCGCGTGCGCACGCTGTTGCCGCGCTTCTTCTCGAGGAAGTCGAGGAACGCGAGCACGAGGTCGCGATCGAGATCCTTCACCTCCAAGGCGACGGGCGGCTTGCCGAGCTTCTCCGAAGCGAAGACGAACAGCAGGCGCAGAGCGTCGCGGTAGGTGGCGATGGTGGCCGGGCTGGCGCGCCGCTGGGCTGCGAGGCGCTGGCGGAAGAACGACTCGATGAGGCCCGCGAGGGTCGACGGCTTGCGGCGGCTCACGGCGTAACCTCCTTCGCGTCGCCCACGAAGCTCGCGAAGCGGTCGGCGGCGAGACCAAGTAGCTCGGCGGTCGCCGTCAGGTAGTAAGCGGTGTCGCTGTAGTGCGCGTGTCCCAGGTATGTCGCGAGCACCGGCAGCATCGCCTGCAGGTCGAGTCCTTCGCGGTACCAGCCCGCGAGGCGCCGCACCGCGAAGGTGTGCCGCAGGTCGTGGTACCGAGGCCCGTCGCCGGTGGCCTCGCGCAGACCGGCGGCGCGCCCGAGTCGCCAGAAGTCGAGCTGAGCCCGCGTAGCGCCGCAGCACCTCCAGCGTCGTCACGTGGACGGGAACGAGGCGGTCCTTGTTGAACTTGGTGCGCCTCACGGTCAGCACACCGGTGCGCAGATCGACGTCTGTGCGATCGAGCCGGAGCACCTCGCTCACGCGCATCCCCGTAGCGGCACCGAGCCCAACGATTGCGTGCACGGCGGCGTTGCGCACAGAGTGACGACGCGAGATCTTCTTCGCCTCCTTGAGAATGCTGAGAATCTCGTCGTCGGTGAAGATGTGCGGAACGGGCCGCTGGCGAGGCCAACGGATGAACCTCGGGTCCATCAGCGGCGTCGCCGGCTCGAAGTTGGCGAGGTACTCGGTGAAGTTGCAGATCACCTGATAGCGCCGCGACTGGTGAACCTCGCTGGTGTTGCCCGAGGTCGCGAACGCGACGATCAGCTCTGCGGTCATCGCGCCCTCGTGGCGATGCGCGTGTGCGAACCGATCGAACTGGATCAGCATCTCGGCCTGGGTCTTGAACTGGAAGCCGAGGCGCCGCCGCAGGGCGACGTAGTCGTTGAGGTACGGCGTGAAGCAGCTCAGGAACGCTCTCATCGTGCACCTCCCGTCGGAAACGGCAGAGCCGCCATCGCGAGCCGTGTCACGTCGACCTTCGTGTAGATTGCGGTGGTGTCGATACTGGTGTGCCCGAGCACGTCGGCGATGGTCTTGATCGGCACGCCCGCGTTGACGAGCCGCGTGGCCATGCTGTGGCGAAGCATGTGCGCGCCCTTGCTGGGCGCAGCGATCCCCGTGCGGAGGAGGTGTTCCCGGACGATCGCGTTGATTCCGCACGGCGAGGTGAACGCGCCGCGCGGCGCCTTGTGGCGTACGAACACCTCGGGCACGTCCACCATCGGACGGCCGTGGAGCACGTAGTCCGCGATCGCCGCGCCCACCTCCTTGGGCATCGGCAGCATGCGAGCCTTCGCGCTCTTGGTCTGCGGCAAGTGCAGCTCGCCCGTGCGCCACCGAAGATCGGTGAGCCGCATCCGTCTGACCTCGGCGTTGCGGAGTCCCAGCAGTGCGAGGCAGAGCAACACCGCCTTGTCGCGCCTGCCGTGCGGGTGCGTGACGTCGACCGAGTCGATGAGCTTGCGGACCTGCTCCCAGGGCAGATGCTTCGGGATCGTGTCGAGGCGCCATCGCGCCGTGCGAGGCACGGCCGCTTCGAGCCCGAGCGGCGCGTGGCCCTCTCCGCCGAGGAAGCGCAGAAAGCAGCGGGTCTCGCTGGTCAGGTGCTTGCCCCAGCTCGAGCTCGGGCTGTTCCCCAGCGACGACGAGACGTAGGTCAGCACATCGGCGCGCGACAGCTTGCCGAGCTTGCGCCGGCTCTCGCTGATCCATTGTAGGAAGCGATTGGCCATGCGTAGGTACTGCTCGCGCGTCGAGGGCTGCAGCCCCTTCACGTCGCGGAGGTAGGCGTCGTACGCGTCCAAGAGCGGATCGCGTTGCGGAGGCGGCGGCGACACGACGGGCGCGATCACACCCTTCTTGCGCAGATGGTTAAGCAACAGGGCCATCGCCTTCGGCGCATCGGAGAAGTCCCCTTCGGTCGCGAGGTCATCGAAGAAGCGCTGTGCGAGTGCGTCGTCGAAGTCGGCGACGGCGATGCCTTCGCGGCGCGCGAAGGCGCCGAAGCGCGCGCACAACGCGAGGCGGCTCTGGCTCGTCGAGATCGCGAAGCCTTGGCGATACATCTCGGCGGCGAGTTCTTCGAGATGCGGCCCGAGGGGCCCTCGACGTAGCTGCCTGAGCCTGGTGGGTTTGATGAAGTACTTGTCCAGCATGCGTGTCCTCCTTGAGAGCCGGGTGGATTCCGGCTGGAGGGCACCATCCGAGGGGTGACAAATCTTGTCCACGAAGCTAAGAAAGTGGGGTGACCAGAGCATCAACCGCGTTCGGCGCCCGCCTTCACCAGCTTCGACAGGAGCGCCAAGTGACCATGAAGGGGCTCGCCCGCCAGCTCGGCGTCGATCCGTCCTTCCTGAGTCGCATCGAGCGAGGCGTCGTCGCGGCCCCTGAGCAGCTCGTGCGGGGCTTGTCGAAGGCGCTCGGCGCGGTCGAAGATCCGCTCCTCCTGCTCGCTGGTCACCTGCCGCCCGATGTCGAGGCGATCTTGCTTGCAGAGCCCGAGCGCTCGCTCGCGCTTCTCCGTGAAAAACTGGGCCCGAAGAGTACGCGCGCCCGCCGAGCGACCAGCTCGGAGACGCGTGCCGAGAGGGCTCGATGGTGAACATCAACCCGAAGAAGCTCGCAGGACGCTGGCGTGCGGGCTACGCGCTCGATCATCACACGACCAGCAGCGTCTACTTGGGCGTCGACGAATTCGGGCACGAGCAGTTCGAAACCACGCGCTCCGAGATCGGCGAGCTGCTCTACCTGCTCAAGTACAAGTCCGACGCGGGCACCGTCACCGCGATCGTCGACGCCGCCGTAGCGTTCATCGACCGGTGGAAGCGCGGCGGCGGCCTGGAGGTGGACGTGCTCGTCCCGGTGCCGCCTTCACGCCAGCGCCCGACCCAGCCCGTGCTGCTCGTCGCAGAGGCGCTCGCGCAGCGGCTTGGCGTGCCGTGTGCGACCCACTGCGTGACGAAGGTGCGCGACATGCCGGAACTCAAGAACGTCTACGAATTCAATGAGCGCGATCGTCTTCTCGCCGGTGCGCATCAGGTCGACAAGGCGCAGGCGCAGGGCCGCAAGGTGCTGCTCTTCGACGACCTCTATCGCTCCGGCGCGACGATGAATGCGATCAGCTCGGCGCTCTACGACAGCGGCGGGGCTGCGGACGTCTTCGCGCTCACGATCACCAAGAGCAGGAGCAACCAATGATGGCCAAGGTGTTCATCGGCGGCTCGCGACGCATTAGTAGGCTCGATGCCGAAGTGCAGCGTCGCATCGACCGCATGATCGAGAAGCGCCTGCCTGTCATCGTCGGCGACGCCAACGGCGCGGACAAGGCGGTGCAAGAGTATCTGCGCGCGAAGGGTTACGACCTCGTCGAGGTCTTCTGCTCGGGCGGCGCGTGCCGCAACAACCGAGGCGGGTGGCCGACGCGAGCGGTGCCCGTCCCGAGCGGCGGCAAGCGCAAGGACTTCAGCTTCTACGCGACGAAGGACCGCGCGATGGCCGAGGAGGCGACCGTCGGCCTCATGCTTTGGGACAGCGAGAGCGTCGGCACCCTGATGAACGTGTTGCGCCTCATCCAGCGCCACAAGAAGGTCGTCGTCTACGTCGCGCCCAAGCACGAGTTCGTCGACGTGAAGTCGGAGAACGACTGGGAGGAGTTCCTCGCCCACTGCGAGGAGCCGCTGAAGGAGCGCATGGCCAAGGAGTCCGTCGCTGAGCTCGGCGTCGCCGGTCACGATCGCAGCTCGCCTCAAGCCAGCTTGCTGTAGCAGCGAGAGTCTCCAGCGGTCATCGTCGAGAACCGCGACGTCAACACCGCTCGCTCCGAGCAGCGCTGCATGTGGTGCCATCGCCTCATCGTGAGAATTCAGATCGGAGAATTCATCCGAATTATGTGGAGCTGGGGCGAGCTTCTCACCGTTACGTCGAGGCGCGCCGACGGCCGCTCCCCATAATCACGGGCTCTACATAATAACGCATTCCGGCCATCGTCGCGCGGGGCTCGCCGCAGGCGAGTGGTGACGCGAGACGAGCGGTCATGATGTCGTCGCACGAGCACGCCCGAGAGAGCCCTCGCCGTGGCGCGGAGCATCGTAGCGCCAGGGTTCGGTCGCTGTCGCCCTTGGCGTTGAGCCCGCTCTGCCCGGAGAATACCTACATGTCGACCTGTCGAGGCAGCAGCGAAAAAAGCGAGAAGCACGGCAAGCCCCAACCCTTCCTCATGTAAAAATTGTGTCTTTGCTGGCAAATGTGAACTAGGCAAGAAGACACACCGGAAGGGGTCGACGCAGCCGGTGGGCCCCCGAGAGAGAGGGGGCGCTTGGTGTCTTCGTTGACCCTTGGAGGGGCGTCGCTACGGGCGGCGCGAAGGAGGGCGTGCTGATGACGTGGACAACGAACGAACTTCGGGACCCGTTGCCTTGCCGGCGTGCAGGTGGGTGCCCCTGGGGGGGACGAACGCGGGCGCCGCACGAGATGAGGGGCGGGTGAGCCATGGCAAGGCCGCTTCTTCCGACGTCCGTGCTCGCCGGCCTCGATGCTCGCCTGCTTACGCGCCTGCTCGCCCCGCATCGCGCGCTCCTTGAAGGCCGGCGCCTCGCGCTCGGCGACGACACACCCGCGTGGCGAGCCCGGCTTGGCGAGGAGCTGAGCGAGGGCGGCGCGGATCTGCCGGCTACCCTGCAGTTCGCATTCTCGGCGATCGGCGACCTGGCGACCCCCGAGGGAGAGAGAGAACTGCGCGCACTCGCGGCCCAGCAAGGCATCGACGTCGCCGGGGCCCTCGGGCACAACGCGGATGTTGCCCTGTGGGCCTACCTGGAGCAGCGAGCCCTCTTTCGGGGCGCGCACGGGCGCGTCTGCACGCCTATAGCGGGCTCGTTCGCCGTTTACACTGCCCCCACGGGGCTAGTGTTTCGCTCGTTGTCTTCGGCCGGAGAGGCGGCCCTACGTCGGGGTTGGGCTGGCGATGGGACGGGGGACGGCGGGGAGCCGCTCATGACGATTCTCGACCTCGCCGAGGAACTCGCAGTCACGTTCGGGCGCGCCGCCCCGACGCGCGCCTCGGAGACAAAGGGCAGGCCCGTGGTGGTCGTGCTCGAGAAAGCCACGGGCACGCTCTTGGTGAATGCGCCCGACCCCGAACGCCGGGAAGGGGTGCGCGCCCTGTTCGGGCGCGTGCTCTTTGGCGACGAAGGGGCTTTCACCGCGCGTTCCTGGTAGACTTGGGTCGGGCTGCGGGTCATAGCCAGTCTCGCCCGCGAGCGTCGTGACGTC
>JALOQF010000478.1 GCA_025459425.1 Myxococcaceae bacterium | reverse complement strand
TTCCCTCGAGCCCGTCATCGCCCTCGCCGCCTCCGTCGCCCTCGGCCGCGAGACGCCCGGAGTCGCCGAGCTCTCCGGCGGAGCCCTCATCGTCGCCGGTGTGCTGGTCTCGGAGGTCGGCTCCGCCTTCACCGCTCCCGCACCTCAGGCCAGCCACTCGCGCTGAGGCCCATCCGTACGCCTCAGCGCCCTCGCCTGAGCCGAGTCCCTCGCGCTGATGCTCGGCCGTATGCCGCAGCGCCCGAACTCCTCGCGCTGATGCTCGACCATGCTCGCCCGGCCCGCCGGCCTGCCGCCGGCTCGTGGTCGACGCTCGGGCGACCGCGAGCGGGCGGACGCTCACCGACCAGCGCCGCACCGCTCTCGCCCGACTCGAACTCCTCGCGCTGATGCTCGACCGTGCGCCGCACTGCTCTCGCCCGACCCAAACTCCTCGCGCCGATGCTCGACGAGGCCTCGAGCGTCAGCGCGGGATGCCGAGCAGCGCGGCGCCATCGTCTCGGCAATCGCACTTCGCCCGCCCAAACCACTGGCGCTGACGCTCGAGCCCAGTCATCGTCGCATCTCCTCCCCGGTGCCTCGATTGCGCGTCTCCAGCGGCCTGCTGCTCGCGATTCCCCTCGCCTTCTTCGTGCTGTTCAAGCTCCCGGCGTCGCTCTTCCCCGGGTGGATGCTCCGCTCGGGCACGCCTCCGGGAGAGAAAGGCATCACCCCGCACGACCTCGTCCAGGTCGCGGCCTTCGTCTTTTCACTCGGCTCGTGCGGGCTGCTGACCCTCTACGCCGGCGCTCGCAGCCTCCTGCAACCCGACTTCCGCGCCGACGGCCTCGTGCTTGCGCTCACCTGCCTCGTCATCGGCGCCCTGCTGGTGTGGCTCGGCTGACGCCTCACCGCGCGGCGAATCGCAGCGTCACGTCACCGATGAACACCACGTCGTTGACCCGCAGCGCGTGCCGGCTCGTGCGCTGCCCGTTCACGAAGGTGCCACAGCCCGAGCCCTGGTCGACCAACTCGACCTGACCGCCCCGCAGCTCGACCGCGCACTGCTCGCGCGACACCTTGTTCGAGTCGAGCACCACGTCGCAGCTCCGGCCCCGACCGATGAGGAAGCGAGTCTTCCCCCTCAACTCGGCGGTGACGCCATTCGACAGCACCACCTCGAGGACGCCCGTCGACCCATCGAGCACCCCACCCGGGGCGGTCACCACTGGCACGCCCGTGCGCGCGACCTCGGAGGCCACCCCACAGGCGCCACAACACGGTTCTCCCTCGGCGTGCGGACCGTTCGAGCCCATGACGGAAGCGTACTCCAGCCCCGCAGCCTTCTGATTTTCCAACGGTTCGACACCGACGCGCCTTGACACTCGACCCCCTCGCATTAATCACCCCGGCCGATGATCCAGGTCGACGGCTTGAGCAAATACTACGGGGAGCACGCCGCCATTCGCGGGCTCTCGTTCAACATCCAGTCCGGTGAGGTGGTCGGCTTCCTCGGCCTCAACGGCGCGGGCAAGAGCACCACCCTCAAGGTGCTGGGCTGCGTGCTGCTCCCGACCGCGGGGCGCGTCATCGTCGACGGCTTCGACGTCACGCGCGACCCCCACGAGATCCGCAAGCGCATCGGCTACCTGCCCGACACGCCGCCCGTGTACGACGAGATGTCGGTGGGCGAGTACCTCACCTTCGTCGCGAAGCTGCGCGGGGTGCCCGACGCGAACGTCGCCAGCGCCGTCGCCGACGCCGAGAAGAAGACCGCCATCACCGACAAGCACGACGACGTCATCGCCAGCCTCTCGCACGGCTACCGGCAGCGTGTCGGGCTCGCCCAGGCGCTCGTGCACAAGCCCAAGCTGCTCATCCTCGACGAGCCTACCGGCGGCCTCGACCCCGTGCAGATCGTCGAGATGCGCGAGGTCATCAAGGGCCTCAAGGGTGAACACACCGTGCTCGTGTCGTCGCACATCCTCGGAGAGATCTCCCAGGTCTGCGACCGCTACCTCGTCATCCAGGGCGGCGAGCTCATCGCCCAGGGCACCGAGGCCGAGCTGTCCACCAAGCTGGGCTCCGGCGGGCCCATCGAGATCGATTGCATCGGCGCCGCGGGCCCCACCATCGAGCTGCTCAAGAAGGTCGACGGCGTCGTCGACATCACCCTGGTGAAGCTCGACGGGCAGAACCTGTCGCTCCACGTCGACGCCAGGAGCGAGATTCGCCCAGCGCTCGTGAAGGCGCTGGTGACGGCCGACGTTCCCGTCGTGCGAGTCGACCGCGCGGCGCACCGCCTCGAGAACATCTTCCTCAAGCTGACCCACGGAAAGGACGCGTGATGAACAACGTGTTGCTCATCGCCCGCCGCGAATTGGGTGCGTACCTGCGCAACCTGAGCGGCTACGTCATCATCGCGGTGCTGCTCTTCCTCGACGGCCTCGCCTTCAACGCCTTCGCCGTGCAGGGCGCCGCCAAGAAGTCGTCCGAGGTGCTCGCCGACTTCTTCTTCTTCACCTCGGGCATCGGCATGGCCGGGGCCATCTTCCTGTCGATGCGCCTCATCGCCGAGGAGCGGCAGACCGGCACGGTGCAGCTCCTGTACAGCTCACCGATTCACGACCGCGAGATCGTCGCCGGCAAGTTCCTCGCAGCCCTCGCCTTCCTCTGCCTCTTCTTCCTCGGCACCTCGTACATGCCGGCGCTCGTCGCCGTGTACGGCAAGGTGTCGCTCGGCCACGTGCTCGCCGGCTACCTCGGCCTCGTGCTCGTCGGCGCCTCGAGCCTCGCCATCGGCCTCTTCGGCAGCTCGCTCACCAGGAGCCAGGTCGTCGCCGCCGTCGGCTCGGCGGTGATGTGCATCGGCCTCACCATGTGCTGGCTCGTCGCGAAGGTCGTCGACCGCCCCTTCACCGACATCATCACGGGCCTCGCCTGGTACGGGCACTTCGACCCGTTCAAGAACGGCATCGTGCACCTCAAGCACGTCGTGTACTTCGCGCTCGTCACCTTCGTCGCGCTCTTCGCCGCCACGCGCGTGCTCGAAGCGCGGAGGTGGAGGTAAGCCATGCGCAGCTGGATGATCTCGTTCGGGCTCGCGCTCGGCCTCGTCTTCGTGTGGGTGGGCGAGCGCGTGGTCGGCCCCGACCTCCGCACCGTCTTCACCGGCGGCGGCACCGTCTTCATGCTGGTGGCCATCGGCCTGCGAGCCAGCCGCGTCAACGTCGCCACCACGGGGCAGATCGAGCGCACGCTGCTCGGCCTGCACGGCCTGTCGTTCCTCGCCGTCGGGCTCTACGTCTGGCAGTCGGACCTCTGGGCGAAGGTGGCCGACCAGACGCTCGAGACCGGCTGGCCGAAGCTCGCTGGGAGCGTCGCCGCGCTCGTTCCTGCGGTGCTCATCGTGTCGTTGCTCCCGACCCTGCTCGTCGAGCTGTCGTCGGCGGCGATGGCGAAGGCGCCGGTGATGGAGCTCGGCCGCATTCAGGAAGCCGCGAACGCGGGCCTCGGCCTCGGCTTCATCGCCATCTTCGCGTTCTCGCTCCAGTACGTCGTGTCGGAGCGCGACGCGAAGAAGGACTTCTCGTACTTCCGCACCGCGCGGCCCGGCGAGGCCACCAAGCGCCTCATCAACTCGCTCGACGAGCCGCTCGAGGTGTTCCTCTTCTTCCCGCCCGCCTCGGACGTGGCCGCCGTCACCCAGGCCTACTTCGACGAGCTCAAGGGCGAGTCTTCGATGTTGCAGGTGCAGGTGCTCGACCAGGCGCTCGAGCCGGTGAAGTCGAAGGACCTGGGCGTCAGCAACAACGGCACCGTCGTGCTCAAGAAGAAGGAGCGCAAGGAGCTGCTCTACCTCGGCACCGAGATCGAGAAGTCCCGCACCCAGCTGCGCGGCCTCGACGCCGAGGTGCAGAAGCGCATCCTGCAGATCGCCAAGACGAAGCGCACCGTGTACTTCACGCAGGGCCACGGGGAGCGCACGCAGGACCCGGTGCCGGGCGATCAACGGCCCACCATCGACAAGCTGTGGCGCTCGCTCCAGGAGCAAAACTTCGACGTGCGCACGCTGTCGACCGCCGAGGGCCTGGGTCAGGACGTGCCGCGCGACGCGGCTGCCGTCTTCGTGCTGGGCCCCACCCGCGTCTTCTCGGCGCCCGAGGCTGCGGCGCTCGTCGAGTACGGCAAGCGTGGCGGCAAGCTGTTCTTCGCGCTCGACCCCGAGACCGGCCTCACCTTCGACGAGCTGCTCACCCCGCTCGGCCTCTCGTTCAAGCCCGAGGTGCTGACCGACGACAAGATGTTCGCCCGCATCGGGCGGCAGGCCTCTCCGTCGGACTACCGGAACATCGGCACGCGCACCTTCTCGTCGCACCCGTCGGTGACGACGCTCTCGCGGGCCCAGGCGGCGGTGCTGCTGGTCGGCGCCGGCCCCCTGAAGGAGCTCGAGACGCACCCGGCCGATCTCGTCATCGATCTCGCGCTGCGCTCGCAGTCGACGACGTGGAACGACGTGAACAACAACTTCCAGTACGACGCCCCCACCGAGGTGAAGCAGGCGTACGGGCTGCTCGCCGCCGTGACGCGGCGCGCTCCCAGCAACAAGGTCGAGGACGAGCTGCGGGTGCTGGTGCTGAGCGACTCCGACGCCATCACCGACGACATCGTCGACGCGCTCGAAGGCAACGTGCGGCTCGTGCTCGACGGCATGAAGTGGCTGCTGGGCGAGGAGCAGCTCCAGGGCAGCACCAACTCGGAGCTCGACGTGCCGATGACGCGTACGCGCACGCAGGACAGCGTGTGGTTCTACGGCACCACCTTCTTCGCCCCGCTGGCGGTGCTGGCGATGGGCTTCCTCATTCGGCGGCGCACGAGCCGGCCCCGCACGGCCGCGCCTGCCGTCACGGCCGAGGTGAAGTCATGAAGATGCAGAGCGTAGCGCTCACGGGCGCGCTCGCG
>JALOQF010000477.1 GCA_025459425.1 Myxococcaceae bacterium | reverse complement strand
CTCGCAGTGGAGCCGTCACGCCCTGCCTCCGCGCCTCGCGCCGCTGCCACCGCCACACCGCCCGCACCAGCCTCACCTCGAGCCGCTTCAGCAGCACCGGCTGCTTCACCACCTGGAAGCGCAACGTGAAGGGCAGACTGAGTGTCCACTGCCGGTGCCCCACGTGCGGAAGGAGCGTCGCCAGTCTCACGCCCGTCTCCACGGCCCGCCGGTTGGTGCATGACGGGCACCACCCGCGCCCCTTGCAGCTGAACGCCACCAGCCTTGCCGTCTCGCAGTCCTCGCACGCCACCTCGACGAAGCCGTACCGCACCTCGCCGCAGCGCTGGTACGCCTCCCCCTCACGCCTCACCCGCCTGGGCACGCTTCCGCATACCGCCGGCCAGCCCTCGTCGAAGGCCCGCCGCACCACCGACTGCTCCGGCGCCCGTCGCCGGTCCTCCCCCGTCCCGCCCACGACACCTGCGTACTCCTCGTCCCTGACATCGCTTGACCCGACGCGAATGAGCCCCACCTCCCAGAGGCGCCAGACTGGGCCTCGAGATGTCCGACGCCCCCGCCAGCGAGCGGCCCTGACCGCTCCACCGTCGGCGGTGAAGGCGCCCTCGACGGCCGTCGACGCCTCGAGCGCTTTGGGGTCGGCGAGAAGCACCTTCAAGCCGGCGTGCAGCCGACAACCAGAAGTTTCTCGTCGATGTTGAGATGTGGCACGCAGCAAGAGGGTCAACCGGCTCCCAAGTGCGAGCGATCGCGGAGCGCCGAGCCCACGAAAAGGCACAGAGGAAGTTCACGAATCTTGCTCTCGACAGCCCGCAGCGTTCAAGGAGGGTTGCAGCCGCAACTCCCTGGGAGGGAGATATGACAAATGCAACGGTCGCCCGGATCGCACGCCAAGATGCCACACGGGTCATTCTTTGGCGCACAGTAGGAGCCGCCGTCGCCGACAATAAACCGAACACACTTGCTCTCGGATGAGCATTCCGCAGATTGACTACATGCGGAACTTCCGGCGAGCAGCTTTCCGCGGCTCGCACTCAATTCACCAGGCACCTTATCAACCCCACACGCGAACGCAGCCACAGCACTAACACTCAAGGCAACCAAGATCGGTCTCATTTGGTCTCCAGCCATACATCGAGCGCCCGGGTTGCATCTTGGATTGTCGTATAGAAGAGCTCAGATGAACAATCTCTGTCTGGTGGGCTCTCTGGCACACCTGTGCAGGGTGCTACGAGGCTGGGCGTCGATGCACTCAAGACTCCAGCTGCATTTGCCTCGGTAGTTGCACCTCGCACAGTGAACACTGGACCACCACTATCCCCGTTGCCGCCGCCACTCTCTTTGAGCCTATGGCGGACCTGAACGGTTCCACGAATGTTCCCTGACAACAGAGTGGCGATACGCTGCTCTATTGCTACGACCTCGAGATCGCAGCGGTCGCCGGAGAATGCACCTGAAGTGCACACGATCATGCCCGGAACCGAAACGGTTCGGTCCTTCACGTCTCGCCTGAAAGCACCAGGGCCCGCGGCGCCAGATGTGGTCACCGGCCCATTGTACAGTCGCCCCTCAGACGTTCCGCTGGGAGTACAGAGCGAGTCAGGGCGCGTACAGTTGAACAAACCCTTGATCAATATAACATCAAGTCTGTCACGGGAGCCGGGATCCACAGTTTGAGCGCCATACGTGTCGCCGACGCTGAACCCATCGCCAGTTCGCCAAAATGCTCCATTTGTATGGTTAGCGCAGTGGCCGGCAGTCAACAGGTACTTACCGAAGATGTTCCCAACAGCGAAAGCCGTTGTGCAACCGGCAGTTCGACTGGCATTCACGATCATGGCTCCGCCCCAGTAGGGCGACCTGTCATTCAGTCGGATGTTCTTGTAGGCCGGCCCCACCTGAACCGGGACAGGATTCTCTGGTGGGCGCTTCGACTTCGCCTTCATGCGCTTGACTACATTCTTGTAAGCAACGCTCGCAAGCACACGCTCGGGCTCACTAGTTACGATCTGCAAGCCCAACGATCCTCGACTGGGTCCGATCCTGTTGAGACTGATGTTCTCGCTATTGAAGGCGAGGACCGCAGCTCGAAGTTCATCACGCAAGTCGAGGTACGAATATGGAGCTTTGATCAGGTCAACGCTGATGCCGTTCTGTTGTATTTGCTGGAGCCGCCCGTGCACCTGCGGCCCGGGGTCAATACCATACTTCCAGTACACCAGAATCAGCTTCGCATCGACATCCAGTTCAATACCAGCATACCCCTCTGGTCCGACTGGGCCATCCGCCTGCGAAAAGGGACTTTCGACCGCCCAGTCTCTGGCAAGGGCATTCACCTCCACGAGAAGCGGGGCCTGCGCCGCCATTAGTGCGTCCGGCATTCCGGAGTACGGCGGGAGCTGATCGGGCGGTGTCGCCAGAACCGCTCCCGCAATCAGCGGAAGCGATGAAGCGATGAAGCGATGAAGCGATGAAGACATTGTTCTTCCTCCGAGGAATTTCAGTCGCGAACCATCGCCCGAGATGTGGCGGCATGTCCAGAGCCCACATCGAGCACCCTACGCGCGTCCTCCCACCCTGAAGTTCGAGGTCAATTCCAAGCCGGTCCAAGGACGTGTGAGGGCATCGCTCGCCGGCTGCGCGCGGGCAGATGCAGTCGCACAGCATCGTCTCTTCGCGTCGGGCGGTGCGGGGGAATCGCCGACGAGACGGTAGAGTCCGCTCCTGTGGCGAGCACGACGCTCTTCGGCACCGAACGGGCTTCGTGGCGGCGATTCTGCTCTTTGGCCGCTCGGCGTCTGTGGTCGTCGACAATGACGACGCCAGGCGCGCGAGACTGCGAGCGCTTCAGCCGCTCATCGATGACGCGCGCGCCAGGTCGAAGCTCGACCGTCGGTCGCATCGAGCACTTTCCCGACGCGGAGCTGAGGAGGGCCGATGACGCGCGATCTCTGGCACGAGAAGTTGACGGTGACCGTCGGCGGTCAGCCGCCGTGACAATGACGCCGCCGCTGCCGGTTTCCGGGACGGCCGCAGACGAGTCAGAGCGTCAAGGCAATGGGCACGATGCCGGCGTCGGGGCCCAGCGTGAAGGTCGTTCCTGCAGACAGGGGTCCTCCATCGGCCTGGACTCCGCCATCCGTGAGCCAAAACTGAAGGGTGGCGCGCCAGGTGCCGGCCGGTAACGCGAAGGTCGAGCACTGGCAGGTCGGGCTGCGAATCCGGCCGTCCCAGCCGATGTCCGAGTGCCCACCGGGAGGAATGGTGACGAGCTCGTCGCGGCAGAACTCGCAGATGGTGCCGCCGCCGCAGCTGGCTCCGCACGGGAGCTGTCGCGGCGCCCGGACGCCAGTACAGCTCGAGAGTGCGATGGGCAGCTCACAGCCGATGCCGGGCTGGGTCTGAATGACGACCGGCTCGCGACTGATGTTGCGGAGCCGGAAGGTGACGGAGAACCCGGCACCCGGCGCCGCCGTCTGACAGGAGGCGAAGGTGCTGAGCCACGCCAGGTCGTTGGGCGATGGCGTCGTGGCGCACATCGGCGGGCCGCCAGCGCTTCCGCCCGCGACTGCTCCGCCCGAAGCACCACCAGCGATTCCGCCCGCGACCGCTCCGCCCGAAGCACCGCCAGCGATTCCGCCCGCGACCGCTCCGCCCGAAGTACCGCCAGCGATTCCGCCCGCGACCGCTCCGCCCGCAGTGCCACCGGCGATTCCGCCCGCGACTGCACTCGCCGCAGAGCCACCGGCGACCGCACCGCCCGCGAACGAGCCCCCGTCGATCGTCATCGGACCCGGGCTGCACGCGCTCACTCCCAGCCCAATCAGGAATCCGCTCCAGAGCCAGCGCGGGCCGGTCGAGGTCTCGATCGAGTGCATCGGTTCATCTCACGCAGCGGCCCTGCGTCAGTGTCGCTTGCGTCCGCAGGAATGAGAAGACAAGAACGCCGAGCACGACGTCACCCCACGCGGCCGAAGGCCCGGGGGCACGCCGAAGCGGGTCACCAGGTCGGAGCTCCGTTCGGCATTCTCGAGCGCCCCACGTCGGTCGAGAGCGCGGCCAACCACGCAGGCCCGGCACCGGTTTGTCCTCGTTCACGCGTCGTGGGAGCTGGGCTGTCGCTCTTCGTTCGCCGTCACAGGCACGGTCGACGACGAGCACGCGCGCTCGATGTCGAGCTCGGTCAAGGGCTTTCGGCGAGCCGTGCAGCGCGGCCTGTTCGGCTATCACCGATGGGTCGAGTCGACGACGCAGCTGCTCGTCACCGACCACGACCGCAAACACATGGCTGATGCACTGAGGCCGCACGGCTCGGTGCTCGCCTGGCTCGAAGCAAGCGGAACGCGCTGAAAGCTCAGACCTCGCGCAACCGGTCGCGCCCGTTCCGGTACTCCTGGCATGCCAGAAGCCGACTGCTGCTCGTTCGCCGTCTCCTGTGTCGCTCCGCTCCGCGCCGCGCAGGCGTTCAGGCCCTTTGGAGAAGAGTGCTTCTGTGTCGACGGTGACGGGCTCGCGCAGGGGCCCGGGGTCTTTCGCGTGCGGAGCGTCGACCTCCACCTCGTGTACACCGACGGCGTGCGTGCGCCGTTGCCCTTCGAGCAACCCATCGCGTTGCTGAACTCCGACTGGGCGTTCGGGGCAGTCGTGTTGGCCGTCATGCTCGTCAGCCTGGCGGGCCGAAGCGCGGGCCTGAGAGCGCTGGGCAGCCTGACGCTGGCCGCGCTCTCGATGGCCGCGGCATTCCCCGTCGGAGCCGCGGTCACTGGAGTCATCGGCCTCATCGCCGGCGCCGGGTATGGCCTCGGCGGCATGGTGGTGCTGGGCGGCAGCGTGGCTGCGTTCGTCTCATGGGTCGTCGCGGCGGTGGTGCTCGTTCGTCGCGGTGCAGCGAGCGCGAAGTGGACGTTCGGCCTCGGCGCGCTCGCCGTCGCCCTCGTCGTCGCGGTGCTGGCGGCGAGGGCGTGGAACCCGGTCTGGGCGCGCGCGGTGCTCCGCCTCGCTCCCGCACACGTGAGCGCGCCGGCTTCACAGGGCTGACACGCGAGCGCTCGTCAGCGCGTGATGACGGGCAGCTTCGCGCTCAGGTCCGCCACCTGCTGCGGCAGGTACGGCACCTTGTCGTCACCGGGCTCGATGAACGGGTCTCCGTAGCCGGGCACCCGCCCACCGCGGCCGGGAAACTTCGTCGCGTAGGCCGCGTCAGAGAGCTCGTAGTCGGCCGGCTCGAGGCCCATCGCCTGGCACACGTTCGCCAGCAGCCGGTTCTGCGGCACGCCGGCGCGCCACATGTTGCCGTAGCGCGCGCGAATCGGCCGAGCGTGGTTCGTGTAGTCGACGTAGTAACCCGTGTTGAAGAAGCCGCCCGCACCGCCCGCGAGAATCGTCGGCACCGTCTTCGCGTCGTGCGACAGAAACAGAAAGGAAGAACAAAGCAGGAAACGGGGCGAGGGGTCGAGTGCCGAGCCGGTGTGCGGAGGCCACGAGAGGTCGCAGAGGAGAGAGTGGGACCGGCGCG
>JALOQF010000128.1 GCA_025459425.1 Myxococcaceae bacterium | reverse complement strand
CATCTTCCTCGGCCGTGAGGTCATGTCGCTCCTCCTGGGCGAGCGTGCCGACCCCACCATCGAGAAGTCCATCGAAGAGGTGGCGAAGACCCAGCCCGCCATCAAGCGCCTCATCCGCGTGCTCACCGTGCAGCAGGGCCCCGGCGAGGTGATGGTCGCCTGCAAGGTGCACCTCGTCGACGGCCTCGACACGAAGGGCGTCGTCGAGGCCATCGATGCCTTCGAGAAGGCCATTCACGCGCGCGTCGCCGACATCCGCTGGTTGTTCGTCGAGCCTGACGACGATGATTGAGTCGTCAGGCGTCATGGGCGACCATACGTCCCGATGCGACGGCCGACGCTGCTGACGAGGACGCTCATCGCCACGCTCGTGTCCTGGCTCGCGGCCGGGCCCGTGGCCGCGCGTCCGCTCGTGCTGCCCGAGCAGGTGTCGAGCGCCGCGTCGGGCCCGCGCCTCGCCGTCGTCGTCATTCCCCTCGACGGTGCCGCGAAGCCGCTGCAGGGCGCGCTCGAGCAGCAGGCCGAAGCCAGCGCCCGCGCTGCCGCCCGCTTCGAGGTGGTGCCGCTCGTCGACGCGCTCGAGCCGAACGCAGCCCGCGAGCGCACCGCCCGCCTCGAGACCGCCCGGCAGAAGATGACCGAGGGCCAGAAGGCGCTCGACGACCTCGACACGCCGAAGGGCGTCGAGGCCTTCGGCGAGGCGGTAAAGCTGCTCAAAGAGACCAACACCGCCGTCACCTTCGACGACCTCGTGAAGGCGTGGGTGATGAAGGCCGGCAGCCACGCGCTCGGTGGAGAGACGGCGCCGGCGAAGCAGGAGATCGAGCGCGTCGTCGCCATTCAGCCCCGCGCCGAGTTCGCGCCCCAGTTCTTCCCGCCGGAGCTCATCAAGTTCGTCGAGCAGCAGCGCAAGCTCGCCGCCAACGCCAAGGGCGAGCTCGTCGTGCGCACCGAGCCGCCGGGGGCCACCGTGTGGGTCAACGGGCAGCTCCAGGGCCAGAGCCCCGTCTCGGTGAAGGGCCTGCTCGGCGCGCGCCACCAGGTCGTCGCCGCGCTCGGAGGCCACGCGCTGGCCCTCACCGAGCTGCCTCCCGGCGACGCGCTGCTCGAGCTCAAGCCGACCGAGAGCGACGCCGCGTGGAAGAAGGCCGTCGACGCCATCGTCAAGTCACCGAAGACGGCCCCGCGCGATCAGGCCCTCGTCACCCTCGGCAAGAAGCTCGGCGTCGACGAGGTGCTGGCCGTGCTGGTGAAGAAGTCTCCGGCCGGTGAGCAGCTCGAGCTCGTCACCCTGCGGCTTCAGGTGAAAGATGGACACAACGCCGGGTACGCCACCGCGACGCTCCCCATCGCCTCGGCGGCCGACGCGCTGAGCAAGGCGCTCGAGCCCGTGCTGGCCACCGACGCGCCCCGCGTCGACAAGAAGCCCGTCACCCACTTCGACGGCGGCGGCGGGGGCAGCGGCTCGAGCGGGAAGAAGATCGTCGGCATCGCGCTCCTCGGTGTGGCAGCCGGCCTCGTCGCTACCGGAGCCATCACCGCCGCGGTCGGCCAGGGGCGGCTCGATCAGTACCGCGCCACCCCGCAGGTGCAGACCCGAATCCTCGAGCAGCTCCGCGGTGAAGGCGTCGCGTACGGCGCCGTGTCGCTCGGATCGTTCATCGCCGCGGCTGCCTCGACGGGCGTCGGCATCGGGTTGCTCGCGACGAGTGGTGGCGCTGCCGAAGCAGAGCCCGAGCCGGAACCGAACAAGGCCTCGAAGAAGAAGAAGGACTCGCCGCCGCCGCCGAAGAGCAAGGACGAGCCCAGGAAGGAAGAGCCCAGGCCCGAGCCCGTCAAGGACGAGCCCAGGAAGGAAGAGCCTCCTCCGAAGAAAGACGAGCCCGCTCCGAAGAAGGACGAGCCGCCGAAGGTCGACCCGAAGGAAGAGAAGCGGCGGAAGGAAGAAGAGGCGAAGCTCAAGCGCGAAGAAGAGGCGCGGCTCAAGCGAGAGGCCGAGGCGCGCGCGAAGGACGAGGCCGAGGCGAAGAAGAAGGCCGAGGCCGACGAGAAGCGCCGCCTCGAAGACGAGAAGCGCCAGGCCGAGGCCGACAAGAAGAACAAGAAGGCCGCCGACGAAGCGGCGCGCAAGGACGACGAAGAGCGCCGCCGCAAGGAAGAGGAAGACCGCAGGCGCCGCGAAGAGGAAGAGCGCAAGCGCCAGGAAGACGAGAAGAAGCGCCGCGAGGAGGACGAGAAGCGGCGCCTCGAAGAAGAGAAGAAGAAGAAGGATCAGTCGAAGAAAGAAGAAGACCACGACGACTTGCGGAACTTCTGAAAGGTCCGCCGTTCGGTGAGTCCCGCTTGACGCAAGCGGCGACGTTGCGACTCGTACCCTCGCTGGGGCCCAGACGACTCGGGCCGATGATGGGAGACGCTCCTCATGGATGAAGGCTCGATCATTTCCCTGCCGGGGCTCCTCTTCGGAGCGCTCGGCTGGTTCACGCTCCGGTACGTCATCTTCGGGTTCTTCACGGTGAACCAGAACGAGCGCGCGGTGAAGACGTCGTTCGGGCGCGCGCAGCGGCTGCAGACCACCACCCTCGACAACCCGATGGCCGAGCACCTGCGGCCCGACGAGCGCGAGCGCTACCGCTACCCGCAGGTGCGCGTGATTCCGCCCGGTGGCCCCTATTTCAAGTGGCCCTGGGAGAAGGTCTACAAGGTGTCCGTCGCGACCGAGACGGCCAACCTCGCGTTCGATCCCGAAGACCCCAACGCCAACCGCGGCGGCGCGATGCTCGACGCCGTCACCAAGGATCAGCTCAACATCGGGCTCGTCGGACAGCTCCGCTGGCGCGTCGCCGAGCAGAACCTCTACGCCTACCTCTTCGGCGTGAAGCGCCCGCTCACCCACGTGCTCGGGTACTTCATCTCGATCCTCCGGCAGAAGATCGCGTCGTTCGAGGCGCCGGCCGAGCTCCAGAAGGCGCTCCCGTCGGGTGAGGGCGGCGCCGTCAACATCGACCTGAAGGGCGCCGAGGGCATCTCGATCAACGACCTGCGAAAGAACCTGCGCGACCTCAACGAGCAGATGGACCGCGAGTGCCTCTCGTCGGCGGCGCGCTATGGCATCGTGCTCGACGCGTCGCTCATCACCGGCATCGACCCGCCGGCCGACGTCGAGAGCGCGCTGGCCGCCATCAACACCGCGCACAACATGGTGGGCTCCGAGGTGTCGCTGGCGCGCGCCGCGGCCGACCAGAAGATCGTGCAGTCGCGCCGCGCGGTCGAGATCGAGACGCTCAACGCCCAGGCCGAGGTGGAGCCGCTGCTCCAGCTCGCGAACCAGCTCTCGGAGCTCAAGCGCAACGGCTCGGGCCCCGCGCTGCTCAAGGCGTACGTGCGCAACGTCAAGCTGCAGCTCTTCGCGAAGGCGAAGGCCGCGTTCCTGGGGGTGGGCAAGTGAGCTTCATCATCTCGGCGATGATCGCCTTCTTCGGCTGTCTCATCGGTGTGCCCATCGCCTTCGCCATCGCGCAGGCGTTCGGCGTGTACACCACCATCGAGGAGCGCAAGGCCAAGGTCTTCACCCTCTTCGGCGAGGTCATCGGCACCATCGACGAGCCGGGCCTGCACCTGCTGTGGCTCAAGCTCGGCGTCAAGGCCGCGCTCATTCCCATCTTCGGCAAGGTCTACACGGTCGACATGCGCGTCGATCAGCAATACCTGCGCAGCCAGCCGGTGAACTCGGAAGAGGGCGCGCCGATGGGCATCGGCATCTGGTACGAGATGGCCGTGAAGGACCCGGTCGCGTTCCTCTTCAAGAACGCCGACCCGCGCGGCTCGCTCGAGGCGAACGTGTCGAACGCCGCCGTGCGCACGCTCTCGAACATGAAGCTCGACTCGATGCTCGAGACGCGCCACGTGATGAGCCAGGCGGTGCGCAAGGAAGTGCAGCCGCGCGCCGAGGAGTGGGGCTACCAGCTCGGGAGCATCTACATTCGCAAGGTGCACTTCCGCGATCTCGCGATGATTCGGCAGATCGAAGAGAAGGTCGTCAACCGCCTGCGGCAGGTCACCAGCGCCATCAAGCAGGACGGCGCGAACCAGGTGAACATCATCAAGTCGACGGCCGATCGGCAGGCGGCCACCGAGTTCGCCCGCGCCGCCGCCCAGCGGCCCCTCATCGTCGGCCAGGCGCTCACCCGCATCTCGGCCGACCCCGAGGTGATGGAGTCGATGTTCGACCTGCTCGAGACGCAGAAGCTGGTCGAGTCGGGCGCGCAGGTGACGCTGCTGCCCGAGAACACCAGGTCCGATCTTCTCGCGCCGTTGCTGGCCGCCGACGTCGACGACGTCAAGACGGTTCAGGGCGTTCCAGCCGTCGTGCGCCGGAAGCGCCAGGACGAGTGACTTTGGTGAACGCGCGGGGCCGCGCTCTCTGGCAGAGTACGCCCCGTCGCCGTCATGAACGTCACCGTCATCATTCCCCGGCCGCTCCAGTCTGCCTGCGAAGGCCGGGCGCGCATCGAGCTCGGCGTGCCGCCGACGAGTGACGTGGCCGACGTGCTGCAGACGTTGATGGCGCTGTACCCGGGGCTCAAGGCCTTCGTCGCCAACGAGAAGCGGCCGATGAAGCAGCACTTCGGCGTGGCCCAGTCGGGGCGAAAGCTCTTCCTCTTCGCGAACTCGGCCCCCGTCGCCCGGAGCTGACACCCCATGAGCGCACCGCCCATCACCGGGGTGTCCCGCTCCGTCGCGCTCGGCGGCGTGCTCGCGATCGTCTCGCTCACCTCGGGCTTCTTCCTCTCGTCGGGGCTGTCGACGCAGCAGGTGCCCGAGCTGGGCACCGAGGACCTGGGCCGGCCGTTCCGCGCGGCCTCGCCCGCCGGCTTCAAGGCCTCGCGTGACTTCGAGGTGGTCGACGAGGCCCGCACGCTCCAGCGCAAGCTCGAGGCCCGAGACCGGGTGCGGCCGGTCTTCGACTACGATCCCACCGTCGAGACGAAGGCCAAGCGGGGGCTGCGAGACGGCTTCGAGGCGATGCAGGAAGTGGTGGCCGAGTTCCGCGCCCAGCAGCCCGCCGAGCCGGCACCGCAGGCGGCGCCAGCGCCCACCGGCAAGCGCCCGCCGGCCCCCGCGAAGGACGCCGCGAAGGAGCGCGAGGAGCAGCTCTCGGCCCTGCTGCGCGAGAACCGGCGCCGCTTCGAGGAGCACGCGCCGCTCGGCGACGAGGAAGACGTCGAGGCCCTGGTGCAGGCGCGCTTCGGGCCCGAGCTCGAGCAGGCGGCCCTGGCGCTCCTCGAGCTGGCCTGGCGAGGCAAGGTCGTCACCTCGCGCGACGAACTCTCTCGCGTCGACGCCAACGGCATCACCGTGCGCATGCTGGGCGGCCGCTCCGAGTCCGAGTCGGTGACGGCACCGCCCGTGGTGGTCGACCTGCGCGAGGCCTCGCAGGAGATCGACCGGTTCGCCTCGGTGCCCGGCAACCTGCTGCCCGAGTCGCCGCCGCTCGTGCGCCGCGCGGTGCTGCGGCTGGTGAAGAAGCAGCTGCGCTCCAACCTGTCTATCAACGCCGCCGAGACCGAGGCCCGCCGCGAGGCCGTGGCGCAGGCCGTGAAGCCGGTGCTGGTGCAGGTGAAGAAGGGCCAGCGCGTCATCGCCGACGGCGAGCTCGTCAACGACACGCACCTGTTGTTGCTCAAGGGCCTGCGCGAGCAGATGAGCGACTTCGACCTCGTGCAGCTCCAGCTCGGCGGCGCAGGCATGGTGGCGCTCGTGCTGGCCGGCGCGTGGCTGTTCTTTCACACGGCCCTGCGGCGCTTCCGCCCGTCGCGCCGTGATGCGCTCTTCATGGGGCTCACCGCCATCGCCATGCTGGGGCTCGCGCACCTGTGGCTCCTCGTCGGCGACGCGCTGCACGACCGGTACCCGTCGATCCCCATCGAGGCGTTGCACCTCGCCTTTCCGCTCGCCGCCGGCGCGATGCTGGTGCGCTTCGTGCTGTCGGAAGAGGCGGCGCTGTACTTCGCCATCTGCTTCGCGGCGCTCGCCGGCATCATGCTGGGCAACTCGTTGGCGGTGTCGCTGTTCACGCTCGTCACCTCGCTCGTGGCGTCGGATCGCCTGGCGCACGTGCGAGATCGTGCGGGCCTCTTCCGCGCTGGCGCCATCACCGGTCTGTTGGGCGTCGGCATGGTGCTCTTCATGAACCTCGCGTCGGGCCGCGGCGTCGGGCTCGAGACGGTGTGGACGGCGGGGCTCGCCTTCGTCTCGGCGGCGGTGGCCACGCCGATGCTGGTGCTCACGCTCACGCCGGTCGCCGAGGTCGCCTTCGGCTACGCGTCGGACCTGAAGCTCCTCGAGCTGGCGAACCTCAACCACCCGGCGCTGAAGGAGCTCGTGCTCCAGGCGCCGGGCACCTACCACCACAGCATCATCATGGGCTCGCTCGTCGAGGCGGCCGCCGAGTCCATCGGAGCCAACCCGCTGCTCGCGCGGAGCTGCGCGTACTACCACGACATCGGAAAGGGTCGGAACCCGGCGTTCTTCGGCGAGAACCAGAAGGGCGCCAACGCTCACGATGGGCTCGCGCCGCAGATGAGCGCCGTCATCATCAAGCGCCACGTCACCGAGGGCCTCGAGATGGCGCGGCAGTACAAGCTGCCCCGGCGCGTCGCCGACGCGATTCCGCAGCACCACGGCACGCGGCTCGTCGGCTACTTCTTCCACAAGGCGCAGAAGGAGCAGGAGGGGAAGGAACACCCGTCGCCCATCGACGAGTCGATCTACCGGTACCCGGGCCCGAAGCCGCAGTTCCGTGAGGCCGCGCTCTGCATGATCGCCGACGCCGTCGAGGCCTCGTGCCGCAGCCTCGCCGAGCCCACCACCGACAAGCTGCGGGCGCAGGTGCAGAAGATGATCAACCTCGTCTCGAGCGAAGGGCAGCTCGACGAGTGCGACCTCACCCTCAAGGATCTCGCGCTCATCGCCGACTCGATGGTGCGCACGCTCGACGGCATCTACCACGCGCGGCCCGAGTACCCGCCGGGAGCAGTGCGGCCCCAGGGCCCCGGGCTGGTGGTGGTGCAAACTGAGGCAGATGCGTCGAAAAAGGCCGGCGCGTGAGCGGGTCGCTGGGCCGCTTCTCGCAGGAGTGTTTGGCCCGTGATTCGTGGGCTGCTCGGGTTGCCGTTGGATGCGGGCCTGTGAGCCGGGCGCTCGCCCTCACCGCGCTCGTGCTCACTTCGTGCGGACCGTCGACGTCGACGCCCACGGCCGACGCCGGGCGGCCCGCGATGGACGCCGGCACCCTCGGGCCCGAGCTGTTCTGCCAGCTCGCGATGGTGGGGGCGATCGGTGACACGCTGCCGTGCGAGGCGACGGCCGTCTTCGCGCGCGGCGGGCCCAACTCGACCACCATCACGGTGCGCACGACGGCGGCCGCGCCGAAGCCCGAGGTGAACTTCTCGTTCCGCGTCATCCTCGAGCCCGAGGCGGGCAAGACCTATGGCTGGGCCGACGACGTGCTCTCGGGCGACCTGTCGATCAACGACGCGGCGCGTGGCAGCACCTTCCTCGCGTCGAAGGCCGAGCAGATCGACCCGGCCAGCTTCTCCTTTCGCCCCGGTGAGACGACGGGCCGGGTGGCCACCTCGAGCGGCGCCCAGCTGCGCTTCGTGTTCAGCCTCGAGGCCACGCTCCGCCCGACGCCGACGAGCCAGGCGCCGAACAACACGCGGGTGACGATCTCGGTGACGCGGTAGGCCCCGCGCGGACTATGCAGGCGACCTGACATGGCGGCTCGACGCGGCACGAACAAGGTGTGGCTGGACTCATCGCGGGGTGGGCGCGGCGCCGACGCGCAGGGCGACCGGCTGGTGAAGCTGGCGGGGCGCTTCTTCAAGGTGCTGAAGCTCTCGAACGTCGAGCTGAGTCTGTCGCTGGTCGACGACGCCGAGATTCGCCAGCTCAACGCCCTTTGGCGCCGCAAGAACGTGCCCACCGACGTGCTGTCGTTTCCCGGAGGCGACATGCCGGGGCCGGGGCGCCGGGTGCTGGGTGACGTCGTCATCTCGATGGAGACGGCCCGCCGCGCCGCGAAGACCTTCGACACGAGCCTCGACGACGAGCTCGACCTGTACCTCGCGCACGGGCTGCTGCACCTGCTCGGGCACGATCACCACCAGAAGGCCGCCGCGCGGAAGATGGAAGCGCTCGAGCGCCAGCTGCTCGGCCGGCCGTCGATGTTGAGCCGCTCCGACGAGATCTGACCGCGACGGGGCACGGGCTGAAGCGCCCGCAGGTCAGTGCCTGGTCAGCGCCTGGGTGCACTGCTGGAGCAGCCGCGCCGAATTGTTGCGGCGTTCGCACAGCTGTTTCGAACGCGCGCTTTTTCCGGCCTGCGCCTCCCGACGTCAGCGCCCATCACCGAGCTGGCGAAGTGCCTCGGTGCTCTGCTGCAGCAGCTGCTCGGCCTCGGCGTACCGGCCCTGTTCGTTGAGGATCGCCGCGCGCAGGCCCAACAGCCGCGCCGCCACGCGAGCGTCGGTCACCTGCGTCGCCGTCAAGGCGCGCGCCTCGTCGAGCCGCTTCAGCTTGAAGAGCGCGATGACCTGCGTCACCAGCGCGCGCTCGAGCGTCGAGTCCCACAGCCGCGCCTGCGTCGCGAGGGCGAAGGCCCGCTCGAAGTCCTGCTTCTCGAGGGCGAACGCGGCAGCGGCGGCTGCGGCCAGGGCGCGGTCCTTGCCGAAGGCGAGCTCGTCGAGCACCAGCACCGCCGCGGCGTCCTTGCGGGCGATGATGGGGGCGGCGGCTGCCCAGCGCTCCGATGGGGCGAGCCGGCACAGGGCAGGCAGCTCGCCCGCTGCGAACGATGGGGCGAGCTGCTCCTTGCCGGCGCGGGCCAGGGCGATGAAGCAGTCGAGCCCCGGCCAGCTCGCGTCGAGATCGCGCAGGGCGAGCAGCTCACGGGAGGCGTCCGCGAAGCGGCTGGCCCCACCGAGCGCGCCGGCGAGGTTGAGGCGTGAAACCCGCGACGTCGGCTCGAGCGCGACGTTCGAGGTCCACAAGGTGATGCCGTCGCGCCAGTCCTGTTGTCGCGTCACGGTGGGGACGGCGAGCGCGGCACAGAGCACCAGCGACGCTCCGAGGCCGATCCGCCCGAGCGAGACGAGCGCAGCGCCGAGGCCCACCGACAGCACCAGCGATGGGTAGAGCGTGTAGCGCTCGGCGACGACGTGCACCTGCGGCAGCAGCCCCGAGAAGGGGAGCAACGGGACGAGGTAGGCCAGCGCGGCCAGCGCAAAGGTTCTCGGCGGCCCGGCGCCGCGTCGTGACAGCCCAAAGAGCACCGCTCCAGCGAGCGCGACCCAGAGGACGATGAGGAGAAATGGCCACAGTCCGCCGGGTTCATTCCACGCGTAGACGACGCGCGGCCCGGCAGGCCACACGAGCCGGCCCAGGTACCAGAACGGCGTGAAGAGCGGCGTCACCCAGGTGGTGGTTTCGCGCAGCGCGGGCAGGTGCGCGCGGTGCGCCTGCACCGCCACCACGCCCAGGACGAGCGCCGGCACCAACCACTTGAGCGACGAGACGAGCGCCCGGGTTCCCGGCGCCCGGCGCCACTCGAGCGCGAGGAAGAAGAGGGCGAGCGGCGCGACCGAGGCCTTCGCCAGCAGCCCCAGCGTGAACACCACCGCCGACGCGACGGGCCGCCCACGGGCGGAGAGGGCGAACGCGAGCACGGCACCGAGGAGCGAGAGCGGATCCTTGAGGTTCGCCACCCAGGCCACGGACTCGACGCGGAACGGGTGCACCAGCCACAGCGCCGTCGCCACCAGCGCCGTCGGCCGCGAGACGCCGAAGGCCGAGAGGGCCGCGGGGAGGAACAGCACCGAGAGCGCGAAGAGGAGCCACGCCACGAGGTGGTAGGGGAGCGGGTTCTCCGGCGCCCGAGCGCCCACCAGCGTCAGCAGCGCGTGCGTCAGCGGGCTGTAGGCGCCGTCGTAGGGGCGGGTGAAGGCGTCGAGCGCGCCCGACAGCCCCTTCGTCACGAAGGGCGACGCGGTGGTGAACGTCGGGTCGTCCCAGTTGGTGAGGCCGTTGCCGAGCGAGGGTGCATAGAGGGCGAGCGCCAGCGCGAACAGCAGCCAGTGGCCTCGTTTCTCCAGCACGGAGACCGCGTTCTTTCGCTCTGGCCGCGGGCGGTCAAGCGCACGAAGCGCCCCTCGCGGTCGCTTGACCCTCTGTCGCAAGGGTGCAACGAGGCCGCGCCTTCCGACAGTCCCCGCAGCTCCCGTGAGGTCATGATGAGCGCTGTCACCGAATCCGAGACGCCCAAGGGTCACCCGAAGGGCCTCTACGTCTTGTTCGTCACCGAGATGTGGGAGCGCTTCAGCTACTACGGCATGCGCGCCATCTTCACGCTGTTCATGACGAAGGCGCTCTTGTTCGACAAGGGCCGCGGCTCCGAGATCTACGGCAGCTACACCGGGCTCGTGTACCTGACCCCTCTCATCGGCGGCTACGTGGCCGACCGGTTCTGGGGCAACCGCAAGTCGATCATCTTCGGTGGCGCGCTGATGGCCGCCGGCCAGTTCATGATGTTCCTGTCGGGGACGTTCTACAAAGAGGTCGGGCTGGCCACGCTCCTCATGTACGCGGGCCTCGGGCTGCTCATCTTCGGGAACGGGTTCTTCAAGCCCAACATCTCGACGATGGTGGGCCAGCTGTACCCGGTCGGCGACAAGCGCGTCGACTCGGCCTTCACCATCTTCTACATGGGCATCAACCTCGGCGCGTTCTTCGCGCCGCTGGTGTGCGGCTTCTTCGGTGACACGGGGAGCCCCGCGGACTTCCGCTGGGGCTTCCTCGCCGCGTGCATCGGCATGATCCTGTCGCTCGTGCTCTTCGTGTCCCTCAAGGACAAGTACATCGTCACGCCCGATGGCCAGCAGATCGGCGACAAGCCGAACACGGCCCGTGAGAAGCAGGACGCCCAGGCCGAGGCGAAGGCGACGAGCAGCGTGGTGCCGATGCTGGTGTGGGCTGGCATCGGGCTCGTGCTCGCGGCGGTCTTCTTCTTCGCGGCCGGCATGGACGTCATCGGCACGTTCATCTTCACCCTGACCATCGCCGCGCCCGGCTACATCATCTCGGACCCCTCGCTCACGAAGGTCGAGCGGCAGCGCATTCTCGTCATCTACATCGTCGCCTTCTTCGTCATCTTCTTCTGGGCGGCGTTCGAGCAGGCCGGCGCCTCGCTGACCTACTTCGCCGAGGAGCAGACGAACCGCGAGCTGTTCGGCAAGACGATTCCCGCCTCGTTCTTCCAGGCCATCAACGCGGTCGCCATCGTGCTGCTGGCGCCGGTCTTCGTGACGCTGTGGGGCGCCCTCGGCAAGCGCAACCTCGAGCCCGCGTCGCCCTACAAGCAGGCGCTCGGGCTGTTCCTGCTGGCGCTCGGCTACGTCGTCATCGCCATCGGCGTGAAGGGCCTGGCGCCCGGCGTGCGCGTGTCGATGATGTGGCTCATCTCGCTCTACACGATTCACACCCTCGGCGAGCTGTGCCTGTCGCCCATCGGCCTGTCGATGGTGAACAAGCTGGCCCCGGTGCGCTTCGCGTCCCTGCTCATGGGCGTGTGGTTCCTGTCGACCTCGGCGGCCAACAAGTTCGCTGGCACGCTGTCGGGCCTGTACCCGGAGCCGGTCGTCGCCGTGGCCACCGTCGAGAAGCTCGAGACGGACAAGGCCGTCGCGCTCTTCCCGAAGGAGTACGACAAGCAGAAGCGCAAGGTGAACGAGGTGCCCGTCATTCCCATGGAGCTCGTCCAGCTGGGCGAGGTGAAGGACGAGGGCGTCAAGCGCGACATCAAGCAGGTGATGGAGACGAACCTCGTCGACAACGCAAAGTCCTTCGTCGGCTTCAAGATCGCCACCCTCTACGACTTCTTCATGCTGTTCGTGGTGATGGCTGGCGCGTCGTCGCTGGTGCTCTTTGCTCTGTCGAAGAAGCTCCTCGACTGGATGCACGGCGTCCGGTGACGCGCCGCTCCAACCGGGCCCCCGGCCTTGCATCGCCGACGCCGCCTGACGTAGAGCGCCCGGCCCGGGGAACCGAACCTTCGTGAGCCACGCCGAACAGCCACTGGCCGTCGACCTCACCGAGCTCTGCATCGCGCTTTCGGCCGAAGGCGAGACGACCGGGCTCAAGTGGTTCCTCGACCGCGACTCGGGCCGGGTGATTCTCGTCAGCCGCGAGTACGACCCGGGTGAGTGGGGCGGCCTCTCGGTGCAGGACATCGAGGGCACGCCCGCGCGCTTCACGCCGGTGCCCGCGGCCGACCCGACGCTCCACCTCGACGACATGAAGGCGTACGTGGCCGGCCTGTCGGACGTGCGGCTGCGCGAGTCGCTCGAGATCGCGCTGTCGGGCCCGCGCCCAGAGCGTCGTTTCCGCGCGGTGCTCGGTTGGCTCCCCGACGAGCTCGAGCGTTGGCACACCTTCCGGCAGCAGCGCTCCGAGGCCCGCGCCCTGGCCTGGCTCGACTCGGTCGGCGTGCGCGTCACCCGGGGCTGACGATGGTCGAGGGGGCCGCCGTCGAGACCTGCCCGCGGTGCGGCACCTTCGCGCCGCTCGTCGACACCGGCCTCAAACGCGTGTGTGGGCCCTGCGTCGAGCCGAGCCTGCACCCGATTCAGCGCGCCCGCGGAGACGTCGTCAGGCTCCTCGCGGGCCTCTGGCAGGTGATGGGCGAGTTCGGGTGGCTCCTCCTGGTGCTCCTCGCGGCGCTGCTCGCGCCGTGGTGGCTGTACGCGCCGCTCAAGCCAGCCACGTGGCTCCCGTTCTTGTTCGTGTTCCTCAGCATGATGAGCGCCGCCGAAGCGCTGACGTTTCTCGTCTGGCGCGACAGGCGCCTTCGTGGTCGACCCGTCGAGTGGTCGGCCCTCGCGCCCGCCATCGGCCGGGTGTGGGTGGCCAACCTCGTGTTGGGCCTGCTCTCGTTGTTCTGCTCGCCCGTGGCTTTTCTCTTCGGTCCCATCTCGAGCGTGGTGGCCCTCGCGGCGCTCGAGCGCCGCGGCGCGCTCGATGCGATTCGCACGGCCTGGGCTCGGAGCGATGGCGGGCGGGTCGGCCTCGTCGTGGCGTACCTCATCACCTTCATTCCCATGGTGGTTGCGACCGTCGTGGCTGGCGGACTGGTCGCTGCGTTCCTGTGGTTCGGAGGCGCGCGGGGGGCTCAGGTGGTCGAGCCGGCCGCTGTCGCGGCCCTCGTCGGCATGAGCGTGGGAATGCTCCCGGCGGTGGTGTTGCAGGCCGCCGCCTGGCTTTCCACGCTCCCCGGAGCACGACCAGCCGGCCCGCCGTGAGAACAGGTGCGACAGCGCCCCGAAACCGCTACACCATCGGGCAGGCATGACGTCGGACACCGCCGAATCCATCGAGCCCGTCACCGCGCGCATCCTGCTCGTCGATGACGATCTCGGCACACGCACCGAGCTTGGCAACCAGCTCGTCGCGGGGGGGTTCGAGGTGCGCTCGCTGCCCGACCCGGCCACGCTGCAGCGCACGCTCGGCGAGTGGCGCCCGCACCTCCTCATCCTCGACGAGGTCTTCCCCGGCACCACCGGCCGCGAGGTCGCGCTCAAGCTGCGCGCGCAGGGCGCGACCTTCGACATCCCCATCGTCGGCCTGTTGTCCGAGCCATCGGTGCCGCAGGCGCTGCACTGGCTGCGCAGCGGCGCGGTCGACCTGTGGACCCGTGGCACCGGCTTCGACCCGGCAGAGCGCACCCAGGCGCTCCTCGACGAGCTCAACCAGAGCCGCGTGCACACCGGCGGCATGAAGGCGCGGCTCCTCACCTACGCACGTCGCCGCGCCCTGCACGGCACGGTGCTCTTCTACCCAGACACTCCCTTCGAGGGCCGCGTGCGCTTCGACCAGGGCGAGGTGGCCTCGGCCCGCCTGGGCAGCGTCTCGGGCGACGCCGCCATCGACGAGCTGCTGAGCCTCGACGACGCGCCCGCGCGCTGGGTGCCGGGTGACGAGGTGACGGGCCGCAACCGCGTGCCCGGAGGCAGCTACAAGCCGAAGGTGCTGGTGGTGGAAGACGACGACGCGCTGCGCGGCCTGCTCCTCAAGCAGCTCGCGCCCTTCGGCACCATCGAGGGCGCCGCCGACGGCATCGAGGGGTTGCTCAAGGCCACCAGCCAGGAGTTCGACGTGGTGGTGGCCGACCTCAACCTGCCGGGCCTCGACGGCTGGGGCCTGTTGCGCCAGCTGCGCCAGCACATCACCGCCCGCGAGGCCGCCATTCTCGTGCTGTCGGCGCACGACGAGCTGCGTGAGACGCTGAAGGCCGCCCGGGCCGGTGCGCGCGCGTACCTCAAGAAGACGGGGCGGGCGAAGCCGCTGCTCGACACCCTCGAGCTGCTCCTGTCGCCGCGCCGCGAGGCGTGGGAATCGCTCGCCCGAAAAGAGAAGACCGCCATCGACCTGCGCCTGCTCGGCCCCATGTGGACGCTGCGCACCGTCGCCGAGCTCGACCTGGTGGGCACGCTGTCGATCGAAGAGCCGCTGGGCCGCTTCGAGATCCACGTCGCGCACGGGCAGCTCCTGCGCTCGTGGGCCCAGACGGGCAGCCTGCGCATCGAGGGCGTGATGGCGCTCGAGTCGTTCCTCTCGTCGTCGGGCGAGGGCCACTTCACGCCGGGCGAGGTCGCCACCGTGCCCGGCCAGGCGCCGTGGCTGCACGAGTCGGCCGAGGGCGCGGGCAAGGCGATGTCGACCTGGCTCGCGGCGCGAATGCGCGACGCGGTTTCGCAGCCGCAGCGGCTGCACCTGCACCCCGAGCTGTCGCTCCTCTTCACGCGGGTCGCCAGCGAGCGCGAGCTCAAGGTGCTGACGGCGCTCCGGCAGGCCCCGCGCAGCGTCGCCGAGCTGAGCGAGGCGTGTGACGTGTCGTACGAAGAGGTCGAGCTCGCGCTCGCCGAGCTCTTGCGCCGCGGCGTGCTGCTCACCGAGTCGCCCGTCGACCCGTCGTCCACCTCGGGAGTGCAGGCGGCCGACCAGGCCCCGCCCCAGCTGGAGTCGTGACGTGATCGCCGAGGGCGACCTGGCCGCGTTGCTCGACGACCTGAACCCGCCGCAGCGGGACGCGGTGCTGCACGAGAAGGGCCCGCTCCTCGTGCTCGCGGGCGCCGGCTCGGGCAAGACGCGCGTCATCACCCGGCGCATCGCCTTCCTCGTCACCCAGCGAAAGGTCCCGGCCTGGCGCATTCTCGCCGTCACGTTCACCAACAAGGCCGCGCGCGAGATGAAGCACCGCCTCGACGAGCTGCTCGGGCCGGCGGCGCAGGGGCTGGTGGTGAGCACCTTCCACTCGGCGGCGGCGATGCTGCTGCGGCGCGAGGCCGAGAACGTGGGGCTGTCGAAGAGCTTCGTCATCTACGACGACGGCGATCAGCTCAGCCTGCTCAAGCGCGCGATCCGGGAAGAGGGCATCGAGCTGTCGAGCATGACGCCGCGCGAGGTGCTGTCGCGCATCGACACCGAGAAGAACCAGGGCCGGCTGCCCGACGCGATGAAGCCGGGCACCGACCCCAAGCAGCAGACGGTGCAGCGGCTCTACCGGCGCTACCAGAAGCTCCTGCGCGCCGCCGACGCCGTCGACTTCGGAGACCTGCTCATCCTCCTCGTCGAGCTCCTGCGGCACAACGAAGAGGTGCGACGCCGGTACCAGGGCCGGTTCCTGCACGTGCTCGTCGACGAGTTCCAGGACACCAACCCGGTGCAGTACGAGCTGCTCAAGCTGCTTGCGCCGCCGCCCTCGAGCCCCGACGCCGTGCAGGGCGGGGTGGTGCGGGCCGCCAACCTCGTGGTGGTGGGCGACGACGACCAGAGCATCTACCGCTGGCGTGGCGCCGAGGTGGACAACATTCTCTCGTTCCCGCACGTGTACGCGGGCGCGGTGGTGGTGAAGCTCGAGCAGAACTACCGCTCGGACCAGGTGATCCTCGAGGCCGCGCACGCGGTCATCGAGCGCAACCGCAAGCGCATGCCCAAGAAGCTGTGGTCGGCCCGCGCGCGGGGCGAGAACCTCGAGCTCATCGCCGCCCGCGACGAGCGCGGTGAGGCCCAGTCGGTGGCGCTCAAGCTGCACGATCTGCGCAACCAGGGCATCGCCGACTTCGGGCAGATGGCCGTCTTCTTCCGCACCAACGCGCAGAGCCGCGTGCTGGAAGAGACGTTTCGGCTCTCTCGCGTGCCCTACGTGCTGGTGTCGGGCCGCAGCTTCTACGAGCGCGCCGAGGTGAAGGACGCGGCGAGCTACCTGCGGCTCATGGTGAACCCGAAGAGCGACGCCGACCTCGAGCGCATCATCAACGTGCCGGCGCGGGGCATCGGCGAGACGACGGTCGATCGACTGAAGGGGTGGGCCGCCGACGCGGGCATCAGCCTGTACGAGGCGCTGGGTGAGGCGAGCCGCATCGAGACGCTCAACGGCGGCGCGGTGAAGCGGCTGTCGCAGGTGCGCGCGCTGCTCGACGAGTTGGTGGCCTTCGCCCGGGCCGCGCCCGAGGTGACGCGCGCGGCCGAGGTGATGCTCGAGAAGACGGGCCTGTTGGCCGGCTACCTCGCCGACGGCAGCGACGACGCGCTCACCCGCGCCGAGAACCTGCGCGAACTGCTCACCGCGACGCAGGAGTTCGACCGTGAGCGCGCCGAGGCGCAGGGCACCACCACCGCGCAGGGTGAGGTGAAAGAGCTCGCGCCAGCCCCGCCGCCGCCGCCCCCGGAGCCCGCGCGCGGCGCGAAGAAGAGCGCGCCGTCGGCCCAGCACGATCTCTTCTCGATGCTCGAGGCAGGGCCAGCGCCAGCGCCCGAGGCCCAGGTCGTCGCCCCCGAGCCCATCGTCTCGTCGGTCGAGCCGGTGTCGCTCGAGGTCGAGGCGCCTCCCCTGCAGGCCTTCCTCGAGCGCATCAGCCTGGTGGGCGACGCCGACGGAGAGTCGGGCGCCGGCCAGGGCCGCGTGTCGTTGATGACGCTCCACGCCGCCAAGGGCCTCGAGTTCGACGTCGTGGCGCTCACCGGCATGGAGGAAGAGATCTTTCCCCATCGCCGCGCCACGGCCCAGGAGGCGTCCGAGGACGACATGGCCGAGGAGCGTCGCCTCTGTTACGTCGGCTTCACCCGCGCGCGGCGCCGCCTCATCTGCTCGCTCGCCCAGCAGCGCGCGCTCTTCGGCGACCTGCGCTTCAACCCGCCCTCGCGCTTCTTGTCCGAAGTGCCACCCGAGCTCTTCGGCCTCGACGTCGATGGCGAGGGGCTGCCGGCCGTCGAGCACGTGCCGCAGGCCGCGCGCGCGCCCATTCTCCGTCGCCGCGGGACCACCAGGGGAGCGACCACGACGTGCGCGGCCAGCGGGTGCAGCACTCGCAGTTCGGCAAGGGCGTCATCGTCGAGGTCAACGGCAAGGGCCCCAACGCGAAGATCCTGGTGCGCTTCGACGCCGGCGTGAAGACCGTCATCGCGCGCTTCCTCACGCCGCTGTGACCGAGGCCCGTATGGACAAGCCCGGGCTCGTGCGCGTCACCGTCGACACCACGAGGGCGCTCGGCCAGACCCTGACCGATCGATCGACGACGCTCAGCCGCAAGCTGGCGCTGCTGGGCGGCTTCACGGCGTCGGGTGTGCGCTTCGCGCGAGGCACCGTGGTGGAGCCGTCCGGGCCGAGACCCCAGCGCCTCCTCCGGCTGTGGGAGTTCGAGGGGTGTCCACAGTCCCGCATCGTTCGCGAAGCGTTGAGCGCGCTCGACCTCGACGCCGAGGTGCGCCCGTGTCCTCGTGGAGGGACGCGCTTTCGCCTGGAGCTGCAGGCCGCTCCGGTGCCGCGCCTCGACGATCCCGACGCCGGCGTCACGCTGATCGGCGCCGACGCCATCGTCGCGCACCTGTACGCGCGGTACGGCACGGGCCGCGCACCCATCGTGGTCAACGCCGCGCCCGTGCGGCTGGTGACGGGGCTGCTCGCTCGCTGGCTGACGGGCGGTCGGGGCACCGTGGCGCGTCCATCTCGCGCGCCGCTCGCTCCGCTCGAGCTGTACTCGTTCGAGTCCTCGCCGCCGTGCCGGCTGGTGCGCTCGCTGCTGTGCGAGCTCGAGCTGCCGTACCTGCTCCACAACGTGGCCAAGGGGAGCCCACGCCGGGCCGGGTTCGTCGCCCGCAGCGGGAAGATGCAGGTGCCCTGGCTGCACGACCCGAACACCGGGTGGCAGGGCTTCGAGAGCCTCGAGATCGAGCGCTACCTCGAGGCGACGTACAGCTGAACGGAGCCTCGACGCTTCGAAGCCCTGCCGCTACACCGCGCCCTCATGGCCACGCGCGCGTTTCCCTGGAAGACCGTCTTGATCGTCTCGGGGCTGCTGCTGCTCGCCGGGCTCATCGGGGGCTACCTCGTCGTCATGCGCGGCGCGGTGCAGGCGTACTACGGCGCCGAGTACCGGGCCGAGCCCCTGCCTGCCGCGATGCTGGGCACCCCGCCGCCCACGTTTCGCCTCACCGACGTGCCCTGGTTCAGCGAGCGGCTCGATCACGGCGCTTCGTCGTCGTTGCGCATGCTCGCCGCGCAGCAGGGCCGGCTGGTGCCGCGCGCGACCATCGACTTCCTCACCGGCATCACCTGGGGCGCCCGGCCGATTCCGCGGCGCAGCGGCTTTCTCCCCGGGCAGGACGTCGAGGCGGGCCTCTTGCGGGCCGCGCCGCTCCTGGGCTTCACGCGGCGCTTCGTCACCACCGACAGCGCCGACGACTTCGTGCGCGCCGTGAAGACGGCCATCGCCGGCGGCCGGGCGGTGCGCCTCGCGCTCGATCGCGCGATGTTGCTCGAGCAGCGAGGCCTGGTTCCGCACAGCGTGGTGGTGGTCGGCTACGACGAGGCCCACTTCGAGTACTACGAGCCCTGGTGCGACGACGACGCGCGCTGCACGCCCGCGGAGCGCCCCGCTGGCCACCCCGGCCTCAGCGTGCCGACGGCCCGGCTGCTCCTCGCCGTCGAGTCGCTGTCGCTGGCGATGCAGTACCCGTGGGTCTACCAGTTCGTCGTGCTCGAGCCCGCGGGGGCGCCGGCGATCGATCTCTCGACGCTGCTCGCCATCAACGGCAGGGGGCTCATCGGCCAACGCACCGCCGGCCCGTCGGTCGGCTCCGTCGCCGTCGAAGACACGGCGAAGGCGCTCGAGCGCCACGGCAACGACGTGGTGACGCCCGAGCTGTCGGGCGGCGTGGCGCTGGCGGCCGCCGTGCGGCGTGACGACGCCGAGGCGCTGGTCACCCTGTTCCCCGCCCGGCCCGAGCTCGCGAAGGCCTCGGAGGCGCTCGACGAGGCGGCGCGGCAGTACGCGAAGGCCCACCAGGCGCTGCAGGCGAAGGCGCTCGAGCAGGCCACGGCGGCCCTCAAGGAGGCGGCGAAGGCCGACCTCACCGCGGGCCGGGTGCTCCTCGACGCGGCCGATGCTGGCGCTCACTCGCTCGGAGGTCGCGTGGCGCCGCCGTGGTGATGATGGGCCGCGACTCGAGCCGCCGGACGATGGGGCCCTCCGCGGACGACGCCCTCTCGCACGAGGTCCACCGGCCGGTTGGAGCTGCCCTGCTCGCGGGGTGATGTGCGGGGTCCTCGCGAAGAAGCGCAGCAGTGGCGCTGCGGTGCGCTTCCGTCACCGGGGGTGGAGACCGTCGTGAGCCCCGGCACGTCGCGCGGCCAGCCGTGAGGTTGGGGCAGGGCGTTGCGGCGCTCCTCGTCAGGCGTTAGTGTCTCCACTGGAGACATGAGCCATGGCCACGCCCCTTCGCATCAGTGCCACCGATGGGTACGCGCTCGGCGCGCGGAAGTATGGCGAGCAGGGCGCGGGCCCCTACGTCGTCATCGGCGGGGCGACCGCCGTGAAGCAGGCGTATTACGCGCGCTTCGCGGCGTGGCTGTCGCTCCGGGGCTTCACGGTCTTGACGTTCGATTACCGGGGCGTGGGCGAGTCACGGCCGGCGAAGCTGCGTGGGTTCGACGCGCGCATGCGCGACTGGGGGCAGCGCGACCTCGAGGGCGTGCTGCACTTCGCGCAGGAAGACGCGGGTGCGCGGCCGCTGCACTACGTGGGGCACTCGGTGGGCGGTCAGCTGCTGGGCCTCGCCGAGAGCGCCGGGCACGTTCAGAAGGCCGTCACGGTGGCCTCGCAGAGCGGCTACTGGGGCCACTGGCGCGGCGCCTCGGCGCTGCACAAGGCAGCGGTCTGGTACGGGCTGCTCCCCGTCGTGGGCACGGCGCTGGGCTACGTCCCCGGCCAGCTGGGGCTCGGTGAAGATCTGCCGAAGGGTGTCGCGCTCGAATGGGCGCGCTGGTGCCGCCGGCCCGACTACCTCTTCGGTGACGGCCTGCCGGCCACGGGGTTCGAGCGCGTGGGCGCCGAGCTGTTGTCCTTCAGCATCGAAGACGACGACTACGCGCCACGGCAGGCGGTGGACTGGCTCCACGGGCGGTACGTCAACGCGAGGGTCGAGCGCGTGCACCTGACGCCGCGGCAGCGCGGGGTGAAGGCGATTGGCCACTTCGGCTTCTTCCGCTCGGCGCTGCAGGACGCGGTGTGGCCCGAGGTGGCGTCGTTTCTGTGGCCGCGGGCGCGAACGGTGTCCACCGGCGCTCCGGCGGTACCCGTCGCTTCGCCAGCCTGACGCCTTCGGCCGCCAGGCGCGGGGCCTGCTTCGCGAGCATCTCCTTCGCCACCGTGCCGTCACTCTTGACGACGCGCCACCACGGCATCGTCTCGTCGAGCGCCCGCACCACGGCGCGCGCGGCGCCCGGTTTCCCCGCGAGGAGCGCGACCTGCGCGTAGCTGGCCGTGCGGCCCTTCGGAATGCTCGAGACGGCCCGGCGGACCGCGAGCTGCCAGGCGCTCACGGAAGCCACTCGAGTCGCGTCTGCAGGTCGTGGCCGCTCATGCCGATTCCATGAAGAAACGATGTGGCGCAGGTGCGTCGCCCGGTTCTCGCGCGGTGTCTGCTCGCGCGCAACCCTTCACCGAGGAATGCCCATGCTTCGTTTCGCCGCAGCGCTCGTCGTGCTCTCGACCTTCGGTTGCGCGACCAGTCGGAAGGCCGCGATGGAGTTTTCGCCGATGACCTTCGACGCGAGCCCGACGCCCGCCGCGCCGCTGGTCGAGAACCACTTCGCCAGGGACCGGACGGCCATCGCAGAGCCCGAGCTGCGCGCCATTCTCGCGGCGCCGGTCTACCTCGAGGAGAACGCACGCGTCGGCGTGCTCCCCGTGGCTGCGCGCTACGAGGTGTCCGACGAGGTGCCCGTGCAGGCTTCGCCAGCCGAGGTGGTGGCCGCGCTGGAAGGGTCGGGGCTCGTCGAGCTGGCGACCGAGGTGTCGAGCGAGTGGCCCATCGAGCGCGGGTTGCCGGGCCTCCGCGAGCTCGCCGCCCGCTACCGCACCGAGTACCTGCTGCTCATGCGCCATCGCTTCGTCGACTCGGTGCGCGCCAACCCCGCTGCTGCAGCCTACGTCACCCTCGTGGCCGCCCTCTTCGTTCCAGGGACGACCGTCGAGACGACCGGTGTGCTCGAGGCCACGCTCTTCGACGTGAAGACCGGCACGATTCTGTTCACCATTCATGAGCGCGTCCGTGGCGAGGTGGCCTCGGTGCCGCTCGCCGTCGACCTGTCCACCGAACGCCAGCACCAGCGCCTCGTGGGCGAGGGGACCCGTCGGCTCGCAGACGAGGTGCTGGCGCGCATGCGGCGGTTGGTGGCGTCGCGGCCGGCGATGCGCGGTGAGGCGTCGGCCAGCCTTCACCAATCGGCGCTGCCGTAGCCTCGAGCGCCGGCCTCCGCCACAGAGCACGCTGCGCCGACCACCAACGCGTGCCCTGCCGCCCCACCCGGCGCGCGGGGCGCATGGAGCCGAAAACTGGCCCCTGTCGCAGCCTGTCGCACACTCGTCGCCCGGTGAAGTCGACGCGACTGGCCCTCGTGGTGGTGGGCGCGCTCTCGAGCGCGTGCGTCACCACGTCTGCGTCGAGCGGCTTCGTTCCAGCCGCCCACCGCGAGCCCGACCTCGTCACGGCCTCGGGCGAGGTGCGGCACCGCGTCGAGAAGGGCCAGACGCTGTACCGCATCGCGCGGACCTACGGCCTGTCGGTCGACGAGCTCATGCGCGCCAATGCCATCGACGACCCACGAGAGCTCAAGGTGGGCGAATGGCTGCGAATTCCGGGTGCCGAGGCGCCGAAGGCGAAGGTGGTCGAAGCGGATTCGCCCGAGCCGACGCCACCTGCGCGCCCGGCCGCGGCCACGCCAGAGAAGAAGGCGCCGAAGGTGCTGACGAAGGTGGGCACGTCGAACGGCCCGCTCAGCTGGCCGATTCGTGGGGTGCTGTACGCGCGCTTCGGCCGGAAGGGAAAGGAGCCCCACGACGGCATCGACCTGGCCGCGCCTGCCGGTACGCCAGTGAAGACCGCCGCGCCAGGCACGACGCTCTACGCCGGCGAACAGAAAGGCTACGGGCTCATCGTCATCGTCGAGCACGCGGGTGGGCTCATCACCCTCTACGCCCACAACCGGGACGTGCGCGTGAAGACTGGCCAGAAGGTGCGCGAGGGCCAGGTGGTGGCGACCGTCGGAGATTCTGGAAAGACGAGCGGCCCCCACCTGCACTTCGAGGTGCGCAAAGACGGCGTGCCCGTCGACCCGCTGTTGTACCTGGGCCCGGTGCCGCCACCGGACTCGGGCCGGGCGAGCCCGGCGGTGTCGGCCGAACGCTGAACGAAGCCGCTCACCGCGGAGCAGCCCGCGTCCAGCGTGGGCCGTACTCCGGTGCCTCGTGGCTCGTGACGGCGGTGGCGCTGCTGCCGTCGGCTCGCATCACCCAGACGTCGGCGTTGCCTGCGCGGTCCGACACGAAGGCGATGAAGCGCCCGTCGGGGCTGGGGGCCGGGAGCTGCGCGTTGAAGCTCGTCGTCCACCCGGCCTTGCGCGTCTTCACGTCGATGCGCTGGACCGACAGGCGCGTTCCCTCGCGGAGCGTCACCAGCACCGAGCGCCCGTCGGGCATCCACACCGGGTTGCTCTCGGCGAAGTCTCCCGTGCGGGCCTCGGCAGAGAGCCGGCGTGCGCCACGCCCATCGAGCCTTTGGAGGAAGACGCGGTCACTGCCCTCGCGGTTCGAGACGAACGCCATCCACACGCCGTCGGGAGACGGTACGCCGCCGAAGTCCTCGAGGTGAAAGGCCGTGAGGCGCGCGGGCGTGCCGGCGTCGAGCGGCTGGAGGTAGAGCTCGGGGTCTCCCGTTCCGCTGCTGGTGACGACGAGCGCGCGGCCATCGCGCGTGAAGGCCGGTTGGAACGAGCCCGTCGGCTCACGCGCGGCGAGGCGGGGAGGGCGGCTCCCATCGAAGGGCACGACCGCCACGTCCGAGGCGCCCGCCAGCGATGACTCGAAGGCGACGTGGGACTCGTCGGGCGAAAGCACCGCGGCGTGGGCCTTCTCGAAGCCGGGGGTGACGTCGCGCATCCCGCCGTCGGCGATGCGCACGGCCACGAGCTGCTCGGCCGGGCCTTCGACGCGCGAGACGAGGAGCTCGTTTCGGCGCAGGGCCACGTCCTGCAGGTGGTGGGTGGCGTCGACGGTGAGCGCGCGCTCGGTGCCAGCCGAGGTGTGGTGAAGCTGCGGCGTGCCGCTGCGCTCCGAAGTGAAGGCGAGGGCCCACCCGGCGTCGGCGAGCTCCGCCAGCAGGCCGGTGGGCTCGCGGTGCTCCACGAACGACGGGGTGGCCGATGACGACGGCGGCGCCAGCGTTCCTGCACGGGCGACAGACGGGCGTTGGGCCTCGACGGCGTCGCGGAGGAACCCTGCGTCCAGGATCGATTCGTTCGTCAGGCTCGAGTCGTTGGAGCCACCCGCGGCCGTCGGGTGGCCGTTGCGTTCAGTCGAGGCCGATGGATCGCTCGCTCGACTCGAGTCCAGCCTCGCGGTGGGCGCACCAGGAGCGGGCTGTGCCGAAGGCCTCTGCGCCGCGGTCGGCGAGGAGCCACCTTCACGACATGCGCCCACGGCGACGAGCGCCGCGAGCACTACGAGCCGATGAGTCACCGCACGCGCAGCGCGTCGGCGATGACCACCTTGCCGCTGGTCGACCAGCGCGACAGCACGACCTTGTTCCAGCCCGCGGTGAAGTTGAACCGGCCCACCTGGTTCCACTGCCCGCCGTTGCGCGCCTGGTTCACCGTGCCCTCGCCCACCTTCTGGCCCTGGGCGTTGAAGGCGACGTACGTCGCGTCGGGCGCTCGGTCGCTGGCAGCGGTCCACCATGCGTCGATGGTCTTCGCACCTGCCGCGTCGAGCTTGAAGAAGAACGCGGCGCCATCGCTGACCGGCGCCGTCGAGGCGTGCCAGTAGCCGCTGCCGTAGTAGCCCGCGATGTTCGTCGAGCTCTTCCAGTTCCCCGATACCTGGATGTAGGCGCGCGCCTGGTTGTTGTTCGCGTTGTTGCTGTCGATGACCAGCGTCGCGGGTGAAGGCGTCGGCGTCGGTGTGGGCGTCGGTGTCGGCGTCGGTGTCGGCGTCGGCGCAGGCGAGGAGCCGCAGAACGCGTTCACCTTCTGGATGTAGCTGCTCCACGGCCAGTTCCGGCCCGGGTCGGTGCGGTTCCACGGCTGCAGCTGCCCGTGGCCGACGATGTGGAAGCGGTCGCGGGGAATGTTGTGGTCTTGCGTGATGTCGCAGGTGAGGCGCGCCGACGCGTCGATCATTCCCGCCGAGAACGACGACTGCGAGGCGAAGCCCGCGTGCTCGATGCCGACGGTGAAGTCGTTCGAGCCGACGCCGTTGAGGTCGCAGCGCTTGTTGCCGTTGCGGCTGCACGCGTAGTCGGCCGCGATGTGCCACGCGCGCTGCGACTCGCGCACGAGCTGCGACACCTCACGGCCGTCGCTGCTGACGACGTAGTGCGCCGACGCGCCTGCGCGGCTGTTGGCCAGCCACGAGTAGCAGCCGGTGTACGCGCCCTCGCAGGTGTGAATGATGACCATCTGCACGCGGCCCGAACGCGCGCTGAAGTTGGGAGACGGGCGCCAGACGCCCCGCTCGTAGTCGGGCGCGCGCGACAGGCCCTGCGAGACGGTGGCGATCTCGCCCACCGCCGCCTCGAGCTCGAGCGCTTGACCGCTCGCCGCCAGCTCGTCCGAGAACGCGCCGACGCCCTCGGTGATGGCGCCGAACACCTCGCCCTTCACGAAGGCCTGACGCGCCTGGAAGTCTTCGATGCGCGAGAAAGCGGCGACGACCGGCACCCAGTTCAGCAGGCGCGCGCGGTCGATGGCCTGCGTCTTCGCCTCGGCATCGAGCCACGCCGCAGCCGCCCGCACGTTGGCGCTCGCGTCGCGCTTCGTGGCCTCGGCCGTCACCCCGGCCAGCGCGGCGCCGCTGGTGAGCACGTCACCGCCCAGGCCCATGAGGCCGTAGGCCTCGGGAGCGCCCTCGAAGTCGGCCTCGCTCGCCACCATCTCGAAGCGGCTCGACGCCCAGGCGATGGCCTTCAGGAGCGCCGGCGACACGTTGAACGCGCGCCCCGCGCCTTCGAAGATGGGGTCGAGCGTGGTGGAGGTGCGCAGGTTCGCGTCGTCGCTCCAGCCTTCCTCGCGGTCCGGCTGGTCGATGTCGACCGCCGGCATCTGCAACGAGGCATCGCCCGTCCCACAGCCCGCCATGACGAGGGCCAGCGAGACCAGCGTTGCGAAGAGTGTCCGATTCATGGTCAGCCCCAGGTGCAGAAGGGTGAAACCCGAAGGTTTCACAGTGTTCTCAGAGGGATAGGGCAGGCGGCGTGCCAACGCGTCGGGCGTGGCGCTCCGAGGGGCCTGCCCAGGGAGAAGCCACCTCACCGAGTCGCGCTGTCTGAACTCGAGGCACCACCTGTTCAAGAATGCGGCGGGCTCACGGAAGAAAGATGTCAACGACGCTGACAGTGTTTCGCGACGCGTGGGAAGCAGTCACCGCCGTGCGACAGGAGGTCCATGTCGGGGCAGGTAGGTTGTCGCGGCGCGGAACGGTGGCGGGAGCCGAGCCGACACGATGGAGTGGGCAGCGATGACGTGGCGAGTGCTTGGGGTGCTGCTGGTGGTTGGCCTGGTCGGGTGCACGAAGGCGCCTCCGCCGAAGAAGGTCGAGCCAGCGCCGCCGCCCGATCCCCGCGCCGAGGTGCGCGACGCCGTGCGGTTCATCTACTCGACGCTCGAGACCGGAGACCCCGATCCACTCGCAGGGCGGCTCGCGCCCGACGTGATGGCGTACGGTCTCGCGCCCAGCGACACCTGGGCCCAGCGTGATCCGGTGATCAACGTGGCCCGTCAGGCGTTGCTCGCCATCGGGCTCGGCACCGCCACGCTACGAATCCGCACGGGCCGCATCGACGTGGGCGTGGCGCCCGACGGGCGGTCGGCCTGGTTCTGGGACGTGCCGCGGGTCGAGTGGGAGACGAAGGCCCGCTCGACGAAGTGGGTGGTGCGGGTGAGCGGTCATCTGATCAAGACCGACGAGCGCTGGCTCGTCGATGCCGTGCACGTCTCGCTCGCCGTCCCCGACGAGAAGATCTTCGCCGCCGACGCCGCCCGAAAGTACCTGCCGCCGGCCGACGTGCTCGCCGAGCGTGGCGCCGACTCGGATCAGCTCGTGGGGCTGTCGCGCCGGGTCCTCGACGACGTGGGCGTGAAGTACGAGCGCGTGAGCGAGCGGCCCGAGGTGGTCATCATCGGCACGGGGCCCTCGGAGTTCTTCGAGAACGGAAAGAAGTTCAAGGAGCTGCTCAAGCCACAGCTCGCGGCGCTCAAGAAGAGCGTGTTCTCGTACAAGGTCGACGGGCCGATTCGTGCGCGCCTGTCGCCCGGCGGCCGCACCGGGTGGGTCGCCGCGAACGTGGTACTGCGCCAGGGGAGCGGCAAGAAGACCGTCACCGCGCCGCCGTTCCGCGTCTTGTGGGTCTTCGCCGAAGAGAACGGCGTGTGGAACCTCGTCTCGGAGCACCAGTCGCTCGCCCTCAAGGACGAGCTGCGCACGCCGGCCACCGACGAAGAACTGGCCGCCTTCGAGGCCATCGACGCCGCTCGACGGGCGCGGGTCGACCCGCGTGACGGGAAGAGCGATGCCCGCTCGGGTGCTGCGCCGGCCTCGAGGCCACCGGCGCCACCACCCGATGGCGGGCTCGCTGCCTTCGATTGAGTCGCGTCGGACTTCGAGGGGCGTTCCGGCTCAGCGTCGCGCGCGGCGACGAAGGACCCCGACGACGCCGATGAGCGCCAGCATCGCCGTACCGTCGAGCGACGTGCACCCGCAGCCGGTCACCGCGGTGGGCTGCTGAATGGTCCCGGCGTAGGCCAACCGCTTCGTCTCGGTCGCGCCCGCACCACCGTCGGGCTCTGGCATCACTCCGGCGTCGGGCTCTGGCATCACGCCCGCGTCGGGCACGGGGAACATGCAGCCCACCAAAGGCTCCGCGGTCACCTGCAGGTTCTGGAGCACCGCCCCGCCGCCGCGCGAGGTGAGCGCCACGTAGACCTCCTGCGTGGCCCCACACGGAATGCGCACGTCGACCCGCGCGTCCAGACCGCCGCCGTTCGAGCGCGCGGTGCCGGTGAACTCGGCGTCGTTGGTGAGGTTCGCGCCCGCGCGCGTGAAGGTCACCGGGCTCTGCGTCTTCGCGAGCACCGTCAGCGCGGGCGGCATGCCACCGCCGAACCCACCGCCGCCCTGCTGCTGGCCTCGAATCCGAATGGCCTGGGCGCCGGCCGGCACCGCGATCTTGAACTGGAACGGACCGGGCACCTGCGCGTTGGGCAGCATGCTTGCCTGGGGAATGCCGAAGTACGGCCGCGCTGGCGACGCGTCGGTCACCTCGAGCACCTTCGAGCACCCCGTGACGCCCTTCGTCTGGAAGATCTGCTCGAGCGCCGTGCCCGCCGCGGGCGAGAAGGCCGTCGAGACCCGCGCCGCCATCACCCGCGCGACGTCGGCGAAGGTGGCGTTGGGAGCGACCGAAACGAGCATGGCGTAGAACGCCGCGTCGTACGTCGCGCCGTTGTCGGTGCCGAGGTTCTGCAGCCGCCCCTGCCACAGCGCTGCCGAGACGTGCTGGCTGTCCTGGTGCACCTGCCCCCAGAGCACGCCGGGGCAGGCGAGCGCGTTGTTCATCGACCGCAGGTAGCCGTCCTGCCGCACGCCCATGACCCCGGCCGCGCCGAGCGCCCGCGGCCCGAAGTATGGCCCGACGTCGGCGCTGTTGCCGAACGCGCCCGCGATGTAGTCGGCGAGGCCCTCGTGCAGCGCGCCGCCCTCGTTGTTCGCCGAGCGGTTGTCGAGCGCCACGTCTTCGAAGGTGAGCGCCGCGGTGGCGTAGACGACGCCGTGGCCGAACTCGTGCCACAGCACCGTCGCGTCGTAGGCCGCGTCGGCCGCGTTGCCCTGGAAGATCATCAGCGTGTCGACGCCAGTCGAGAGCCCTGGAATCGGCAGCTGCGCGAACTGCTCCGACGGCAGGAAGGCCGCGTTGTCGACCCGCCCGAAGCCGCGCACCCGGCACGTTCCCATGCCTTGCCCGATCGGCGGCGGCAGACACTGGGGGATGCCCTCGATGTTCCCGAAGTTCTGGAAGTCGGGGATGACGACGTTGGTGAGCACCGCCGGCTTGCGCGCAGGCGTGCGCCGCTCGTCGCGCATGCGGAAGGGCCCGATGGCCGGCTGGCTCGTGGGGAACACGGTGCCCGCGCGTCCCGACAGCCCGCGCAGCCAGTCGTACACGCGGTTCACGTGGTAGAATGCATGCACGTGCGCGAACGTGTCCGAGTTCGCGGGGTCGTTCACGTCGACGGCCATGCGGTTCACCGGCGGGTCGACGGGCGCGTACCGGTAGTCACCCGCGTCGCGCTGGTTGGTGGCCTGGTTCACGCGGTCGCACACGGGCAGGTCGAGGTTGATGGTGAAGCCCATGATGCTCGTCGGGCCCGCGATGCGGCGCGGCCCTGCGTCGGGCACGCAGTCCTGGTTCGTGCAGCAGTTGTAGGTGGTCAGCTGATCGCCGCAGAGCACGCCAGCGTCGTTGTCCACCGTGGCGAACCCGCCATCCGCGAGGAAGAGCTCACACGTCTGGCCGATGAACGAGCCGCCGTCGGGGCGAAGGAGCGAGCCAATGACGGTGGGCGTGATGCCGACGCCGCCGCCGTCCGGCGGGCCGGGCGAGATGGGGTACACGTTGGCGTCGAACTCGGCGTGGTGCACCCGGTTCTGCACGAAGAACGGGTCTCCGGTCTCGGCGTCGATGGCGACGTACCAGTTGGTCGATGGGTCGTACGAGGCCACGTGCACGAGCCAGCCGGCGCGCAACGCGTCGTCGATGGCGAAGAAGGCCCGCTGCGCGCCGCCGTACGGCAGCCGGCTGTCGTCCCTTCGCAGGGCCGGGAAGGGCACCTTCGTCGCGGCCTTCGCCAGCGCCTGCGCCTCGTCGACGAGGAAGAGGCTCTTCACCGTCCGCGCGCCCACCACGCTCGACGAGACCTGCACGACGCGCGCGCGCTGGTCGACCGTCACCACCAGCTTGCCCTGGTACACGTCGACGCCGTTGAGCACCTGCCGGTAGTGCAGGCTCGCGCCAAAGCGCGTCGCGAAGCCGGTCTCGAACACCAGCGTCGACGCCGGGTGGAGCCCCAGCCGCTCGCGGTTCGAGAGCGCCCAGGTGCGCGCGGCCAGCGAGAGGTCCCCGCGGAGCGGCTCCGACAGCACGCCCAGCTGCAGCGTGGGCGCCTGATCCGGTGACGGACGTGACTCGAACGCCACCTGCGGCACGAAGCCGTTGATCGCGATCAAGGACGTGAGAATGGAGGCAAGCATCGCTTTCCTTCGAGAGGCTCCGCTCGGCCTGCGGAGGTGGTGGCGTGCTTGAAGCGGGGAGACAGGACCGCTATTGCGCGCCGCATGAAGAAACTTCGATGCGTGGTGATAGGCGCGACCGGGCTGGCTGGCCAGCAGTTCCTCTCGGCGCTGAAGGCCCACCCCTGGTTGTCGATCACCGGGCTCGCCGCGTCGCCGCGCAACGCCGGCAAGAGCTACGCCGATGCGCTCAAGGCCCCCAACGGCATGATGGGCTGGTTCCTCACCGAGCCGCTGCCCGCCGACTTCGCCTCGATGAAGGTCGTCGCCGGTGATGACGTGAAGGCGGGCGACTACGATCTCGCCTTCTCGGCCGTCGAGAGCGACGTTGCCAAGGAGCTCGAGCCCAGGCTCGCGAAGGACATTCCCGTCGTCTCGGCCGCCAGCGCCTTCCGCTACGACGACGACGTGCCGTTGCTGATTCCGCCGGTGAACCCGCAGCACGCCGAGCTCATTCGCACCCAACAGAAGAACCGCGGGTGGAAGGGCTTCATCACGCCCATTCCGAACTGCACCACCACGGGCCTGGCCATCACGCTCGGGCCGCTCGAGCAGGCGTTCGGGGTCAAGGCCGTGATGATGACCTCGCTCCAGGCGGTCTCGGGCGCTGGCCGCTCACCGGGCGTCATCGGCCTCGACATCATCGACAACGTGGTGCCCCACATCTCGAAGGAAGAGCACAAGGTCGAGGTCGAGACGAAGAAGATCCTCGGTGCGCTCGCCGCGCCGCGGAGCGACCTCAAGGTCTCGTGCACCTGCACCCGCGTCGCCGTGCTCGAGGGCCACACCGAAGCGGCCTACGTCTCGCTCAAGTCGAAGGCCACGGTCGCCGACGTCGCGCGGGTGATGCGCGAGTGGAAGGGCCACGACGACGCCAATGGCCTGCCGTCGTCACCGCCCCGGTGGATCGAGGTGCTCGACGACCCATTCCGCCCGCAGCCACGGCTCGATCGCGACACCCACGACGGCATGGCCACCTCGGTCGGACGGCTTCGTGACGACGGCGTGCTCGAGAACGGCGTGAAGTACGTGCTCGTCTCACACAACACGAAGATGGGCGCGGCCAAGGGCGCGGTGCTCGTCGCCGAGCTGCTGAAGCGGAAGGGTTTTCTCGGGTGAAATCACCCCGCGGCGGCGATACACCAACGTCGTCGATTCGACTTGTCGTTCACCAGAAGGGAGTCGTCCGTGGCCTACGTGGTTGCTGAGCCGTGCATCAAGTGCAAGTACACCGACTGCGTCGAGGTGTGCCCCGTCAACTGCTTCTACGAGGGCGCCAACTTCCTCGTGATTCACCCCGACGAGTGCATCGACTGCGGCGCGTGCGAACCGGTGTGTCCCACGAAGGCCATCTTCCCGGAGAGCGACCTCCCCGAGAAGTGGAGCGAGTACAAGGCGCTCAACGCCGACCTCTCGACGAAGTGGCCGAACATCTCGGAAAAGAAGTCGCCGCTGCCCGAGGCCGAGCAGTTCAAGGACAAGGACGGTAAGCGTTCGCTGCTCGACCTGGCTGGCGGCAAGTAAGCGCCGTCCTTCGCGGCCGAGCGCAGGAGCCACCGTGACGGAGCAGCGGAAATCACTCCGCTCGCGCCGGCCGCGGTGGCTCTTCGTGCTCGTGGAGCCTCGGGCGCCGGCCGGGTGACGGCGAGCGCTCGTGAGGTCTGGTGAAGCGGTTGGGTGACGGGCCGAGCGGCTCTCAGCCGACCGAGAGCGCGCCCACTTCGAGCCCACGCGCGCGCAGCTCGTCACGAATGCGGCTCACCGTCTCGGGCGTGGGCGGGCCGTTCTGCCCGACGAGCTTGAGCGCGATGCGGCCGGGCCCCAGCTTTTCAATCTCGACGCGAGCGCCGAGCGAATTGTTGAGCGTCATCGCCAGCGCGGGGCGGGTCGACTTCACGAAGGTCTCGATGCGCTCGATGAGGGCGACGGCCTGCGCGGCCTTCGCCTCTGGCGTCGCGCTCGTCGAGGTCGGGCCCGAAGCGCTCGGCGCCGACGTCGACGTCTGTGTCGCTCGCGCCTCGACTGGAAAGGGAACATCGGGCGCCGCGACCGGCTGGAGCGGATTGCCGAGCTTCGTGGAGGCCTTCGGTTCGAACTCCGAGACGAGCTCCTTCACGATGAGGTCGATGACGCGGGTGGCCGTCTGGTGCTCCTGCGTCTCGTGATGCGAGAGGCGGGCGGTGGCGAGCTGGTCTGACGTGGCGACGTGGTGGGCGCGCGCGGTGGACAGCTGCCGCGTGGTGGCGGCGTGCTGCGCCGAGACGACGGCCTGCGAGACGCTCCCGCGCGCCGGCGCGACCGTGACGGCGGCGAAGGCTTCGGCGGCTGACTTCGGCGGAACGGACGTAGCGGTGGCTCCAGCGGTCTTCGGTGTGGGGGCCGGCGCCTTCTTCGCGAGCCCCGGTGGCGTTCGCCCGCCCGTGCGCGCCTCGTCGAGCAGCGCCTTGAAGGGCTGGGTCGCCGGTTTTTTCGGTTGGGCTGGTGACGTCGCGGGCGGACCGTTCACGCGGGAGGACATGAGCGTCGTACCGAAGCAGTCGCCATGCCACGCGCAACCGGTCGAATTGTCGAAGGGCTCCTTGGGGCCGTGGGTCTTCGGCCGCCACGGCTGGCAGCCGTCCTCAGGATTTCCCTGCCACTGGATTCGCAGGTCGAGGCCGACCCGCCCACGTCGGTTGGACTCAGGGGCGCGCGCCGGAAGTCGCTCGCCTGGGAGCGGGCTTCGGCTTGCACTGCAGCTTTCGCATGAGCCTGCACGCCGCCGTTCTGACCTTCGCTGGAGATGACGAGGCCGCCGCCGCGGTGGCCGAGCCGCAGCTTCCGGGGCCCGAAGCGTGGTCGCCGATGGCGTGGGCCCGCAGCGACGCCGCCAACGACGACGTGCTGCTCGAGGCGGTGCCAGAGCCGCTCCCCACGTTCCACAGCACCGACTCCGGGCTGGCGTGGCAGCCGCTCAAGGCGGGTTGACGGTCAGGGCAGCAGCCGCGCCGCTTTCAGGCTGCGCTCGATCCGCGCGCGCACCTCGCCCACCTGCGGCGAGAAGGTCTGGCCGGTGATGGCTTCGAAGGCCGCGACGTACTTCTGCGACAAGCCGACCCGCACGTCGTCGGGAATGCCAGGCGGTGCTCCCTGGCCCGAGAAGCCGCGCTCGGTGATGAGCCACTGGCGGAGGTTCTCTTTGTCGAGCATCACCTGCCCCTGCCCGGCGGCCAGGCGCGCCTCGTAGCCGTCGGCTCTCCAGAAGCGCGACGAGTCGGGCGTGTGCATCTCGTCGATGACGACCAGCTCGTCACCAATGACGCCGAACTCGTACTTGGTGTCCACGAACAACAGCCCCTGCCCGGCGGCGTGACGCGTGCCTTCGGCGAAGAGGCCGAGCGCCGCTTCTCTGGCCCGCTGCCAGTCGCGCGCCGACACGAGGCCCCGCTCGAGCACCTGCGCCTCGGACAAGGGCTCATCGTGCTGGCCGATGGGCGCCTTCGTCGAGGGCGTCAGCAGCGGAGCGGGGAACTTCGAGTCGCGCTTCAGGCCGGGCGGCAGCTTCAGGCCGTACGGGTCGCGCCCCGCCTCGTAGTCGCGCCAGAGGCTGCCGGTGAGGTACCCGCGCACCACGAACTCGATGGCGAACGGCTCGGCCCGCCGCGCGACGGTGACGCAGGGATCCGGCACGTCGATGACGTGGTTCTTCACCACGTGCGCCGTCTTCTGGAACCAGAAGGCCGCCAGCGAGTTGAGCAGGTCGCCCTTGAAGGGCAGCGTCGTGAGGACGTGATCGAACGCCGACAGGCGGTCCGTCGTGATGAGCACGAGCCGGTCGCCGCTGCGGTACGTGTCACGCACCTTGCCCTGGTACTTCGTACCGAGCGCAGGAAAGTCGGTGGCCGAGAGGGTGTGGCCCAGCTGCTGGTTCAGGAGCGCGTCGGAGACCGGCATGAGCGGCCTCTTACACCGTCGAAGCCCGCTGCACGGCTTCAGTTCGACGACGAGCCAGGCGCCGCGGCCATGTAGACGAAGGCCGGGTTGATGCGCAGCACGCCGTCGATCCACGCGGCGGCGTAGGGTGCTCCCGGAGCCCGAATCACGAGCACGGGCCCCGTCGACTTGACGCCCCAGCGGTGGAGCAGCGAGCGGGCGACGAGCTCGGTGGCCTCACGCTCCGACAGCCCCTGGAACGCCTCTCGGCGGTCGTCGGTGAAGCGGTCTCCGCGGGTGTCGAAGGTGAGCTGCAGCACGCCCGCGTCGGGCGCCTGGAGCAGGTCACCCCGCAGGTCGACCGCCTGGCCGCCCACGAGCTCGCCGTTCTGCATGACGGGAAAGAGCACCGGGCCGGTCTGCCCCTGCTGCTGCGCCGAGTTGCGGGCCACGTCGCGGAACAGCTCGTGCCGCACCTGCGGCGACTCGAACTCGAGCCACTCTGCGGTCCCCGCGAGCGCCTGCGACGACGTCATCGTGCGGCTGGGCAGGGGACCCACCCCGCACGCAGACAGGACGAGAACGGCGGAGCTGATCAGGATCAAACGAATCACGGCAACCTCCATTATACCGGTCGGCGATGCCCCCAGCCAGCGAAAGCCCGGCACTCCCCGAACGACTGGTCGTCGTCTGCCATCAGTTGCGCTCACCCGACAACCTCGGCGCCATCGCACGGGTGATGGCCAACTTCGGCATGGCCGAGCTGGTGCTCTCGGACCCGGCGACGCACGACTTTCGCGGGGCCGACAAGCTGGGGGTGAAGGGTGACGGCGTACTCGAGACGTTCGCCGTGGCGCCGACGCTCGACGAGGCCCTGTCGAAGGTCGTCTACGCAGTCGGAACGACGTCGCGCAGCCAGCTCAAGCGCCAGGCCGCGCTCTCGCCGGAAGAGGGCG